>DASXRM010000087.1:0-21406 GCA_036506575.1 Gemmatimonadales bacterium | reverse complement strand
CCGACACTCGCCGACGAGGCCGCGACCGCAGCGACCTCGAACCAGGGATGCCCGGCCAGGAGACGCACGAACTTCTGCCCGACCGTTCCGGTGGCCCCGAGCACCGCGACCGGAATCTTGTCGCTCATGCCGGAGCACCCGCGAGCAGATCGGAGGCCAATCGCTCGTAGAGATCCACGCCCCGGAGCAGGTCGGCTTTGCGAATGTGCTCGTGGCTGGTATGAGCTACTCGGATGCTGCCCGGTCCCAGCTGAAATCGCTCGCCCCAGGATGACAGAAACGGCAGGTCGCTGGCATAGCTCACGACAGTCGTTTCCCAGCCCGCAGGAGCGGCTCCCCCCTTGTGGAATGGCAGCTCCACCGGGAACTCCACCGACACGCCCGGCGTCAGGAGGTCCCTGATCGCCGCCTTGAGAGGCTCGGTCGGCTCGACCGTCCGGATCAGGAGCTGGGCGCTCGCCGCAGGTGGAATCACGTTGGGCGCGACGCCTCCACCGATCAGGCCGAGGTTCAGGGTGGACTGGCCGAGCAGCGGGTCATGTGGGAGTGGCAGCCGCCGGATCCGATCGATCGTGTCGAGCAATGCCGCGATTGCACTCACACCTTCATCAGGGTAGGCCGAGTGCGCGGCGCGGCCGGCGGCCTCGAGGTCGACCCGAAGCGAGCCCTTCTGCCCGATGCAGAGCCGGTTTTCGGTGGGCTCGCCATTGATCAGAAAGCGTCCCTTGGGAGTGAGCTGGGCCGCCGCGCGGGCGCCATCCGATCCGTTTTCCTCGCCCACCAGAAAAAGCAGCCCGATGCGTTGCTCGCCCCGTGCGGCCAGGCGCTCGGCGGCTATCACCATCGCGGCGGCCAAGCCCTTTGCGTCGCAGCTTCCCCGGCCATGGATCGATTCGGCGTCTTCCGTAAGGGGAAGGTATGGCGGAACCGTATCGAGGTGAGTGGAGAAGACCAGGGCCGGCGGCTCCCGGTAGGCGTAAAGGTTCTGGCGGTCGGCGGTGACCGGTTGGCGCACGACGTGGTATCCGGCGTGACGCAGTGTGTCAGCCAGGAAGTCGGTTGCCGGTCCTTCGGACCCGGTCGGGGTATCGAGGGCCACGAGGGCCCGCGTCAGCTCCAGCGCATCCATGAACGAGACGCCCCGCCAGCGGTGGGCGCGGCGGGGCTCCTGGTCGGTGAGAAAACCGTGGCTCCTCTATGGCGACCCGGCCGAACCGCTCTTGCGCTGGTTGCCCGGGGTATGTCCCGCACCGGTGCTCGGGACACAACGCATGGTGAGCAATCCGGAAAGGCGCAGCATAGCAACGTTTCGGCTGACGAGTGGCTGTAAGCTAGAGAATGGGGTTGGGGGCTGCAAGAGGCGCGAACCGATGCTCGCGGGTTACTCCCGCGGTGAATTCACGCGTCATTCACGACCGAGTCGTAATGTCCAGTTCAGCCTTTGACGCGACCACCGCGCTACGGGCGTGGGGCTTTCACTGGAGGTTATGATGCGCGCCATCACCATGTCACGAGTCGCTGCAGCCTTCGCGGCTCTCGCCCTAATCGGTGCCTGCACCGACACGGCCGGTCCACCACCGCCCCCGGTCGGCGGAGGTATGACGGTCGTCCCCCGCAGGGCGACGATCCTGCCCGGTCAGGTGGTGGAGCTCAAGGCTCTGCTGACGGATGAGCACGGCGATGCTATCCAGGGGATAACCGTAGCGTGGAAGAGCAATGATGAATCGGTGGCCTCGGTCTCGTCCTTTGGCAATGTCATGGGTCGTCGAGAGGGGTATGCGGTCATTACGGCCACTGCCAGCAACCAGGCTCAGACCTCCAGCATCCAGGTGCTTGCCCGCCCGCCGAAGCCGGGCACCGAGCCCTAGGGCCGGCTTCCATGGTCTGCGGCACCTGACGGCCGGCTAGGCGACGCGCACTGTCGCCTCGTCGGCCGCACGAGCGATCCGCTGACCCTCGTCCACATCGACCGGCCAGAGCAGCAGCGCGCCGACCGCGAAGAAGAGGATCACGGACAGAATCGCGTTCCGGCTCGAGCCGGTCACCGCTATGGTGCCCGCGAAAATGAGTGGGCCGAAGATGCCCGCGAACTTCTCGAAGACGCTGAAGAAACCGAAGAACTCGCCCGACTTGTGCTGCGGAATCATGCTGGCGAAGAGCGAGCGGCTGAGCGCTTGGGTGCCACCCTGGACCATACCGACCAGGCCCGCGAGCAGATAGAAGTGAGTTGCGGTCTTCATGAAATAACCCAGCAGGCTGATCGCCGTGTAGGCCAGAAGTCCCAGGAAGAGCGCCCGCTTGGCCCCGATCCGCCCGGCCAGCATTCCGAACAGGAACGAGCAGGGGATCCCGACGAATTGAACCAGCAGAATGGCTCCGATGAGCGCATTCTGCCCGATCCCGAGCTCGGTACCATAGGCGGTGGCCATCTTGATAATCGTCTGGATGCCGTCGTTGTAAATCAGGAACGCCAGGAGCATCAGAAAGGCGTGGCGGTAGCTCCGGAGCTCCCGGAAGGTCTCCGCCAGACGGACGAATGCCATTTTCACCGGGTTCTCATCCCGTCGCTCATCGAGCTCGAGGGTCGGTCGGGGCTCCGGTACCCGCCGGAACAGCGGTAGCGAGAAGGTCACCCACCACACGGCCACCGACACAAACGCGAGCCGCACCGGTAGCGTCGCCTGTGATGGACTGAGCCCCGGCCCGGAAGGGAGCCCAAACCAGTCCGGCCGCTGAATCCAGGCAAGGTTCAGCGCGAGCAGGAGGCCGCCACCCACATACCCCAGAGCATACCCCGCAGTAGAGACCCGGTCGATCTCCCCCGGCCGGGCGATATGCGGGAGCAGCGCTTCGTAGAAAACGAAGCTTCCGGCCACACCGATCAGCGAGACGGTGAACAGCACGGACGCGAGGTCGAGGTCTCCCCGCTCGACGAAGAGCATCCCCACCACCGCGGCCACGCCGATCAGCATGAACACCGCAAGGAACCGCTTCTTGGTTCCCCGGTAATCCGATACCGCGCCCAGAATCGGCGAGAGCAGCGCGATCACCACGAGCGCGAGTGTGTTCACGGTGGCTAGGCGTTGCGTCGCGCCACTCTCTGCCAGCCCGGCGCCAGCCACCTTCACGAAGTAGATCGGAAACACCGCCACCATGATGGTGGTCTGCATGGCTGATGCGGCCCAGTCGTACATCGCCCAGGCCCGCAGCTCGGGCCGGCCGAGGCCCAGCCGGGACAGCAGAGAAGACGTTGACATGGTCCGGGAAGCTAGAGGCGGCGTCGCTGGCCCGTAAGAGTCGGAGCACAACCATTCGCCGGCTGACCGGCGGCCTTGGATGTCAGGCGGGAATTCGTGCTTCCCTCGCGCTATGCCGCAGCGACAAGATCACGGCGGCCGCCAGGGTGGTCACAATCACCGTCAACGACAGCGCCGTCGGAATGTGAATCCAGGCACTCAGCGTCATCTTGAAACCGACGAACACCAGAATGAATGCGACACCCGGCTTCAAGTACACGAATTTGTCCAACATGCTGGCGAGGACGAAGAACAGCGCGCGAAGCCCAAGGATGGCAAAGATATTCGAGCTGTAGACCAGGAACGGATCCCGGGTGACCGCAAAGATCGCCGGGATGCTGTCGATCGCGAACACGAGATCGGACCACTCGACTACCAGAAGCACCAGCAGCAGGGGGGTGGCCAGCAGCCTCCCCCTCACTGTGCGAGTGAAGAACCGAGTTCCGTCGTACGAGTCGCTGAAGGGAAGCGCCCGCCGGGCCAAACGGACCACCGGATTTCGCTCGAGGTCGACCGGCGTGCCCTTCTGAAGGAACATCCTGATGCCGGTGACGATCAGCAGGCCGCCGAAGACATACACGATCCAGTTGAATCGTTGGAGCAGGAGCGCGCCGAGCGCGATCATCATGAACCGCATCACGATCGCCCCCAGGATTCCCCACTTCAGGACCTTGGGCTGAGCCTCGGCGCGCACGCAGAAATACGAGAAGATCAGGAGGAAGACAAAGAGATTGTCGACGCTGAGTGAAAACTCGATCAGATAGCCGGTGTAGAATTCCAGCGCGGGCTGGGTGCCCTCGCGCCATAATACGAACAGCCCGAAGAGCAGCGCGATGGCAACGAGTCCGCCGCTCCAGCTCGCGGCCTCCTTGAACGTGAGCACGTGGGAGCGGCGGTTGAGCACCCCCAGGTCGAGAATCAGGAGCGCGACGACCAGCCCGGTGAAGCCGAGCCAGACCGACAGGTCGTGCTGGCCCACTCAGCGACCCAGCGCCATCGCCTCGAGCCGCGCCACCCGCTCCGCCGTCGGCGGATGGGTGCTGAAGAGCTTTGCGATCGCGCCTCCCTGAGCCGCCAGCGGATTCACCTGGGCTAGCGGGGCTACGGCCGGGGCAACGTGCATCGGAATCCGCTGAGCCAGTGAGTCGAGCCGCACCAGAGCCTTGGCCAGAGGCATCGGACGGCCCAGGATCAACGCGCCGACCCGGTCCGCCTCGAACTCGCGTTGGCGGGACACGGCGAACTGAATCAGCATGGCGCCGATGGGTGCGAGCAGCATCAAGGCGAGCTGCGCATACGGGTGTCCGCCCTCATCATCTCGACCGCCGCCGAACATGAGGAGGTAAGGCAGGTTGCTGAGCGCTCCGGCGATCCCGGCGGCGATGGTCGAGATCAGCATATCTCGATTCTTAACGTGGGCCAGCTCGTGGGCGATGACGCCCTCGAGCTCCTCCTGCGGCACGTACTTGAGAATGCCGGTGGTCACCGCAACCACGGCGTGCTCCGGGCTCCGCCCGGTGGCGAACGCATTGGGCTGCTCGTGGGGTGCGACTGCGACCGTCGGCATCGGCAGGCCGGCCTTCTGCCTCAGGCGGTCTACCATGGCGTAGAGCTCCGGTGCCTCCTGAGCGCTGACGACCTTGGCCCCGTACATCCTGAGGACCAGCCGGTCCGAAAAGAAATACATGATGAAATTGAAGATGCTTCCGATGACGAGCGCGGCGATGAGACCGCTCGAGCCGCCGATCAGCTGCCCGGCCAGCACGAACAGACCCAGCAGCCCGGCCATCAGCACGAATGTCTTTACGTTGTTCATAGCTCCTCCTGGTGGGGCCTAATAAAAAAAGCGAGACCCCGTCCGCTCCGCTTTCGCGTGGACGAAGGTCTCGCTCTAAGGCCCGCTGCGGCCTCCCGAATGGACCGTGCTCGCCACTGGCGAACAGTCTTGACGATCCATCCGTCCGCCTTGGTGGCGGATAAGCTACTCCCCTTCTAGTGAGAGAAAGCTACCCGGCCCCGGGTGCCCGGTCAATCGGACGCCGCTGCTCCCTCAACGACCGAGCACGGAGGTCCCCTCAGGCTGCTTGTTGTCCTGGCCCGGCCGCGGCGCGCATGATGGCGGCAAGGGTGCCGTAGGCCGTGGTCCAGGCGTCGTGCACCGAGTCGGTGTACTCGTTTCCCAACCCCTGCTCCAGGGTCCAGAGCAACGCCGCGCCCACCAACTCATAGTGGTGGTCCTCTACGCCGTACTCGACATGCCGGCGGCCCAGACCCTCCAACGCCGGCCGGAGAGTCTCCAGCCGGTCCAGCGCCGCCACTGCGACTGCCAGTGTCTGCATCAGCTTCCGGCGCTGCTGTTCCATGTCGGTGCGTCCGAATAGGCGGCGCACCCCCGGCTCCAACTGGAACAATCGCTGGTAGAACAATTGCGCCGCGGTATCGGCGATCGGGACCACCTGATTCCAGGTGGCCCGAACCAGCTCGATCTGATCCGGGGTCAACGTTCCTGGATTGCTCGCGACTTTCATGGTCACTCCTCCTTGCGATGGTGGAAGCCGCGGCTCATGCGCGGGTCGTTGTCGAGCGGAAGACCGCTCAAGCCATGCCGTAGACGATCTGTCGCTGCCAGATCGCGATCCACAGGCTGAGAGGGGAGTCGAACTGCGCCCAGGTCGCCGTGCCGATGCCGAAACCGATCTCGATCTGCTTGGACATGGTACCTTCCCTGTTCCAGTGGTCGGCCCCTTCGATCTCAGCAGTATCCTGTGCTCACGCCTGCCGCGTGTTCCTCAGCCCGCGCCTAATGCGACCACGCCGGACTGCCCTCCTCGACAGACGTATGCGTGATCCGGGTGGATGGCCCACCAGTGGAGCCTATGGTATAGACCTGGAACTTCCCGGCCGTTGGCCGACTCGCGAACGCGATCTTGGAGCCGTCCGGCGACCAGGTCGGCCCCATGTCGTATGCCGAGGACGTGGTGAGGCGCTTCATCGAGCCGTCCAGGTAGTTCTTCACGAAGAGCTCATAGTTATTGCCAGTCCCGACCAATCGGCTGAAGGCGATCTTCTTTCCATCCGGTGAGAAGGCCGGATCGCGAAGCGGAGTGGCCGACGAGATACGAACCTTGTGACCGGTCCCGTCGGGATTGATCTGTTCGATGGTCTTCGAATCTTTGCCCACATAAATGATCCTGTGGCCGGTCGCATCGTACGATGGCCGCCAGCCCATCACTCCACCCGAGATGGCGTTGAAGAGGCCGACTTGGCCGGTGGCCACGTCCATCCACCCGATGTATGAGATGCCCCCTATTCCCACGGTCAGCACGAGGCGCGAGCCGTCGGGGGACCAGGAGGGCTCTTGCAGTGGATAAGGGAATGGGGTGGGCCGGACCCAGTGTCCGTTGCTGCCGTTCGCGTCGATCATGTAGATGTCGAGGCCCGCCGCGTTCCCGTTCACCCGCAGGCGCACCAGCGCGATATGCTTGTTGTCGTAGGACCAGGCAGGCTCCTCTTTGTAATCCGCGGAATTGGTGAGCGGCGCGATGTTGTTCCCCTGCGGGTCCATCTTGTAGATGTCGGGGTGTCCGTTCCGATACGATAGGAAGGCGATCCGCTGCCCCGTGGTGAGAGTCAGGACGGCGCCCGACGAAAGGGCTTCGCTCGGGGCAGGGTCAGTCGCAGGGGCGAGCAGGTCATCGGCTCCGTCGCAGGCTGCCAGCGACAGGGTGACCGCAAAGGCGAGCAGCAGGGCAAGCACGGAGCGGCGCTGGTGCACCATGGCGGCCCGGGACTTGAGGGCGAACATCTTGTCTCCTTGGGACGGGGTCCCGGTGCGCGTGAGTGAGGTGCCGCATTCGATGACAGGCCGAGTATACGGGCGGCGCTCACGCGGGAATCACCCCGGAATCACCTGGGACAACGCTCGATGGAGAGACGACTTAGAGGAGGGGTAAGGGCGAGGCTGGGCGCAACCGGGGAGCCGAGCGCCGGCTCAGAACCCGGGCTGGCTCTGATGCACCGGATCGTCGAGCCTGATCGCCTGCACCATCGCGCCGGCGGGCGTGTCGAATTGACCCTCCGGAACGACCAGCAGTGCGTTCGCCAGCACCATTGAGGTGAGGATCCCCGAGCCCTGGGGCCCCGTGAGCCGCGCCTCCGGCCCGCGGGCCCCCTCGCTCACCACCCCACGCAGAAAGTGCTGCAGCCTCGGCTTGACGCTGATCGGCTCGGCGACACGAACCGGGACGGTTCGGCGGAATGGTAAAGGGTGACCCATCATCTTCCGGATGGCGGGACGCACAAAGAGCTCGAAGGTAACCATGGTGCTTACCGGGTTTCCCGGCAGGCCGATCCAGGGCATCTGGCCCAGCAACCCGAACCCGACCGGCGCTCCCGGACGCATTCGAAGCTTCCAGAAGCGAAGCTCGGCGCCCAGCCCTTCCAGCACCGCGCGAACGTAGTCGTGCTCTCCGACGCTGATGCCGGCGGTCGTCACCAGCAGATCACAGTCCAAGGCGCGCGTGAGGTGAGCCTGGAGACTTTCCGGAGTGTCGCCGGCGATGCCCAGATTGATCGGTTCGCCGCCGGCCTGGCGTACCAGGGCGACCAGTGTGTGGGTATTGCTGCTCGCAATCTTCCGGCCGCTGAGGATCTCCTCCGGTTGGTCTACGTCTACGATCTCGTCTCCGCTGCCGAGGATGGCTACGCGCGGCCGGCGGTAAACCAGCGGATGGGCGACGGCGAGCGAGGCCAGCACCCCCAATTGCGCCGGGCCCAACTCGGTTCCGGCGATGAGCACGGTACTTCCCTCACGGATGTCTTCCCCGACCCGCCGGATATTCACGCCGACATCACGATCCTTCACAATGGCAACGGTTTCCGCTCCGCCGTCCGTGTCCTCCTGCCGGATCACACTATCGCTGCCTTGAGGGAGCGGCGCACCGGTAAAGATCCTGGCGCACTCGCCTGACCCGATCGTTCGAGTAGGGAAATGTCCTGCCGGCAGGTGCTCTACTACCCGGAGCCGCACCGGGCGGGCTTCGGTGGCCCCGCGCACATCTTCGCCCCGGGCGGCGTAGCCATCCATGGCCGAATTGGTCCAGGCAGGGATGTTGAGCCGGCTCACGACGTCTTCGGCCAGCACGCTGTCGAGCGCGTCATCCAGAGGGACCCGGAGGGCAGGTTGCCGCCGTAGGTCCGCCAGGATCCGTCTGGCTGCCTCGGCGGCGCTGAGCGGCTCGCTCACTGGTCCAGGACCAGCGAATGCTCCCAGGCCAGGTTGGCGAGCAGTTGCAGCCAGACCGTGTCGTAGAAGTGAAGAACCGCGCAGTCCGCCTGGAACTCTGGATCGTCGGTGACCACCGCAACCCATTGGTCGGCGTTCGGAGCTGCCGGGTCGTAAAGCGGCAGGCGGCTGGCCGCGGGGCGAAACACCTCGACCTTGGGGAGTGACGCTGCCTTGAACCCTTCGGTCAGCACGATGTCGGCCCCGGTCATGTACTGCCGCGCCAGACCTATAGGGTCGTAGGTATCCGGGCTTCGCTCGAACAGCACGCGGAGGTCGGGCGAGGAGATGAGGACCCGTTCCGCCCGGCCCTCGTGAAAGTGGCGCCAGGTATCGCTTCCGGGACGGTCTGCATCCGCGGGATGATGCCCGTGCTTGATGGTCATGACGCGGTGTCCCCGGCGCATCAGCTCACTCGCCAGAGCCACCGCGAGTGTCGTCTTTCCCGCGTTCTTTCGGCCGATTATGGAGATGATGCGTGTCGACGCCACAGGTCGTCCGCTTTCGCGAGATCGTCCGCGGTGTTCACGTTGAAGAACAGCAGGTCCGGGTCCGCGAGAGTCCGCACCTGCTGTAACGGGAGGATACCGACGCGAATCCTGGAGTGGAAGCCGATGGCGCGGAGGTCGCCCGCTTCGAGACTGGATTCGATCGCCTCCTGGCAGGCGGGACCATAGGCGGCACAGAGCGGCTCGACTCCACGGCGTCCATCGCTCTGAGGGAGCATGGCGTCATGTTGTTCCAGCCCCTCGGCGAGGGCCTGAATGAGCGACTCGGAGACGAACGGCATGTCCCAGGCGACGCATACCACCGGCGCCGGAGCGGATACGACGGCGGTGTAGATCCCCCCGAGCGCGCCGAAGCCGGGCCGAAGATCGCTCACGGTGCGGAGGTCGGGCCGCCAGGTTCCCGCGTCCGCCGCGTTGGCCACCAGCAGCGGCGGGTCGCCCAGCGCGCCCTCGAGGGTACGTACGAGGCGGTCCAGAATGCGTTCGCCTCCGACCAGCTCCAGCCCTTTGGGCCTTCCCCCAAACCGGGTGGCCCCCCCGCCAGCCAAGATTGCCCCTCGAACCCCGTCTTGCCTCAATATCGCCGTCCCCGCCTGCGCTCCAGCACTACGTCAAACCCCACTGTGATGCTGATGAGATGCTTGTAGTCCAGCTCGTGCGGCGGCACCAGCCCCGATTGCGGCGTCGGCCCGGTGACCCGCTGAACCCCGACCACGTTGTCTCGCACCTCCCAGCGAAGCTGATAGCCCTTGGCTATGGCAGCCGTGAATCCCGCCCCCAGCGCGAGCGCCGGTTCCACCCGTGAATCATGCTCATCGCTATAAATAATGAGATCGACCAAACCAGAGTCGCCGGGAAACCGACCGATGGTGCGCAACGAGCTCTGGGTGCTGAAAATGAAGCCGGCGTTCAGCCGGGCGTAGGGGGAGAAAAGCTTGCGGCTGTTGAATCGAAAGATCGGCCCGAGGGAGAGCATGACTGTCGTGGCGGGCTTCGTGTTTCCCTGGATCCAATCGCAGGCGGCAGCCACGCTGCCGGATCCCGACGAGAAGACCTGCCGGCAGCTGTCTTCGAACCCGAGCCCGACGAGGAACCCATCGAGGCTTAAGCCGAGGTGCTCACCCCCGAAGTAGGAACCGCTGAAACCGACCGCAACATTCGAGCGAATGCGCCGCCCGAGGGCGAGTGAGTCGGTCGGGGTGGTGAACTGCACCGGCTGGGGGCCGACCGACCAGAGTTCTCTGCCACCTACGGCGCCAAGGGACACCGTAAAGATCAGCCGGGCCTGGTCGCCCGTACGCTGGGCCCATACAAGCGAGGAACCACCGCCGCCTCCGATCAGGAAGGCGATGCAGGCAAGCTCTCGAACGTGCATCAGCCTCCCAGGAGTTGGTGGTCTACCGCCAGACACCGGTCCATCACGACCGTGATCCCGGCCTCCTCCAGGCGCCGGGCAACCTCGTCATGACGGATACCCTGCTGCATCCAGACCAGAGGGGGGCGAACCTCGAGCAGGGCGTCGAGCAACGCCGGGATATGCTCCGAGCGTCGAAAGATGTTGACGATGTCGATCGGTCCCGCTCCGGCTGCCGCGGAGCGCAGGTCGGAATACACTCGCTCGCCCAGCGTCACTCCGCTAACTGGATGCACCGGTATGATCGTATAGCCGGCCCGCTGGAGATACGCCGCCACCCGATGGCTGGGCCGCTCAGGCTTGCGGCTCAGACCGACGACGGCGATGCGTCGCGCAGTACGGACTAGCTCCGCCCAGCCTGGCTCGGTCAGGGAACGCCCGGACCAATGGCCCCATGGTGCTGAGGATGTCCGCTGACCGCCCGCCCGATCAGCACCATACCACTCCGCCGGGCGATTTCGACTGCAAGGGTCGACGGGACCGATGGGGTGGCGACATAGGCCAGCCCGGCGCGGGCAGCCTTGAACGCGAGCTCCGCGGAAATACGGCCCGTCACCAGGAGTCCCAGGCCCTCTACCGGGCGGCGGGCTAGCAACGCGGCACCGAGCGTCTTATCCACCGCATTATGCCGTCCGATGTCTTCCGCATGGGCGAGGAGTGAGGGCGTTGCATCGTCAACCAGGGCGGCCGCATGAATTCCACCGGTATCCTTGTACCGCTCACCCAGCGCGAACAACGCCTTGAAGAGTCCCCGGAGCTGCTCCAATTCTGGGACCGGGCCCCGGGCGGGTCTGACCTCGACCGTGGCTGGGTCCGCGAGAAAAGTGGAGACGGCCCCACACCCCGATGCCAACACAGGCCGCCGCCCTTCGGCCTGCACCGCGGCGAAGCGCTCTTCCGGAATCTCCGCCCAGAAGCCGAGGTCGGTCGCGCAGGGCCTGAGGTGCACCTGCTCGATCCGATCGATATAGCCCTCTCCGTGCAGCCAGCCGATCGCCAGCTCTTCCAGCAGGTCGGGGGTGCACATCCAGGTGACCACCGGGTGACCATTTACCTGCAGCCACACGGGCACCTCCTCGACCGCGGCGAGCTCCGACATCCGGCCGCCACGCTTCGAAGGCTGAATGAGTTCAGGCGATTCCGGTGCAGTCGGCATAGAGCGTCGGGTCCTCCATGATGCGCACCCGCTCCAGCACGACACCGGCCGGCAGCCGAACGGCAACGCGGGGGAAAACGTAGGCGGCAATGGCTTCGCAGGTCGGGAGCTGGCGGCCGTAGGCGAAAGCCGGGACATCGAGATTGAAGTGCTTCCCGGCAAACGGCTTCAGGATCTCTTCACTGAGGATCCGGTCGAGCAACGTTAAATCAAGGATCATCCCATTCTCGTTCACCGAACCACTCACCGTGACGGCGCACTGATAGTCATGCCCGTGTCCCGACGGATCCGCCAGGGACCCGAACACCTCCCGGTTTCGCACCTCGCTCCACTCCGGCCGGTAGTACCGGTGCAGGGCGTGGAAACCCACGGTGCGAGTCAGCGACACCGCCATTAGGGGGAGATCGAGTATCCCAGCCCCGCCTGTAGCCAGGAGCTGGTGGTCCACTCGATCAGGTTGTTTCCGGTAATCACGGCGTTCGGGTTATCCGGCGTCCCCGGCTCCTCCACGGGCTCCTGCTGAAATGTGGTGGGATACCGCAGCTTCCAGAAGGTGGCCCGGGCTTCGGCACGAAGGTGGAGCCGGTCGCTGAGAAAGAGCCGGATGCCGGCCGCGGGGGCCAGATAGAGTTTTTTCCCGAACTCATAGCCGCTGGTATCGGCCGGCGTGCTGCCGGCGAACGCCAGCCCCCCACTGACCGCGACATAGGGAGCGATCCCGTGCCAGCTCTTCCCGCCGGTCACGTTAAACTGTAGATCGAGCTCGGCGAATGTGGCCGATTGTTTGACCGGACCGGTCCGGCGGTCGGCCAGACGCACGAAGGGATTTACGATAAACCTCTCGAGATTGCCTCGCGCAATGCCGATGCCAAACTGGATGGCCCTGGACGCGCGGATGTCGTAGCGACCTCCGAAGACGGCGCCGCTGTGCGGCCCGATGCCGAAGCGGCCGCCGTCACCGGAGAGATAGCCGCCAGTCAGGGTGAACGTGTGGCCCCTCCGGATGTCGTGGTACGGTGAAGAGCGGGGCGGATGACCTACCTGGGCAGCCAGGGATGACGCGGTAACACCGCAGAGCCCCAGTACCCTCAGCCCGACCACTCGAGCCGCCTTCATCAATCGCCCACTCTGAGATCTCGCCCGGTCATTTCGGGGGGCGGCTCGATGCCGAGGAGGCCCAGCACCGTCGGCGCGACGTCCCGCAGGGACCCTCCCGCTCGGAGGGATGCCGCGTTGGTCCCCACGGCCACCAGGGGAACCGGGTTCGTGGTGTGCGCGGTGTGGACTCCGCCCGTCACCGGGTCGATCATCATCTCGCAGTTGCCGTGATCGGCGGTAATGAGGACGCTGGCGCCGGCCCGCTCCGCGCTCGAGAGCACCCGCGCCAGGCAGCCGTCCACCGTCTCGACCGCACGCACCACCGCGGGCAGGATTCCGGTATGGCCGACCATGTCGGCGTTGGCGTAGTTACAGAGGACGAAGTCATGGGTCCCATTCTCGATCGTGCGGCAGAGGGCGTCGGTAATTCCCACGGCGCTCATCTCCGGCGCAAGATCGTAGGTGGCTACGCGCTGGGAAGGTATCAGGCACCGCTCCTCTCCAGGATACGGCGGCTCATAGCCCCCATTGAAGAAATAGGTGACATGGGGATACTTCTCGGTTTCGGCGGTGCGGAACTGGCTGCGTCCGTTATCCGCGAGCACTTGGGCGACGATGCGGGCCAGGCTGAACGGCGGGAACGCCTGAGGGATGGCGAAGGTCTGATCGTATTGGGTCATGGTGACGCAGGAAAGCCGGGGACGGTTTCGGACGGGGAACCCCTCGAATCCATCCACGGCAAGCGCCGCGACGATCTGGCGCATCCGATCGCTTCGATAATTGAAGAACAACACCCCATCACCGTCGCGCATCGTCGCAACCGGAACGCCGTTCCGTACATGCACGCGGGGCTGAATGAACTCGTCGGTCTCCCCCCGCTGATAGGCGGCCTGAATGGCGAGCACCGGATGCTCGACCGGGATGCCCAGCCCGTAGACCATGGCATCATAGGCCAGCCTGGTGCGTTCCCAGCGCCGATCCCGGTCCATTCCGTAGTAGCGGCCGGTAAGAGACGCGACATCCACCTTGCTCCCGGCGATCCGGCGCATGTCCATGAGCAGCGTTCGCACTACCTCTGCCCCCAGGGTGGGGGCGGTGTCGCGGCCGTCCAAAAAACCATGGATCGCGATGGCTTGCACGCGTTGTCGCATCCCGAGCTCGACACAGGCGAGCAGATGGCGGTCGAGCGCGTGCACGCCGCCGGGGCCGAGCAACCCCGCCAAGTGCAGGGTACCACCGCTCTGGCGGAGGCCGGCACAGAGCTGCACCAGGGGCTCGAGCTGGTAAAAATCGCCGCTCTGAATGCTTTGGGAGATCCGGACCAGATCCTGCGGTACCACCCTGCCTGCGCCCAGGTTCAGATGGCCGACCTCGCTGTTGCCCATCTGTCCCTCAGGGAGGCCCACCGCGAGGCCGCTCGCTTCGAGGAGCGTGCGGGGATAGGAACGCCAGAGTCGCTGCCAGTTCGGGGTGGAGGCCAACTCGATCGCGTTGCCCTCGCGCTCCGGCCGGTAGCCCCAGCCGTCCAGCACCAGCAGGACCACCCGGGGAGCGCTTCCGTTTGACATGGGTCTCCGCGTGTTCTACAATGCGCCACTGTGATTTACGCGCCGCAATCTAGTCCCGGCCTGCGTTGGCTTCCAGCCTGCGCGGCCACGGTTTTTCTACTGCTCACGCCCCCGCTCCACGCCCAAGACCTGAGCGAGATCTCGACTGACACCCGCCTTCGCAAGGAGCCGGATGGCGTTCCGCTGGTCTCCCTCCCAGCCGGCACCGAAGTCGAAGCCAGAGGAGCCAAGGGCGATTGGCACGAGGTCGTCGTGGATGGGTGGATCTTCAGCAGCTCCACCGCCCGCACTCAGCGGGATGGCTTCGATCTGGTGGTGACCGCCGCGAACGGTGAGAACATTCGGGAATCGCCGAACGGCGAGGTGGTTGGCCGGGTTCGGGCCGGAGCTCTCCTCCGCAAACTGGAGACCCAGGGTGGGTGGACTCACGTCAGTCGAGCAGGGTGGGTGCCCAGCGATGCGATCAGTCTCCCTGCTCCTGCCGATACCCCGGCCGTTCTGTTGCCCCCATCCTCTCCGGCAGCCGCGGCCGTTCCTCCGCCCCTGGCTAAGCTCCCCGCCGACTCGGAGCGGGCGGCAGTCGCGAGGGCAACTTCGGTTTATGCCACTCCCCAGGGGGGGCAGTACGGCACCCTCCAGCCTGGTGCACCCACGAGAGTGCTTGGCCGCACCGGTGAATGGGTCCGGGTGCAGGTCGAGGGCTGGGTTCGGGAGAGCGATCTCGAGGAGTCAGCGGGTGGCGCTCTCACTGGTATCACGGCGGCCGAGGTCCGGTCCGAACCGGCGCGGTACCTGGGCAAGATGGTCGAATGGAGGCTTCAGGTGATCTCGGTGCAGACTGCCGATGAGCTGCGAACCGAGATGCCGCGAGGCCAGACCTATCTGCTGACCAGAGGGCCGCTGCCGGAGCCCGGGTTCGTGTATGTGACCGTGACCGAGGCTCAGGCCGCGGAGTTCCGGGCCTTGCCTCCACTGCAGGACCTGACGCTCCGGGTAAACATCAAGGCGGCCAGAACCAAGTATCTGACGACACCGGTGGTGGAGTTCGTGTCGCGGGTGGAGTAGTCGCGAGTCGAGAGACACGAGTCACGGCCCCGGATGCTAGATTTCGTTTGGCATCACTCCCCCAATTTGCAGCCCATGACCCGCGACTCGCGACTCGTGACTCGTGACTACCATGAACGATCTCCTGAGACAACGCATCAACCGCCTCCTCGAAGCACTCGATGACGAGAAGGCCTACCAGGTCCTCGATTACGCAGAGTTTCTCAACAGCAAGTACGCCGAGCGATCGCAGCCGACCGGCATCTTCGCCAAGATCACCGCGACCGTGGAAAACACCATGCGCGCCGGCAAGCTACCCATTCAGGCTATCAGCGGGACGATGGGCCTCATGGACAGCGCGGCCAAGGTCATGAAGGGACTGGCGGCGGCGGGCCAGGCGGTGGTGGAGGAAGCGGTCAAAGCGGCAGAGACGAGGTCGAAGCCGGAGGTTCCAGAGGAGCCTCAGCCCATACCGCCACCTGAGATACGGACCAGCTCCCCCTGAGACAGATGTCATGCCTTCGCTTCGTTGCCCTGAGCACCGCGAAGGATGACAGCTACCTCAAACCAATTCAGGACCATGGCCGCACCAACTCAAGTCGCACCCAAAACCTCCCCGCCTTCCGAGTTCATCCGGGGTATAGGGCCGCTGGCCGCAATCTCTCTGGTGGTCGGGTCCATGATCGGCTCGGGGATCTTCATCGTCTCGGCCGATATCGGGCGCCAGGTGTCTGCCTGGGGGCCCGGGGCGCTGCTGCTGGTGTGGGTGGTGACCGGCGCGATGACTGTGACGGGCGCGCTGGCCTACGCCGAGCTCGCGGCCATGATGCCTCGCGCGGGCGGCCAGTACGTCTTCTTGCGTGAAGGGCTCTCACCCGCTGCCGGATTCCTCTACGGCTGGACCTTGTTCACGGTGATTCAGACCGGAACCATTGCCGCTGTTGCGGTGGCGTTCGGTCGCTTCTTGAGCGTCCTCGTCCCCGGCGTCGCGCCCGACGTCTTCCTGCCGTTGGGGCAGATTCATCTCCCTGGCGCGGCCGATGCGATACAACTGGGGCTTTCCCCGCAGCGAGTAGTCGCGATGATCATGATCGCGGCGCTCACGCTGTTGAATATCCGCGGCGTCACCCTGGGCGCGGCAGTCCAGACTGTCTTCAGCGTCGCCAAGATCGGCGCGCTAGCCGCACTGGTGCTCTTCGGGCTCACCCTCTTTCGCCAGCCCGACATTGCCGCAGCCAACTTCTCCAATTTCTGGGGTACCGCCGACTGGACGCTCGCGGTGTTGCCGGTCATCGGTGCCGCAATGGTCGGCTCGTTGTTCTCCGCCGATGCCTGGAACAACGTGACCTTTGCCGCGGCCGAAGTGCGGGATCCGACGAAGAACCTGCCCCGGGCACTCGCGATTGGCACCGGGCTGGTGAGTCTGCTCTATATCCTCTGCAACGTGGCGTACCTGAACATCCTACCCTTCTATGGCGATCCCAACGGGTCCGACGTTCTGGCGCGCGGCCTCCAGTACGCCGCCCAGGACCGGGTAGGGACGGCCGCGATCGAAGTCGCTCTGGGCGCTGGAGCGGCTATCATCATGGCTGTCGCCATTCTCCTCTCTACGTTCGGGTGCAACAACGGCCTGATCCTCTCGGGCCCGCGGGTTTATTACGCCATGGCCCGGGATCGGTTGTTCTTCGACCGCGCCGGGAAGCTCCATCCAGTCTACCGGACACCGGTGTTTGGACTCATCGCCCAGGCATTCTGGGCGATGGTGCTCTGTATCAGCGGCACCTATGGGCAGCTCCTCGAGTACGTGATCTTTGCCGCCCTGGTGTTCTATTTCCTGACCACCCTCGCGCTCTTCCGGCTGCGGCGCACCCGTCCCGACCTTCCGCGGCCGGTGAAGGCCTTCGGCTACCCCGCTCTTCCCGCACTGTACATGCTGGCGGTGCTGAGCATCATGGTGGTGCTGCTCATCTATCGCCCGCTTTACACCTGGCCGGGCCTGCTCATCGTAGCCTCCGGCGTTCCGGTGT
The DNA here is from genome assembly GCA_036506575.1 of Gemmatimonadales bacterium. Classification (GTDB taxonomy): domain Bacteria; phylum Gemmatimonadota; class Gemmatimonadetes; order Gemmatimonadales; family GWC2-71-9; genus CAVVWJ01. The sequence continues at coordinate 4,010 of DASXRM010000087.1, read as the reverse complement.
ATCTCATCTGGAAACGGGGTCAGGCACGGACAATTCACTACCAGGGCACAGAGAGCCTGCCCCGACCGGAGCGAGGGGAGACAGAGGTTACGTAAACCCCCTCAGTTCCGATGCTCGCTTGGCGAGTACATGGACGCTTGATTTCAACGCAAGCCACCACTAGTGTTGGAGATGGATCGATCGAGGTCAGGCCCGCCGACCGCGCCTTGCAGGCGCCGGTGGGCCGTCGTGCATAGAGGGATGGGGGCCAACGACACCATGTCTCCAGCGTGCACATGAGCGTGATTCGACCCAAGCTCGGCCTCACCTTCGACGACGTACTCCTCGTGCCCCGGCATTCCGCCATTCACCCGCGCGAGGTCTCTACCGTCACTCGTTTCACCCGCAGCATCTCCCTCAACATCCCCCTGATCTCCGCCGCCATGGACACCGTGACCGAGGCGGACATGGCGATCGCCATGGCTCGCGCGGGTGGCATCGGCGTTTTACACAAGAACATGACGGTGGAGCGTCAAGCCGCCGAGGTCGACCGGGTCAAGCGCAGCGAAAGCGGGATGATCCTCAATCCGATCACACTCGGGCCCGACCGGCCGCTCCGCGAGGCCTACGCGCTCATGCGGCGCTTCAAGATCTCGGGCGTGCCGATCGTCGATGGCCAGGGACGCCTGGTTGGCATCATCACCAACCGCGACCTCCAGTTCGAGCGCAATCTCGACCAGCCCATCCGGGACGTGATGACGAAAGAGAAACTGGTCACCGTCCCGGTCGGCACCGGACTCGACGAGGCGGAGCGGATCCTGGCGAAGCATCGCATCGAGAAGCTCCCGGTTGTGGATGCTCAGGGAGTGCTCAAAGGGCTGATCACGGTCAAGGACATCTTCAAGCGGCGGGAGCATCCCGACGCCAACAAGGATCAGCATGGCCGGCTGCGGGTAGCTGCTGCTGTGGGTGGGGGTCCCGATGCCATTCCCCGGGCGCGCAGCCTGGTTGGCGCGGGCGTCGACGTGGTAGTCGTGGATTCGGCCCACGGTCACAGCGAGGGCGTGCTTGCCACCGTGGATCAGTTGCGGGAATCCTTTCCCGACGTCCAGCTGGTGGCGGGCAACGTCGCCACCGAGGCCGGCGCCCGTGAGATGGTGCGGCGCGGGGTGGACGCCGTGAAGGTGGGGATCGGTCCAGGAAGCATTTGCACCACCCGCGTGGTCACCGGAGTAGGGGTGCCGCAGGTTACGGCTATTCTCGATTCCCTGCGTGGTGCCGGTGAGGTCCCCATCATCGCCGACGGCGGGGTCAAGTACTCGGGTGACGTGGTGAAAGCGCTCGCGGCTGGAGCGTCCTCCGTCATGATGGGATCCATGCTCGCCGGAACCGAGGAGAGTCCCGGCGAGTCGGTCCTGGCCGAAGGGCGGCGGTTCAAGATGATCCGGGGCATGGGCAGTCTCTCTGCCATGCAGGACGGCTCGGCCGACCGGTACTTTCAGGAAGGCGAGATGGCCGCGTCCAAGATGGTTCCGGAGGGCATCGAGGGCCGGGTTCCCTACAAGGGCCCAGTGGCGGACGTGCTCTACCAAATGGTGGGTGGGCTCCGCAGCGGCATGGGCTACTGCGGGGTGGACACCGTCCCCCAGCTCCAATGCGACGTCGAGATGATCCAGGTCACCGCCGCGGGTCTCCGAGAGTCGCACCCGCACGACGTGACGATCACGCGGGAAGCTCCGAACTACAGCGCGTAAACCAACTAGGGTTCAACCTGCTCGACGCATCATCTACCCGAGGTGACCGTCGTATGAACTTGTGGGCCACGAAGTCGGTCGCGGTGCTCCGCGCAGAGGCCGAGGCGACCAATGAACGGTCGCTCAAGCGCGCCCTCAGCGCCCTGAATCTCACGATGCTCGGTATCGGAGCGATCATCGGCGCGGGCATTTTCGTCCTCACCGGTCTGGCTGCCGCGCTTCACGCCGGCCCGGCGGTGCCGCTGTCCTTCGTGGTGGCGGCCATCGCCTGTGGTCTGGCCGGCCTGTGTTACGCCGAGATGGCCAGCACGGTACCGGTGGCGGGGAGCGCGTACACCTACTCGTACGCGACCATGGGGGAGTTCGCCGCCTGGATCATCGGATGGGACCTGGTGCTGGAATACGCTATGGGGGCGGCCACCGTGGGGGTAGGCTGGTCCGGCTATTTCGTGAGCCTGCTCGACTACTTTGGGCTCCACCTGCCTACCGCAGTAACCTCGGCCCCGCTGCGCTGGTGTAGTTCCGCGGACGTCACCAACGCCGTCGCCACCTGTACCCAGGCTGGTTGGAACCGCACCGGATCACTCTTCAATCTCCCCGCCGTCCTCATCGTTCTGATCGCCACCACCATCCTCGTCATCGGGATCAGGGAATCGGCCAAGGTCAACAACCTGATCGTCATCCTGAAGCTGGCGGTAGTGTTGCTGTTCATCGTCTTCGGGCTGCAGTACGTGAACCCCGAGAACTGGAAGCCGTTCATTCCCCCCAACACCGGCCACTTCGGCGAATACGGCTGGAGCGGGATCTTCCGGGGGGCTGGTCTGATCTTCTTTGCTTATATCGGATTCGATGCGGTCAGCACGGCGGCGCAGGAAGCCAAGAATCCCCAGCGCGACATGCCGAAAGGCATCCTCGGATCGCTTGGCATCTGCACGGTGTTGTATATCCTGGTGTCGCTCACGCTCACCGGGCTGGTGCGCTACGATCGGCTGAACGTGGCCCACCCGGTCGCGTACGCGGTCGAGCAGGTGCAGCAGCTGTCGTGGCTTCGTCCCTTCATCACCCTGGGTGCGGTGCTCGGCCTGGGGTCCGTGGTGCTGGTCATGCTCCTGGGTCAGTCCCGGGTGTTCTATTCGATGTCGCGCGACGGCCTGATCGGCCCCTGGGCCGGAAAGGTCCACCCGAGGTTCCGCACTCCCTATCTCTCGACCATCTACGTCGGCCTCATCGTCGCGGTCATCACCGGCACATTTCCCATCCAGATCCTGGGTGAGCTGGTGAATATCGGAACGCTGCTGGCCTTTGTGCTGGTGTGCGTCGGGGTCTGGATTCTCCGGCGGAAGCGGCCTGATCTCGATCGTCCCTTCCGGACACCTTTGGTGCCGCTGGTACCGATCCTCGGGGTCCTCGCCTGCCTGGGCCTCATGGCCACGCTGCCGGGCGACACCTGGCTGCGGCTCCTGGTTTGGTTGCTCATCGGCTTCGTGATCTACTTTACCTATGGTCGCAAGCACAGCGTGCTCCAGCGCGAGCGAGATGCCCAAGCATTGAGGAAATCGGCGTGACGGCACCCAGCAAGATCCCCGACCGCCCTCCTACCGGCGTGGGTAGGATGGATCTATACCGACGTAAGAGTGTCACCGCACTGCAAGCCGAAGCCGCCGGCGATCACAGCCTCAAGCGCGCACTGGGTCCGCTGAATCTGACCGCGCTCGGCATCGGCGCCATCATCGGCACCGGGATCTTCGTGCTCACCGGTACCGTGGCCGCGCAGAATGCCGGTCCGGCGGTGGTGCTCTCCTTCGTCCTCGCCGGAATCGCCTCCATTTTCGCCGCGCTGTGCTACAGCGAGTTCGCCTCCCTGGTTCCGATGGCGGGGAGCGCCTACACCTATGCCTATGCCACCCTGGGCGAGTTCGTGGCCTGGATCATCGGGTGGGATCTGATTCTCGAGTATGCTCTGAGCGCGACCACGGTGGCCATCGGCTGGTCGGGCTACGTCGTCTCGTTCCTGGCCGACATCGGGATCCACGTGCCCGCCCACTGGCAGGCGGCGCGTGGCACCGTCGTCACCCTGGCCGATGGTACGACGACGACCGCGATCCTCAATCTTCCGGCGGTGCTCATCATCGCCATCGTCACCACGCTGCTGGTGATAGGCATCAAGGAATCCGCGTCGGTCAACAACGTTATCGTTTTCATCAAGCTCGCCGTTGTGCTGCTGTTCATCGTACTCGCGGCGCCCCACATCAACCCGGACAACTGGCATCCGTTCAT
>DASXRM010000086.1:0-10430 GCA_036506575.1 Gemmatimonadales bacterium | reverse complement strand
TCAGGGTCCGGCGGAAGTCGCGGTTGGTGTATGAGATCCGCAGCTCGCCCGCGGCCGGGTCCCATTCCGTTTCGATCTGCCCGCGGCGAACGAACTTGTGAGACTTGACCTCGAACAGGTCAGCGAAGTCCGACCGGACGGCGATCTCGAGGTTGAATCGGACCGGGTTCAAGCTGTTGTTGGTGACGTCGAGGTCCTCGTGGATCCCTTCGCCGACAGCGCGGCCGAGCGTGAGGCCGAGGACCCCACCGGGGATCTCTCCGTCTTCGGTGGCGAAGGGTCTATTGGTCAGGTACACTCGGGCGGCATAATAGCTGATGGGGCTGGAGGTGAGCCGGGTCCACGGCTCACCATTCGCAAAGACGGCGTAGTAGCTCACGAACCGGGTGTCGCCCGCGAAGATGCCCTGCTCGCTCTCGGCCGCGATCTCCCCGTTCAGATCGGTGACCATGAAGGTGCTGCCCTGATTGATTGTGAGCACCGGCGGGCCCACGCTGATCGTGATTGGCATCGTTCGTTCTCCGAGGTGCATGAAAAGTCGGTATCCCAGAGGACACAATGCAGATCGGCGAGCTCGAGTTCCTGGGCCGCGAGGCCAGCAGGGGCGGAAAAGGCGGAAAGGGCGGAAGAGGCGGTAAGGGCGGAAGAACTGAAGCGGAAGAGCCTCTTTCTTTTCCGCTTCTTCCGCCTCTTTATCTACCGCCTTCCCGCCTTACCGCCCTCCCGTCCGTCCATCTCGAATCGCGCCTCTCCGCCCGGCGCACCTCCAGGACCGAAGTTGTGCTCGACGAAGACGATGCTGCCGTCGCGGCCGACGAGCACGACCGTAGAAGAACGGGTGCCATAGTCGTTCGACGCGATGAAGGCCGACGACAACACTTGCTCCCATTCCCGCTCGATACCGGTCGATGGCAGAAGATCGTCCGCGGGCCGATCGCGGTCGGACAACAACCCGAACAGGTCTGCGGTCAGCTCGGAGGCCCCACCCTTCAGGAGCGCGCCGAAGGCGCTCTTTGTCGAAGCCACCTTGGGCCAGGGAGTGTCGAGCAGGTGGTTGCTGAGCCCGTACACGCCAGGCCCAAGGGTGCGGACTCGGCCCTCGCGATTGGAGTAATAGAATAGCTCGCCAGCATCACTCGCGATCAGATTGAAGCCGTTATAGAGATTGGCGTCGCTCTGGACCCGCTCGACGTACTCGAGCGCACCGGTGTCCGCCGTCAGGAAGTCGCTCACCAGGCGTCCGCGCGAGCGGAGCGCGGGGGGCTCGCGCTCCCCTTGCCGGTAGTTGGTGACGGCCGCGAGCCGCCCCCGCCGATCGATGCCGAGCCAGGTGCCGCCGGCTTTGAGGTCGCGCCCGGCTAGGACCGAAGGGGCGTCGGCCCAAAACGCGGCGGGCGCGGTCGGTCGATCGTAGAATTCGTCGCGGTTGGCGGCAACGATCAACGAATAATCCGGGTGGGAGTCCAGGGCGATCAGGACGAGACACATGCTGGAAAGTGGCGGTAAGGCGGCAAAGCGGTAGGTGAAGCGGCGGAAGGAGCGGAAAGAAAAGAGGCGGAACGATTCCGCCCCCTCGCTCTGCTCGGGGCAGGCTCTTTCCGCCTTTTCCGCCTTTTCCGCCTTCCCGCCCTACCGCCTTGCCGCCCTACCGCCCCGGCACCTCGCCCACCAGCCGGGCCAGCTCCTCCCGCACCTGTGCGACGAGCGGCTGAACCCGGGGCTCGGGCCGATTCACCAGCGCTAAGTAGTGGGTGTACGCTCGCACCGCACCGTCTCGGTCTCCCGCGAGCGCGGCCAGCCGTCCCTCCATGCGTAACCCAGTAGCGAGGTACGATGGGCCTTCAGGATCGTCATACATCCGGCGCCTCACCGCTGCGAGCGCCCGCGACACGTCGCCCTGGGCTTCCCAGAGCCGGGCGAGAATCAGGTTCAGGTGCATCGTAGCAATCCAGCCCGCCCGCACCAACGAGTCCGCTCGCGCGAGGGCGATTCCCGCATCCGCTCGCCCCCGGCCAACGGCTTCGGACGCCTCGACCACCGCGGCGCAAACCTGGCTTGGAGGCCAGGCCGGAAACACCTGCTCCTCCACTCCTGGCTCCCGCAGCCGCGCCAGCGCGCGCTGCGCCTCGGTCCACTCCGTCCGCTGGGCATACCAGAGTCCCAGCATGCAGAGGTCTACGTTCCGCAGGGCGCGAGCGAGTGGATCCGGTTTGGGAGCCCCCGCGGTACCGCTTTGGAGGAGCCGCGCGGCGCTCACAGCCGCGGTGCTATCTCCCTCCTCGAGGAGCGCATTCAATACCTGGGTCCAGAGCACTTCGTGCGCGCTGCCGAATTCGCCCATCGCCTCGACCGCCTTACCGGCCTCGCTCGGCCGCCCCGGGTTGAGCGGGAGATCAGCCAAGACCCAGTGGGCGCCTTCCGGATCACCCGTCCGGACGCGGGCTCCCCGGCGAAGTGCGGCCGCCGCCGGCTCCACGTCCTCCAAGCCGATGCCGCTCAGCTCGGCGAATGCTACGATGCGGGTGAGACTCCGAACATTCATCCGGTCGAACCGGCTCCGGAGCTGCGCGCGGGCTGAATCGCTTTGGACGACTGCCATCCGCCAGCGCACGAAGTCGGTGAGCTCGGCCTCGGGGTAACGGGCGAGGTAGAGGGTTCCCAAACGGCGAACCTCTGCGGTGTTGCCGGTGAGCACGGCGATCTCGACCAGATGGTCCAGCGGGGCGGCGAAGGTGGAATCGAGCTCGATCGCGCGCCGGAACGCGGCCGCTGCGCGCTGCAGCGGCCACCCGGCACCGGCGACCGGTGCCCGATGAAAGAGCATGTCCCCCAGCTGATACCAAGTCTCGGGCGAGTCCCGCAGCACCTCGGCGGCCCGCTCCCAGCCGGCGATCTGCTCCACGAAGGGGTACGGCGCCGGGAAATGTGGGCCGGCGAAGGCGGCGAGGAGCACCTGATCCCGTGGGCTCAGCCGCTCCTGCAACCTCGACGCGATGCGAGTGGCGGGAATGAACGTGGCCGGATCCTCCCAGACTCCGGCGAACACCAGCCCCAGAGCCGCCAGCGCAAAGCTCGAATCCTGTTCCAGCGCGCGATTGAACCCATCGACCGCCTCCCCGTAGCGGCCTCGTCGGTAGGCTGCCTGACCCTGGAGATAGGCCCGAAGTGCCGGAAGCGACGTGCTGGTGAGCTCGGGCACTCGTTGGGTTGCTTCGCCCGCCTCGCGCGCGAGGAGCTCGCTGGTGAGCCGATCGATCAGGACTCCCAGGCTGTCAGGCCTCCCAGCGACACTGGCCACGGCGTGAGCGCCTCCACCCGGCACCTCGAGAAGTGACGCGTTGATCACCAGCCGGTCCTGGGTGCCGACGATCCCGCCGAGCAGGAGCCGGCCGGCCCCAAGCTGACGGGCGAGGAGCATGGCGGAGTCCGGGGGTAGATCGCGGCTCTCGTCGCCGACTTGCCGGCGCCAGATGCTCATGACCGAGCGAGGGTCGGCCGACCGGGGCCCGCCATCGCCGGTCAGCTTAGCCGCCAGCAGATCGAGCATTCCCTCCCGTAAGTAGGCGAGCGAGGGGTCGGCCCCCGCGATCCGGAACGGTACCACGGCGACCAGGTTCGGGTCCAACGACTTGGCGCCGGTCGCCCGGGGCCAGAACACCGCCACCAGCCCGGCGAGCAGGACCATCCCCAGACCGACTCCAATCTTCCATGACTCGCGACTCGCGACTCGCGACTTCTCCGGCGGCTCGGGGGCTACGATGGGTCCAGCCCGGGGTGTCGTCGTTATCGTGCCCAGTTCGGCGAGGAGCGCCGCGGCTGTCTGCGGACGGTCGGCGGGATTCTTCTCCAGGCAGCGCATGAGCAGCGCGGCAAGCTGGGGTGACACGGAAGGCCGCCGTTTCGAGATCGGCTCGGGCGTCTCGGTAGCGTGGGCGGCGAGCAGGGCGTAGTGCGCCCGTCCTGTGAAGGGCGGGTCGCCGGCCAACATCTCGTACAAGACGCACCCGAGGGCGTACAGGTCGGTCCGGGCATCCACCGCGCTCCCGGTGGCTTGCTCGGGACTCATGTAGGCGGGCGTACCTACCGCGAGCCCGGTCTCGGTCAGCTGTTCCCCAACGAGCGTGATTGCCTTGGCCACCCCGAAGTCAGCCACCCGTGCCTGCCCCTCACTGAGGAGGATGTTCTCGGGCTTGAGGTCCCGGTGGATGACTCCTTCTCTATGCGCGTAGTCGAGGGCCGAGGCGACCTGGCGGGTAATCTCGAGCGCGAGCTCTACAGGCAACTGACTCTCGCGTCGCAAGCGGTCGCGCAGGGACTCGCCTCGCACAAAGGGCATCGTGTACCACAACTGGCCAGCGGCGGTGCCGGAGTCGAGAACGGGCAGGATGTGCGGGTGATCCAGTCGGGCGGTCAGGCGGATCTCGCGCTGGAAGCGTTCCGGCCCCAGGGTCGCCGCCAACTCGGGGTGGAGCAGCTTGAGCGCTACCGGGCGATCGTGGCGCAGGTCGCGCGCGAGGTACACAGTGGCCATACCACCGCGCCCGAGCTGGCGCTCGATGACGTAGCGGTCGGCCAGAGCAGTTTGAAGATGCTTTAGTACATCGGACACGAGCGTTCCAGCGAGAGGCCGCTCCTAGATTACTCAGGTCGGCTTCTCGAGGCGAGTGAGAAGGAGCGGAAAGAGCGGAAGGAGCGGAAAGAGCGGAAGGAGCTCTCCTGTCCAGCGGCCCGATTGCTTCGGGCACTGTAGCCTGCCCTGAGCTACGCGAAGGGTGCCCTCGCAATGACTTATCCCTAGTACCACCTTTCCGCCCGTTCCACCCCTTCCGCCCCTTCCGCTTTTTCCGCTTCAGTTCTTCCGTTCCTTCCGCCTCTCCTCTCGCCAATCGCCTAGCAATCCACTCTTACCCATCTCGCCAACTCTATCATACACAACTGCATAGCCCATGGCACCGGGCTTGCTCAGCGGTGGGCGATCCCCCATCCCCGATGCGGTCTCGACCCCAGCCGGACGAGGAAATACCTAGGATGAGCCTCCGATGGTTGCTGGCGGTTCTCGGCGGCGCGCTGCTCACTCCCTCGCTTCCAGTCAACGCCCGGGCCCAGATCGCAGTGGTCGTGAATCCCCGCAACCCGGTCAAAGACCTCTCCCTCGAGGAGCTCCGTCGGCTCTATCTCGGCCGCACCACGACCTTCCGGCAGAACCAACCGGTCACCCTGCTGGAGCAAGCCAAGATCAGCGACGCATTCTACCAGGCCGCCCTGGGCATGAACGAGGCGAGAGTCCGGCGCCATTGGATCGGCATCGTGTTCTCCGGCGAGACCGCTAAGCCCCCCAAGTCGATCGCCGTCGCCGGTGACCTCAAGCGCGCCGTGGCAGAGAGGCCCGGCGCGATCGCGTTCATCGATGTCGCCGACATCGACCGCAGCATGAAAGTGCTGACGATCAACGGCCTGCATCCGGCTGACGCCCGCTACCCCTTACGGCCCGGGAGATCCGAGTGATGTCCAGACTGAGATCTGCCGTTCTGGCCCTTTCCCTCGCTCTGGTTGCGAGCGCTGCCCAGGCACAGAGTCACCAGCACCCCGGGGCCGAGCTGGAGCGAACCGAGTTCCGCGGCTTTGCCGACGTGACCTTCCAGGAATGGGGCCAGCCCGACCGGCACTCCTCGTTCGGCCTGGGGCAGTACGTCTTCTTCATCACGTCTCCTTTGGCCGAGCACATCTCCTTCCTCGGCGAAACGACGTTCCAGTACAACAACGGCTTTCAGGCCACGATCGAGCGGGTGATTGTCACGTTCAGCCCGGCGAGCTACCTCCGGCTGTCGTTGGGCCGGCTGCACACACCCATCGGGTACTGGAACAACACCTACCACCACGGCACCCTGATCCAGCCGACCATCGACCGGCCGGTCATGTTCCTGTTCGAAAACCGCCGCGGAGTGCTTCCCATTCACACGACCGGAGTCCAGGTGGGGGGACGAGACATCTCGCCGCTGCACCTGGGCTACGACGTGATGATCGGGAACGGGATCGGCTCCTCGCCGACCACCGACAACGATCGCTCCAAGTCGGTCACCGCCTCGGTGCACTCCCAGGTGACCAGCGTCCTCCGGCTGGGCGCCTCCTTCTACGCCGATCACATTGCCGCCGGCGTGCCCAACCTGGCCGGGACCCCGATGACTCAGGGCGTGACCCAGCGGATGATCGGTGGCTTCGCCGTGTTGCAAGGATCGCAGTATGAGTTATTGACCGAGTACCAGCACTCGCGGAATCGGCCCGACTCGATCGGGGGACCGACGATCACTCACGCCTTTTACGCGTATGGCGGCTATCGCTTCGGCGAGCTGGTTCCCTACGTGCGCTATGACTGGCTCCGGTTCCCGGCCGGCGATCCCTACTACACCGACGACGACGTGCGCCTCGGTCTGGTCGGCGCGCGCTATGACTTCAGCCCCCAGGTCACCGGGAAGGCCGAGCTTCGCCGCCGGACTACGACAAGCGCCGGCACCTTCACCGAGGTGGCCGCCCAGATCGCAATTGGCTTCTAGCTGCGCTCTCTCATGAAGCTCCTACCCAGTCGGTTTCCGATCCGGCTCAAGGTGATGTGCGGGGCGGTAGCCGTCCTCGCACTCGTCTCCTTGTTCAACTTTGTCTACTACCCCCGCCGGGAACGGGCCCGGACCGTCGCCGCCCTGGAAAACCGCACCACCAACACCGCCGAGCTGGTGTCGTTGGGGATCGGGATTGCGATCGAGGCCAACGAACTGTCGGCGGTGAGCGCGGCGTTCGCCTGGGCCAAGCGGGACCCGTCGCTGGCCTACATCGTCGTGGTGGATACTGCCGGCGAGATATTCGCCAGCTACCCCAAGCTGGTCGACCTCGACATCGGCCGCGCCACGGCATTAGCCGGTCTGCGCGAGCTGCCCGGGGTTCTGGAGACCGCGGTCCGGATCGACTATCGCGGCAAGCGGCAGGGTACCCTGGTGCTGGGCATGTCGTTGGACGAGGTGGAGGCGCAGATCGCGCACGACCGTCTGACCGCCATCGGGTTCAGCCTCGCGATCCTGCTCCTGGGCGTCGCGTTGTCGTGGCTGTTTGCCCGCCGGATCACCCAACCGATCACCGGGCTCCGGAGCGCGGCCGAGCGGGTGGCCGCCGGAGACTACGACGTGGAAGTGGCAGTCACGACTGGCGACGAGCTGGGCGCGCTGGGCACCGCTTTCACTGTCATGGTCAAGAAGATCCGTGAGGTCCTGGCTCAGCTCGCGGTGCAGGCCGGCGAGCTAGCTGCCGCGCGCGACTCGGCATTGGCAGCGGCGCGCGCGAAGTCAGATTTCCTGGCCACGATGAGCCACGAGATCCGCACCCCGATGAACGGCGTGCTGGGCATGCTGGATCTCCTCATGAATACACCGCTCACCTCGGGGCAGAAAGACCAGGCAAAGACCGCCCACCGATCGGCCGAGAACCTGCTGGCCATCATCAATGACATTCTGGATTTCTCCAAGATCGAGGCAGGAAAGCTGGAGCTGGAGACCATCGACTTCGATCTGCGGAGTACCCTGGAAGAGGTCACCAGCCTTCTCGCCGAGCGCGCGTCGGCGAAGGGATTGGAGCTGGTTTCCCTGGTACGGCCCGATGTGCCCACTACGGTCCGCGGCGACCCGGGCCGCCTCCGTCAAATTCTGCTCAACCTGGCAGGCAACGCGATCAAGTTCACCGCCGAAGGCGAGGTAATTCTGCGCGCGAGAATAGTGCCCGAGACCGGGGACGGCGTGGTGGTGCGGTTCGAGGTGAGCGACAGCGGCATCGGCCTGACCGAGGAAGCCCAGGCGCGGCTGTTCCAGCCCTTCAGTCAGGCCGACGCGTCCACGACTCGGCGCTATGGGGGAACCGGCCTCGGCCTCGCGATCTGTAAGCAACTGACCCATCTGATGGGTGGCGAGATCGGGGTCCGGAGCGAACCGGGGGAGGGAAGTACCTTCTGGTTCACGGCCCGGTTCTCCCAAGGGATCGCGGTTCCACTGGTCTCATTGCCCGAGCGACTCGCCGGCGCGAGAGTCCTGGTGGTGGATGATCATAAGCTCAGCCGGATGGTCGTCCAGCAGCATCTCACCTCCTGGGGCGTCCGGAGCGGCCTGGCCGAGAACGGGCCCCAGGCGTTCGAGCTGCTTCGCACGGCGGCTCGGCAAGGTCAGAGCTACGACGTGGCCATCGTGGACATGCAGATGCCCGGCATGGATGGCATGGCCCTGGCGCAACTGATCCGGGGGGAGCCGGCCTTGACCTCGACTCGCCTGATCCTGCTCTCATCGATGGGGATGCCAGGACAGGCTAAACAGGCCGAGGCGGCGGGATTCGACGCGTTTCTCACCAAACCGGTCCGGCAGTCCGCCTTGTTCGACTGTCTTGCCACGGTGCTGGCCGTACAGCCGGTGGCCGGGTCCGGGCGTCGGGTCTCGGGATCGTTTCGCCGCTCTTCGGGTCCGACGAGACTCATCACCCAGCGCCAGCTGGCCGAAGCCCGGGCCGCACAGAAGGCCAGAATCCTTCTGGCCGAAGACAACGAGATCAATCAGCAGGTCGCAGTCGGCATGCTGGAAGCGATGGGTCATCGAGTCGACGTGGTGTCCGACGGAGCTGAGGCCGTGGCCGCCGCCCAGGGCACGGACTACGATCTCATTCTGATGGACTGCCAGATGCCGCGGATGGATGGCTTCGAGGCGACTGCGGCCATCCGTCAGGGGTCACCTCCGCACCGCCGAGTCGCGATCGTCGCGATGACGGCCAATGCGATGCAGGGAGACCGGGAGCGGTGCCTCGCGGCGGGGATGGACGACTACGTCAGCAAGCCGGTGAATCGCGATTGGCTCGAGGAGGTGGTGGAGCGCTGGCTGGGCCGCACCCCGGATTCGGACGAGGGAGCCCAAGCCGACGAACCGGCTCCCATCGCCACAGTCTCGGCCAGTGCCTCGGCTGATGACGCGGCGCAACCGTTCAACCTGGGCCAGCTCGAATCCATCGTGGGTCGCGACCTGGTGCTCAAGCGGCGCTACCTGGAGCTGTTCGAGCATACCACGAGGCCGCTCCTTTCCCGGCTGGGCGCCGCCCTCGCTGCCCGTGACCCGGAAGCGGTCCGGCGCGCGGCCCACGAGTTGAAAGGGTCGTGCGGCAGCATCGGTGCCGCGCCCATGGCCGAGTTGAGCGGGCGGATGGAACGGCTCGATGTCCATGAGAGCTGGCCCGAGGCGGAGCAGTTGCATCAAGATCTGGAGGAGGCCTTTGAACGCGCCACCGCCTTCGTACGCACCCTCGGTGCGGCATGACCGGTCCCGCCCCAGCAAACGGCCACGCGACGAAGGGCGAGTCGACGATCCTCATCGTTGACGACGACCGCTTGGCGTTGGCTCTGCTCGAGCATCTGCTGAACGGTCTGGGGGGGTGCCGGGCTCTGTGCTTCAGCAACGGAGAGGACGCGCTGGCCTGGTGCGGCACCCAGGTGCCGGACCTGGTCATAACCGATCACCAGATGCCCGGCGTCACGGGGCTGGATCTCATCGCGCACCTCAGGCAGGAGCAGCGCACGCGCGAGGTGCCGATCATGATGATCAGCGCCGCGGAAGACCGCGAGGTGCGGTACCAGGCGCTCGAGCTGGGCGCCAACGATTTCCTGGGCAAGCCGATCGACGCGCCGGAGGTCAGGGTGCGGACCCGAAATATACTCAGCCTGCGCCGGGCTCAGCGCTCGCTGGCGGCTCGGTCGGAGCTGCTGGCCGAGGAGGTGAAACGGGCCACCTCGATCATCGCAGCCCGGGAGCAGGAGACCATTCTCCGCCTGTCACGCGCGGCGGAGTATCGCGACTGGGAGACCGGCTCTCACATCATGCGGATGGCACATTTCGCCCGGATCATCGCCGGGCAGCTGGACCTGCCCGAGGCGCAGCAGGAGGCAATTTTCTTTGCCACCCCGATGCACGACATCGGCAAGATCGGGGTGCCGGATTACATCTTGCTGAAACCCGGACGGCTGGACGATGCCGAATTCGCCATCATGAAACAGCACACCATCATTGGACACCAGATCCTACACGACAGTAGCTCCGACCTGCTTCGGCTCGCGGCCGAGATCGCCCTCAGCCATCACGAGCGCTTCGACGGATCAGGGTATCCGCAGAGGCGCCAGGGGGCCGCGATCCCGTTGCCCGGCCGGATCGTGGCAGTGGCCGACGTCTTCGACGCGCTTACCTCCGAGCGGCCCTACAAACGGGAGTGGCAAGTGCAAGCGGCGGTGGCGACGATGAAGCAGGACGCAGGAACGCACTTCGACCCCGAGTGCGTCGAGGCCTTCATGCGCGGGCTCGACCGGATACTCGCGGTGCGGAATGACTTCCGAGACGAGAAGATCACCTCGCTGCGCTCAGGGTGAC
>DASXRM010000085.1:0-1526 GCA_036506575.1 Gemmatimonadales bacterium | reverse complement strand
CGCCCATGTAGAGCAACAGGTTGGGCACGTTGAGGACGTTCTTGCACCAACCCCGAGGCATCCTCCCGCAGTTGAGCGTGATGTCGAGTGCCCCGCTCGTGGCCCGACCAAGCAGCGCCGACGCGACCGCGGCGGGACTCGCCGACGGATTGCTCTGGAGGTAGAGCGCCGCCGCGCCCGCCACGTGGGGTGAGGCCATCGACGTTCCGCTCAGGACCTTGGTTGCCGTGGAGCCCGTGTTCCAGTCGGACATGATCCCGACGCCAGGGGCGAAGAGATCGACGCAGGGTCCCATGTTGCTGAAGCTGGCGTTCCGGTCAGTCTGGTCCGAGGCCGCAACGGTGAGCGCGGCCGGGGTGCTCGCGGGCGACACGTCGCAGGCGTCAGCAGCGCTATTCCCCGCCGCCACCGCATAGGTGACGCCCGACTTGATCGAGCCGGCAACCGCATCATTCACGGCCCTGGACTTACCGCCCCCGAGGCTCATGTTGGCCGCGGCCGGGAGTTGGCGATTCTGGGTCACCCAATCCACGCCCGCGATGACACCGCTATAGGTACCCCACCCGGTGCAATCGAGGACTCGGACCGCGTAGAGCCTCGCGGCCTTGGCTACGCCATAGGTCGCTCCGCCCACGGTGCCGGAGACGTGGGTCCCATGCCCGTTGCAGTCCTGCCCGGTTCCCCCAAGTACATCGGTACCAACGCTCGCCCGGCCGCCGAAATCGCTGTGACTGGTCAGGATGCCGGTGTCTATGATGTAGACGTGGACCCCGGCACCTGTGGACGCGTAGATGTAGCTCCCATTCAGCGGGAGGCTGGCCTGGTCGACCCGGTCCAATCCCCAGGATGCATTTGACTCGATATCGCGTACTTGCACCAGCTGATCCGGTTCAATGTAGGCGACGTTCGGGTTCCGGCGCAGCGCGTCTAGCGCCTGAGCCGGGAGGGCTGCCGCGAACCCCTTGATGGCCGAGGAATAAGTGAAGCGGAGAGTCCCACCATGTTGGGCCACGAGTGCCCGCGCCTGGGCTGCTGGATCCGGCAGACTGGACTTGAAGACGACGATGTATTGCTCCGGAATGGTCTGGCTCGAGCTGAACTGCGGAGCGAGTACGTCTGGCGATTCAGAGGGCCCGGAAAGACTATCATCGGACCGGCACCCGGGTACCAGCATTGCGCCCACGATGGCGGCGAGCACGAAGCCGAGACTCCGTGGGGTGGACAGCATAAACCCCTCCTTCGGTTCGTTCGGCGGCCCGACTGGCGTGGTCTGCGCGCACCATTGCGCACCGGCGGTAGCCTCGAAGCTTTGCGTCCCCGCCTTTCGACGGGTTTGCCTTTGTCGCGACCCTCACGCGGAGGGGTGCGATCCTGCCGATCAGTTGTAAGTGTTTAAGGCGCTGGGGGAGATCTGTGCGACTCCTCTGGGTACAAGTATCGGTCGCGGCCTGAGAAGCTGAGACCGGGCTTATCCGAAGATGGGCTCCAGATACTACGGGCGTCAAGATTCATGCATTGCACTTGAT
>DASXRM010000084.1:0-4258 GCA_036506575.1 Gemmatimonadales bacterium | reverse complement strand
CCTAAGGTGATCATCTGAAATCTGGTAAATGAGTTGGGGGGAGCGGCGGGGGAGCCATCACCCTCGAGGGCGCGTCCGCGCGCGCTCTCGCCTCAGTGCGAAATCTTCTCGGACGCAACGCACTGCAGCCTCCGAGAGGGTGGTGGCTCGCCCTACGCTCCCCCCATCGAGGTCGCTTATCCGACCTTGCGGGTCCGCCTAGCCGCCCGTGCCGGCCGGGCGCGAGCCGGCGGCTTGGGCTTGGCCCCCTTCTTCGCTGCTTCGACGCTCCGCTTGAGCGCTTCGGCCAGATCGATGACTCGGGTCTCGCGCGTCGGCGGAGCCTTCACCACCTGCTTCCCTTCCAGCTTGGCCTCGATGAGCTCGGCCAGTGCCTCGCGATAGTGGTCGTGATATTCGCTGGGCTCGAACGGCTTGCGGAAGATGTCGATGAGCGTGAAGGCCATCTCGAGCTCACGCTCGGAGACCTTCACATTGCCCAGGTCCATCCCCCGCTCCAGCCGGATCTCGTCCGGATAGTAGAGCGTCTCCAGCAGGATGGTGCCCTCGTGGGCCCGGATCGCACAGAGCTGCTCCTTCTTCCGGATGGTGATCGTCGCAATAGCCGTGAGTCCCTTCTGCTCCAGCGCTTTCAGCAACAGAGCATAGGGCTTCTCCGCTCGCTCACCGGGCTCCAGATAGTAGCTTCGCTCGTAGAAGACCGGATCGATCTCCTTCTCTTCCACGAACGCGCTGAGCTCGATCGCGTGCTTGCTGGGCAGCGGCAGGCGCTCGAAATCCTCTTCGGTGAGGATGACGTACTGTCCCTTGGTGTACTCGTAGCCTCGCGCGGTCTCGTTCCAGGGAACGTCTACTTCATCGGTCGGGCACCAGCGCCGCTGCTGCAGGCGGGTCCCGCAGGTGGCGTGGACCAGATGGAAGGAGATGTCTTTGCTCTCGGTGGCTCCAAAAAGCTTGACCGGGATACTCACCATCCCAAAGCTGATCGAGCCGCTCCAGATCGCCCTTGGCATGCTCATGCCCTCCGGCAGGTACACTCCACGCGGTGCGCCGACACCCGAAAGCCAGATCTCCACACGGAAAGGCCGACGCGCAGGCCTTTTCCACAGTAGTGCGCCGTTTATCCACAGGTTTATCAACACAACTTGTTGATAAATAAGGACTTACGGCGCTGGATTATCGGCCGTTTTGGGGACGGTTGCTGTGGGATGAGTCACACTGAGGAGCTAACGCTTCGCCGAGGCCTTCTCCTTTCCTGGCGTGCCGCTGATGGTGCGCAGGATGCCCTTCATCGCTCGCTTGCCGCTCGAATCCACCACTGGGGCGGCCAGTGAGTCGGACGCGGGGGCCGCGGGAGCCGAGACGTCGATGGTAGAGGGCGCCGGCTCGATCTCCGCCGCTGCCCCGGTCTCGACCGTTGGGGGCATCGTTTCCGGCTCGGCGGGGGCAGCGGCTGGCCGCGCCGTCGGGACGCCTCCAAAGGATGCCGGGGTCGTGGGAGCTGCCGGGCTACTGATCACTGGAAACATCGCAGCCGTGTTTGCCGGTGCGGCGATCAATCGTCGGTGGGAGACCAGCAGCGCCGAAGCGTCCGACCGCAAAAACAATGGGCCTGAAAGAACCCATTGGGCTCCCCCCACCAGCAGCGCTCCGATCAGCGCGATCCTGAGCTCCCGGTGAGGCTTGCCGTTCCGACGGCTGCGTTTCTCCCGGGCGGGCTGCTCCGACCGGGTCTTCTTCCTCGGTGCGGGCGGCTCCGCCGGCGTCGCCATCCTCGCGGCTGGCGCGGGACGCGGTGCAGGGGGCTCCGGATCGGCATCCTGCGGCAGGCTCAGCGACGAGAGCGCCTTGACTGGGGGACCGGCCACCAGGGCCGCCTGGGTGAGCGGCATGGAGAGGGCGACTCTATAGTGCGGATGAAACTGGATCGGCAGCCATTTATTGGAAGCATTGTGATAGATGCGAGCGCGAGGATTGACCACTCCTCTTTTGATCGCCACCGCCAGCTCCTCTATCGATCGAAAGACGGTCTCTTCGCCGGGAGAGAGCTCGATTCGGTACATGCGCGACCCTCATGAGGTGCGGTTTTCGAGCGAAATTTGGGGTGATGAGGTTCTAGAGCCCACGCAACTTTCGCGCTCGCATCCGATGCACTTTCGTTCATGTCTCGGTGGCAGCCGAGTGCGGGGCAGAGCCTGCCACCCACCAGAGTGCAAAGCCTGTAGTGCAGCACGAACCGGTCTCAGTCCCAAACACTTGGAACTCGCTCGCGGACGCGCTCCAGACTGCTTTTTTCTGCAGCTTGCCGTGACGGCAGAGGAGCTGAATCTCCGGGCCGTCGGGTGACGAGCCTTGGTGGTCTGGTAGATTGCGACGAACCTGCGGCCGGCAGGTAGGAATGCAGTGCCTCGTGAGGCGAGTATGCTGCGAAAGCCTGCGCTGATCCCAAGGCGCCGAGATCGTGCCGCCGCGGAGATCGGGCTGGCGGCGCTATGGGCAATGGGAAGGCTGCGGTCATGATGCCGGACCCGAGCGATGAGGCGCTTCGCGCCGAGCATGTCACCAAGCGTTATGGATCGATCCTGGCACTGGATGATGTGTCAGTCGAGGTGGCGCGGGCCGAGTGCGTTGTGCTGATCGGAGAGAGCGGCTCAGGCAAGACAACTCTGCTTCGTTGCTTCAATCGGCTGATCGACCCTGACCAGGGACGAGTCCTGGTCGAACAGGTTGACGCGGCGAACCTTGATCCCATCGCGCTCCGGCGGCGGCTCGGCTACGTCCCGCAGGACGGGGGCCTCCTACCTCACTGGATAGTGCAGCGCAACGTCGAGCTGGTGCCCTGGCTCCGGCAAGTGACGAACGCCCGGGAGCTGGCGGCGAAAGCGCTGGACCTGGTGGGCCTCGACCCGGCGCTCTTCGCCGGTCGCTGGCCCCGCGAGTTATCAGGAGGCCAACGGCAGCGGGTGGCGGTCGCCCGCGCCCTGGCCGCCACGCCGGATGTCGTTCTGCTCGACGAGCCGTTCGGCGCGCTTGACGCGATAACCCGAGCCGATCTCCAAACCACCTTTCACCGGATCCGCCGCGACCTCGGCGTCACCGCCGTGCTGGTGACGCACGATCTCAACGAGGCGTTCCTGCTGGGCGATCGGATTGTGGTGATGCGACAGGGGCGGGTCGAGCAGTCGGCCGGTCCCCAGGAGCTGCGTGACTCGCCGGCCACCGGGTATGTGCGTCAGCTGCTGCAGCGCGCGCGGGTGGATGTATGACCTCGCCCTTCACTTTCAGCCTGCTGCTGGCGTTCTGGGCCCCGGGGCCTCTGGTGCAGACGCCCCATTCCTCGGCGAGGCCACTAGTCGTCGCCTCGAAGCCATTCGGCGAGTCCTATCTTCTGGCGGAGATGTTCGCCCAGCTGCTCGAAGCTCGCGGTTTCGAAGTGCGTCGGCGGCCGGGGCTCGGCGCTACCGAGATCGCGTTCCAGGCACTGCGTACCAACCAAATCGATGTGTACCCCGAGTATACCGGCACCGGTCTCCTCGCCATCCTTGGCGAGCGTCCCAGCGCCGATCCCCGCCAGGTGTATCGCCAGGTCGTCCGTGAATTTCGCGATCGTTACGGAGCGCGGTGGCTCCCGCCGCTCGGCTTCCAGAACACTTACGCTATTGCCGTGCGCCAGGAAACCGCCCGGCGTTTTCGGCTGACGACACTCAGCGATCTCGCCCGGGTGTCAGGGTCGCTCCGTGCGGGACTCACCCCGGATTTCATTGGCCGGCCGGACGGGTTACCTGGGCTCCAGAAGGCCTATGGCATCAGCTTCCGCGACGTGCGGGCGCTGCTTCCTGCCGTGAAGTATCAGGCGCTCGCCGCCGGCGAGGTGGACGTGATCGATGGCTACTCCACCGATGGCTTCATCGCCCGGTACGATCTGGTGGTCCTGGAAGACGATCTCCGCTTCTTTCCACCGTACGAAGCGGCAGCGCTGGTCAGCCCAGCCTTCGCACGGGACGTACCGGCCGGCGTAGCGGCGCTCAGTGAGTTGAGTGGACTCCTCACCGAAGCCGACATGCGCCGGCTCAATCGTCGTATCGAAGTGGATGGAGTGCCCGTCGACAGAGTGGCGGCGGGCGCGCTGCTGGCTCTCGGCCTCACTCAGGGGACCGCGGCTGCATACCGAGCTACCAGGGATGCCCACACCGGCAGCGTGTTTCGCTATCTCTGGGTCCAGCGCGGCACCATCCTGAGATTGACGCTCCGCCATCTA
>DASXRM010000083.1:0-10249 GCA_036506575.1 Gemmatimonadales bacterium | reverse complement strand
CTCGTACCTCCCCCTACGATTTCCAGGGGTTGGGCGTGAAAGGGCTCCGTTACCTGGCCGATGCGCGCGAGAGGACCGGGCTCCCAGTGGTTACCGAGGTGCTGAGCTGGGAGGAGGTGCCGGTCGTCGCCCATTTTGCCGACATGCTCCAGATCGGCGCCCGGAACATGCAGAACTTCAGCCTGCTCAGGGCCGCCAGCCGAAGCGGCAAACCGATCCTGCTCAAGCGCGGTGCGGGTGCCACCATCGAGGAGTGGCTCATGGCCGCGGAGTACGTCCTGGCCGAAGGGAATCCTCATGTTGTGCTCTGTGAGCGGGGGATCCGAACCTTCGAGCGGGCCACCCGGCATACCCTGGATCTGAACGCAGTAGCCCTGGTTCGGGAGCGGAGTCACCTACCCGTGATCGTCGATCCCAGCCACGCCGCCGGAGTTCGGTCTCTGGTGACGCCGCTCAGCCTCGGCGCTCTGGCGGCCGGCGCGTGCGGGTTGATCGTCGAAGTCCATCCCGACCCGGCTCACGCGATGAGTGACGGGGCCCAGAGTCTGGACTTCGTGATGTTCGAGGAGCTGGCGAGGCAGGTTCATCCGGAGCACGCGCTCCGGTCGCGGGTGCAGATGGCGTGAGGAACGGGAAGGCAAAAGCGTAAGCGGTAAGAGGTAAGCGGTCAGCGGCAAACGCGGGGAAATGAACTCCCGCGTCGCCGACACCGCTTACCGCTTACTTTCGTGACCGCTAACCTGGTAGGGGCCCTACGGGACTGTGGTACCCCTGCGGCCGATGAACAGGCGGTAGAGGAACAGTAGAATCAGGGCACCGATGATCGAAGCGATGATCCCGGGCCCCTCACCTGGATTGGCGTACCAGCCGAGTGCCCGCCCCAGGAACCCCGCCAAAAGGGCGCCGGCCACACCGATCAACATCGTCACGATGATTCCGCCCGGATCCCGCCCGGGCATGAGGAGTTTGGCGATAGCCCCTACAACCAATCCGATGATCAAGGTCCACAGGATTCCCATAGTCCCTCCAAGGTGGACCGAAGATATATGGGTACCGTGCGCCGGCATCTGTGAGCGGGCGCACAGTAAGGGCGCACGGCGGCCGCCCTACAACGCCCGACCCCAGTTAGCCGTCCGCCTTCTCCCCTACCCGCCCGGTAAGTGTTTCCCGCTTGTGGTTCCGCAGGATGTCCAGTTTGAAACTTTCACCCCGTTCATAGCTCCGGAGGATGCGCAATAAGTGAGAGGGACTGGCCGGCTTGCGACCGTCTACGGCAAAGACCACATCGCCACCCTTGAGGCCCAGATCGGCGTCTTTGGGAGCACTGACGACCAGGACTCCTTCGGTAGCCCCGAAGTAGCGGCCGAGGTCCGGGTTCAGGGGAGCCAATTCGAGATCGGCCAGAGGGGAGCCGGAGAGGAAGACCGCCGGACCATGCATGATCTCATCTTCGAAGTCGCCCTCCGGGGGTGGGGCCAGCCGCCGGGGGCCGTCCGGCCTAAAGTAGCGAAACCCGAAATTGCGACCACCCGGCTCGGCCCGGAAAAGGACGTCCGGCTCGTCGGCGGTCACGACCGATACGGTCTTGCGGTCTTTGCCGCGACGAAACTCGACTGGGATGGTGTCGTTGGGCTGAAGTCGGGCGGCGAGCTCGATCAGGCGAAGGCCGGGCAAAGATTCCCGCTCGCCCGAGGCCTCGGCCTTGCCGCCGGCGAGCACCGACTTTCCGTCGACCTTGGTGATAAGGTCACCCGACTGAATGCCGGCCTTGGCGGCCGGACCGTTGGGGGTGACGGCATCGACGTAGGCTCCGATCGAGTCGGTGGAGCGAGCCCGGAGATTGACCTTGAGTCCCAGCCGGGCGCGCCGGTTCATGACGAACTGCATGATCCGATCCGGCCCCCGATCCAGCCGCAGCTCGAGCGGCTCTGGCGCGGGAGCCGGTGCTTCCACCGGTTCCTGAGCCTGCCCGGCAGTGGATGCGGTCATGCCCGCGAGAGCGATGCTGACGGCAATCAACGAGTATCGAGACATAGGCATGCTCCTCTGGCTCAGAGCCCTGCGTTGCTGGCGCGGGTGACGTGGACGTCTACCAGGGCGTCGAGCAGGCCCACCCGCTCGCGCCAGAGCTTCAGCAGGTCCTGGTCGCGGGCCTGCTGCCGTAACAGTTCGGTGGCTTCGAGCTCCCGGTCCACTCGCGCGATACGATCCTCCAGCTCCTGCGCCATCCCGGCCGTGCGGCCGTCGAGCACCCGAGCTTCGGAGTTGTACGCGCTCAGCGCGCTTTCGAGGGCCTGAGAGCGCTCCATTACTTGGTGAATCTGCTCCATGGTCGGTTCTGTGGAGCGGGATACCCGCCCAATTGCGACTACCAGCGCCAGGGAAGCCGCGGTAGCCAATCCGGTAAGCCCCCCCAGGCGAACCCGCCGCCGGAGACGCTCCGCCCGAAACCGGGCCGCGGTTTCAGGCCACTGGTCTCGACTGGGGCGGAGGGAGGGAAGTGCCTTGAGCCGGGCCACTCGCTGATGCAACCGGTCCAGCTCCGCCCGACACTGGGCGCATTGATCGAGATGCTCCCGGGCTGCAGCGGCACCGGGCTCGGCGCCCGGCTCACACAGGTTAAGCAACGCTTCCATCGAAAGATGAGTCACGAGGCCACCTCCTCTCCCAACCACTGGCGCAGCCGGGCATGGGCCCGGGCCAGTTGCGACTTGGAGAAGCTCGGGGTCTTCCCCATCATCGTGGCGATCTCGTCGTGGGTGTACCCCTCCACATCATGCAGCCAGACCACAGCGCGCGAGGTCTCGGAGAGCCGCTCCAGCGCCGCCTCGAGATCCATTCTGAGATGGCTGTCTTCCTGGCGCTTGCCGATGACGTTGTCGTGGAGCTCGTCGGCATCCCGATACTTGTTGCGACGGATGCGCATGAGGGCCTTGCTGGCCGCAATGGTGCGCACCCAGCCCCACAGACTCCCCTCTTCGCGGTAACGCCCAATGCTCCGGCAGACCTCGAAAAAGGTCTCCTGTAGCACGTCTTCGGCGTCTTCGGTGGTGCGGCAGATCCGGCGGGCAAGGTTATAGACCGGTACCTCGAATGCGCGATACAGAGCCCCCAGCGCCTCCGGGTCCCCGGTGCGGGCGCGAGCGACGACCGTTTCGGCATTGGCGAGAAGCGATGAATCCATCAGCAGCGTCCCAGGCATGGCGTATCTAAAGATGCTGGGGCGGCTTGCATCGTTGCAGGGGGCTAACCGAACTGCGTAAGCGGTAAGCAGTAAGCGGGAAGCGGGGAAAAAAGGGACGTGAGCGGGGAAGAAAGAACGTGAGCGGGGGATCTTCTCCCGCGAGCTCCAGAAACACGCTGGGTAGATCCCTCGCTGTGCTCGGGATGAGGTGTCTGGATTAGGGTCGTCGCCATACTTCCCCGCTCACGCCTTTGTCTCCCCGCTCACGCTCTTCCTTTCCCGCTCACTTCTCACCTCTTACTTCTTACCTCTCACCTCTCACCTTATACTCCCCCCATGACCTCAGCACCTCCGGCCGCGCCCCACACCTGGCTCCATCACCTGGAGGACGAGGCCGACGCGGCCTACCTCTATCGCGAGCTGGCACGGGCGGAACAGGACCCCAAGAAGGCAGACATCTACCTCCAGTTGGCCGGGGTGGAAGACCGGCACGTGGAGATGTGGCGCAAGCTGCTGGCGGAGAACGGTCATCCGGTGCCAGTCCCTCAGCCATCACGCGGAGCCCGGCTCCGAGCCTGGGTTGCACGGCGGATGGGGTCGGGCGTGCTCCTCCCTATGCTGCTCGAGGAGGAAGGCCGTGAGGTCAAAGGGTATCTCAACCTGTACCGCAGCTCGCCCGACGGCACCGCCGGACCGACGGCTCTCCGGCTGGCGAAGGAGTCGGCTGAACACGCCGAGACCCTGGCCGGAATCGGCGGGGGCTCGGGCGAGCCCTGGCACAAGACCGGTGCGGGGGGCCTGCTTCGGAACCTGGTGTACGGGTTCAACGATGGTCTGACGGCCAACTTCGGCCTGGTCGCCGGGATGATCGGTGCCCAGGGCAATCTTCAGGCTGCGGAGCACGCTGTCCTAGTGGCTGGTCTGGCCGGCATGGTCGCCGATGCCTTGTCGATGGGATCGTCAGGATACCTCGCCGCCAAGAGCGAGCGCGAGGTGTTCGAGCATGAGATCGCGATGGAAAAGGAAGAGATCCGGCTCATGCCCGAGCTGGAGCGCGAGGAGCTGGCGCTGCTCTATCAGGCAAAGGGAATACCCCAGGCGCAGGCTGAAACCCTGGCTACGCAGGTGATGGGTGATCCAGAGCGGGCGCTGCAGGAGCAGGTGCGTGAAGAGCTCAAGATCGGCGAGGCCACCAGCACACCCATGCGCGAGGGGTGGATTACAGGGGTGGCTACGGCCTTTGGAGCGTTCATCCCGGTTGCGCCGTTCCTCTTCGACACCGGTCCCGCCGCGATCTGGACGGCGTTTGCCCTGGCCATGGTCTCCCACTTCGGCGTGGGTGCAGCACGCAGCTTCTTCACCGGGCGGAGCGTATTCCGCAGCGGCCTCGACATGTTTCTCGTCGGTCTCGGCGTTGCCGCCATCGGCTACTTCGTCGGGGAGTGGATCGTCAAGGTGCTGTGAGCTGGGAGCTGGGAGCTGTGACTCAAGGCCAAACACATGCTAGCCGCAGATAACGCAGATAAACGCAGATCAAACGAGTTGAAATGTCACAGCTGACGGATCTACTTCGTTCGACTTTGGTTCTAACACGAAGGCCCGACCAGCACAATGATGGGCTCGTTCCTACCGTATTAGCGCCGCTACACGCCTGACGCGGCAGCCTCTTCCTCGGCACGCACCGGCTTCTCGCTGAGCAGCTGCCGCACGCGCGGGATCACCTCGCGCCCGTAGAGCTCGATGCTCCGAAGCAGCAGCTCGTGTCCGAGCGTGCCCGCGCTGTACTTGAGATCGAAGCGGGACGCGCCGAGGGCGCGCACTGTTGCCGCGATCTTTCGGGCCACTGTCTGGGGCGAGCCGACGTACAGCGAGCCTGCGGCGATCTCGTGGTCGAACTCCGCTCGGCTGGTCGGACCCCATCCGCGTTCAGCCCCGATCCGATTCCTCATCACCTGATACGCCGGCCACAGCTCCTCGCGCGCCTCAGCATCGGTCGCAGCGATGTGCCCGGGCGAGTGGATGCCGATTGGCACGAGTCATGTCCAAGCTGGGCGAGGGCCCGGTGGTAGAGCTCGACATAGGGCTTGAAGCGGCGCGGGTCGCCGCCGATGATGGCGAGCGTCAGCGGAAAACCGTAGCGCGCGGCCCGGACCACCGACTCCGGGCTGCCGCCCACACCGACCCAGGTGCTCAGCGGCGGGTGCTCGACCGGCGGGTAGACGTGGACGCCGTCTGCCCGGCGTGCCGCCTCGATTGCGCCGGCGGTGTCCCCGTCGCGCTCCCGCTCTGCCGCCAGTGCCCAGCCCGCCTCTCCGGCCCGCTCCCTTAGCCGGCTGCGCTCCTGGTCCAGCCAGCGCTCGAAATCGGGCGCGTCCGAGATGTGGAAGCCCACGAGCAGTTCGCCCCGATAGAGCGCGACTGCAGCAGCCGGTCGCCCCTGGTCTATCGCGGCCTCGAACTCCCAGACGTCACAGCGGATCTGCTCGGGCGCGAGGGCCAGCTCCTCATCACCCCGTGACACGATCGTCTTCGCGCCCAGTGCTCGGCGCAGGACATACACCGACTGCCGCAGGGCATGCCGGGCCTGCTCGGCGTTGTACTCGGGCCAGAAGAGGGAAAACAGGGTGTCACGGCGATGGAAGCCGCGGCGCGAGGCGAGGGCGAGGTAGCAAAGGAGTGCCGCGCGGCGGGGCTGCGCCAGGACGGAACCGACGGCAGCGCTGTCGGCCGAGGTCAGTTCCAGGGCACCCAGAGTTCGCAGCTCGATCATTCCAGCGATCCGGCAGGCGGGCGTCACCCGGCGGTGACGGTCAGAGGACTGCGAGGTGACGCGCGTCGCGAAGAATGTCTTAACCTAAGCCGCCACCGCGCCCTGGCAAGCAGCCGAGCTCATGACCGGCGGCCGAGGAGCCCGACGCAGTTCGAGAACCCTCCTATACCAAAGGTCTCCCATGTATCGGCTACCCATTTTGCTGCTGCTCCTGGCCGCGAGCGGGTGCTCGGACGAGCCCGCCGCGCCCGCAGCCTCGGTTCCGCTCAGGCCGCAGTTCACCCCAGGCGCAGGAGGTATAGTACGGGAGGACCTCGGCCAGGCCACGTTCGACATCGACAAAGTCAAGCGCGTCACCGGCGACTGGGAGGTCGAACTCGAGGCCAAGGATGGGATGGAGATTGCCGTTCGAAGGTTCACTTACCCTCCGGGGTCCCACACGGGGTGGCACAAGCATCCCGGCCCGGTCTTTATCCAGGTCGTCGAGGGCACGGTGACCTTCTACGAAGCGGATGACCCAAACTGCACCCCGATCGTGGTTCATTCCGGCGAGGCCTATCTGGACCTCGGCGAGCACGGGCACATCGGTCGCAACGAGAGCACCGACACGCGAGCACGGGACGTGACAGTACTGTTCGGTCCGCCGGGGACTGCCCCGAACGACTTTCGCCTCGATCTCTCACCGGCGCCGGGGAACTGCCCGTTCTAGGCTCGGCTGATTTGCAGGTCCTGGAGAAAAACCTCGCAGCCTCGTGCGAGCGCCTTCCTCGCCGGATGCGGCCGCGAGCCCGCCGAGCCAGAGCGCGTGGGTACGGCGAGTAACACCTCGGCCGACGTGGGTGGGTACCCCACCAGCGGGATTGGAAGCATTACCATCGTGCTGAACATGCAGTAGAGAGGCCGCGCCTTTGATTTCCGCTGCCTTGAAGCGAGCCCCTGCCGTGGAGTCACTTATGACCGCTCGATCCTTGAGCACGCCCCTGACCGGGGCGGGCGTGCTCCTGCTCCTCATAGCCTGCAGGCCGGACAACGCGACAGACCCAGTGCCCCGGCGAGTCTGTCAGAAACCTCCACCAGCACGCTCGCGGACGAGGTCCGAGCGCTCACCGCAGGGCGCGGCATCGGCCCGCTCACCCGCCCCGCAGCGGTCCGTCCCAAGCTGGTGCTCCTGGGGCAGGCGCTCGCATTCGACAAGATCCTGAGCGGCAATAAGGACATCTCCTGCATGACCTGCCATCTGCCGGCGTTCGCGACCGGCGACGCGCGAAGCCTCTCCATCGGGCAGGGCGCCACCGGACTCGGCCCCGCCCGGGTGCACCCGACTGGGCAGTTCATTCCCCGCAACGCGCCACCGGCGTTCAATCTCTTCGCCCACAATCCGCTCTTCTGGGACGGGCGGGTAGCGATCGATGCCCAGGGCCGGCTGCAGACTCCAGCCGGCGAGCGGATTACCGCCGCCATGCGGGCCGTCTTCGAGTTCGGGCCGCTGTCGGCGCTCCCGCTCTTCCCGGTGCTCTCCCGCGAGGAGATGCGCGCGGCGACAGGCAACGAGCTCGCTGACATCAAGGACAAGTCGCCCCAGCAGGTCTGGCGCGCCCTAATGATTCGGCTGGGAGCGATTCCCGAGTACCGCCGAATGTTCGAGGCGGCGTACCCCGGCACCAGCTTCGATGACATGAGCTTCGCCCACGCCGGCAACGCAATCGCCGGTTTTCTGATCCAACGCTTCGCCTTCAACAACTCGCCCTGGGATCGGTTCCTCGCCGGGGACGACAACGCGATGACCGAACTGGAGCTGCGGGGAGCCAAGGACTTCATGAGCGCCCGCTGCTCCATCTGTCACAACGGTCCGGCGTTCACCGACAACAAGTTCCACAACGTCGCCGTGGCCCAGATTGGCCCGGGTGAAGGGGACGGCCCGGACGGACGGGACGATTTCGGCCGAATGCGGGTCACCGGACTTATGGCCGACCGGTACGCCTTTCGAACGCCGCCGCTTCGCAACGTGGCGCTCACCGGCCCCTGGGGGCATGACGGCGCCTTCACCGACCTTCGCGCGTTTGTGGACCATTACAGCGAGTCGGATATCAAGCTCCGCGCATTCACCACGTCGCACCTGGAGCCGCTGCTTCAGAACACGCTGCTATCGACCGCCGAGCAGATCCTCGCCACGCGGGACCCGTTGCTCCAGGGGGTCTTTTTCCCCTCTGACGTGGTAGACGAGGTGACGGCCTTCATGGGTGCTCTCACCGACCCTGCAGCGCTGGAGCTCTCGGGCGCGGTGCCGGCAAGTGTGCCGAGCGGATTGCCAGTGGATGTTCCCTAAGCCTCGATCGGCCGCACCTCGCACTCACACTCGAAGTCGGGCCAGTGCAACCGGTGCAGCTCCATGAACTGTCGGGCCGTCTTTATCGCCTCCTCCTTCGACCCGACCTCGACCAGGGCATAACCTCCCACGACCTCCTTCGCCTCGGTGAATGGTCCATCGCTCACCGTGAGCCGTTTCCCGCTGGAGCGAACCCGGAAGCCTTCGGCCGTGGGCTTGAGCCCAGCCGTGTCCTTTAGTATCCCGCTCTTGAACCCCTCGCCGACGAACTCCCCCATCGCGTCCTCCAAGGCCTGGGGGATGGCCTGGTTGCGGTAGCTCTCCGAGTGCTTGATCAGCATCAGGAATTTCATGGATTGTCTCCAGTATGGGGACTGCCAAGGTGCGCTCTACCTCTACGTCGAACGAGTGGCGCCGGAATCGACGTGTCAGGGCCTTCCAGCGGTGTCCTCCCAAGATGACATGGCGGGCGAGTCGGCCACCGAAGCGTAACAGCGGGCGGCGGAATCGAGCGGTGTTCCCAGAGTTTGGTCGCGTCATCCGGAGAGCCGAACGCGAGGACGCCTTCGGCGAACGCGCGGACCGATGATGCGATCGCGTCGGCTGGTGATGCGATCGCCTCAGTCTGGAATCCGAATGCGGCGGCACGCGGGCCGGATTGGTGGAGCGTCGAACGTAGCGCGAGCACCGGCCTTCGGAGCGCGATCACCAGAAAAGGCATTGGCGCACCCAACATCGAATCGCGGCGCCACGCGACAGGATCCCGGCCTCCGATGCCAATTTCGCACCGAGACACGATCGACTCGCGACACACGCGGGCCGGTGCGCGTCGCTCACAATCGGCGATGATGCATCCTCTGGATCGAACGACTCGGCTTCGCGAGTGTGCAGCACGGCGTAGCGTACGATTCGTTTTCTCTGGGAACGAATCCATTCGCACGACCGCCGAACGACACAACCTCGGGTGTGTGCGCGACCACCTTCGAGTCGATCGGAACATCCTCGAGCTCTGTCGCAACAGTTTTTCTGCGCGTGCAGTTGCTGGCATACCCGATGCTTCTTCCCCCGCGCGACCGGCACGCGCCGGGTGCGTGGCGGTCCTCTCGCAATTCATCATCATCACCAGTGCCGGGATGCCCGGCCACCTCCGGCCGATGCAGCAGGAGGAAGGTATGAACGCGCAATCTCGCAGGAAGATCGAGATGGGGACGCGCGCGCTGGAGTTCAGCCGCACACACCCCGACACCGAGCCGGGCACGGCGACTGCGGTGGCCAGGCTGGAACAGCTGGTGGCACGGGCGAACGAGACCGCCACGGCGCAGCGCGACGGGATGATCCACGTGCGAGCGGCCTCGGCTCGGAAGGAGGAGCTCCGGCGGGCGATGCTGGCGGTGCCGATCGCGCACCTGGCCGAGGTGGGCCGGGCGGCCGCACGGGAGGAGCACGAGCTGGGGAAGACGTTCCGGTTCAAGCCGGGTGCGTCCACCTTCCTCGCGTTCCGGACCGCTGCGCGGAGCATGGCGAGCGCGGCCGAAGAGCACCGGGAGGTGCTGGTGAAGTACGGCCTCTCGCAGTCGGTGTTGGACCAGTTCGTCCAGATGCTCGACCAGTTCGACGCGGCGGTGGTACTGGGGAACGATGGACGTACGGCCCACGTTGGGGCGACGCGGGAGCTCAAGGTGGTCGCTTCGGAGATTGTGCGGACCGTGCGGGTGATGGACGGCAGGAACCGGCAGCGGTTCGCCGACCAGGAGCAGCTGTTGGGGTCCTGGATCAGCGCGAGCACAGTGCTGGGGGTGCCGCGGCCGGGTACCGAGTCGGAAGGAGGGACACCGGGAGGCGGGGAGGTGAGGCCGGCCGCATGAGGGGCGCCGGGTCAGGCAGGATGGAAAGGTGAACCGCCGCCGATGGTCCGGACTGTCGGCGGCGATTTATTGAAGAGATTGTAGAGACAGTGTGCTTGGTCGGG
>DASXRM010000082.1:0-17296 GCA_036506575.1 Gemmatimonadales bacterium | reverse complement strand
CCAGTTGAGGAGCGGCTCGCCCATCCCCATGAACACAACGTTGGTCGGCTTGTCCGCGGGATTCTCGAGGACGATTTCACGAACCTGTCCTGCGATCTCGAACGGGCTCAAGTTGCGGCGGAACCCCATCCGCCCCGTTGCGCAGAAAGTGCAGCCCAGAGCGCAACCGGCTTGCGACGAGATGCACAGGGTGCGCCGGGGGCCGGATGGGATCAGCACCGATTCGATGGCTTCGGTGTCTTGGAGCCGCCACAGATACTTGCGGGTGCCGTCGGCAGACTGTTGGATGGTGTCGGCAGCCAAACGCGGCAACGGAAATACCGCATCCAACTCGGCTCGGAGCGCGACTGGCAGCTCGGTTGCCTCACCCCAGCCTCTGACCGGTGTCTGCCACAGGCGCCGAAAAATCTGCCCCGCGCGGTACGAGGGAAGCCCACGAGTGGTTACCCATTGGGCCATTCGCTCTCGCGCCACCGACGGTGGCAGATCGAGGAGAGTGTCTCCCGCGACACTTGGTCGAGGTGCGGTGACCGACATCTTAAAAGAATAGCATCCAGGCTGACCGGCGGCTGCTCCGGCTCCGGGCGAAAGATTGGAGTTATTAGGCTAAGCTCAACTGCAATAATGCATTGCCCCGCTACATAGCGCGGTATAGGTTTGACTCCATGCCGCCTCAGGTCTCCCCGTGCTTCTGACCGAATTGCTCACGCCAGACCGGGTTGTAGTCCCCTTGGCCGCGCGCGACAAGGCCGGTATCATCGCCGAGCTTACACGCCACCTGGTCGACCATGCGGGCGGAGCCTTCGCAGAGGTTCTCGGCGCGGTGGAGGAGCGAGAGGCGGTTCTGAGTACCGGTATCGGATTCGGTGTGGCGATCCCTCACGCCCGCTCAGCCGCAGTCAAAGAGCTGAGCATCGTCTGCGGGGTGAGCCCGGTTCCGGTGCCCTACGATTCAATCGATGGCGAGCCGGTGCGGCTCTTTTTTCTGATTGTAGGTCCCGAGGCTTCAGCCGGGCAGCACGTCAAAATCCTGAGCCGGATCGCCCGTTTGGTGCGACGAGAGAGCCTTCGCCAGCAGTTATGCGATGCCGGCACAGCCGACCAATTCTACGCGGCACTGCTCGACGCAGAGGCGCGCTCCTGATGGGGGGCACGGCGCTGCGCACTCATCGGGCAGGTGCGTTGACCCGAAACCAGCTCGGCCAGAAGGTACGACTCGGCGGATGGGTGCACCGGCGGCGGGATTTGGGCGGGCTGGTCTTCATCGATCTGCGAGATCGCGCCGGGCTGGTGCAGCTTTCCTTCAATCCGGACTGGACCCCGGGCGAGGTGATGGAGCGCGCGGCCGGGCTGGGGGCCGAAACGGTGGTGCTCGTCACCGGAACGGTGGCGCTGCGCCCCGAGGCTTCGCGCGATCCGCAGCTCGGCTCGAGAGAGGTCGAGGTGCATGTGACCGGGCTCGAAGTGGTGGGGCCGGCGCAGACCCCGGCCATTCCGGTCGCGCGGAAGGAAAAGGAGGAGCTGCCGGCCGAGGAGCTGCGGCTGCGACATCGGATCCTCGATCTGCGCCGCCCCGAGCTCCACCGCAACTTGATCCTGCGGCATCGGCTGATGCAGGCCACCCGCCGGTACTTCGACCAGCACGGGTTCCTCGAGATCGAGACGCCGATCCTCACGAAGCCCACCCCCGAGGGGGCGCGTGACTACCTGGTGCCCAGCCGGGTGCATCCGGGAGAGTTCTTTGCCCTGCCGCAGTCGCCTCAGCTCTATAAGCAGCTCCTCATGGTTGCCGGATTGGACCGTTATTTCCAGATCGCACGTTGTTTTCGTGACGAGGACCTCCGGGCCGACCGGCAGCCGGAATTCACCCAGATCGACATCGAAGCCTCGTTCATTGGGCTGGAAGACGTGCTGGCCTTCGGCGAGGGTCTGGTCCAGGCGCTTTGGGCCGAAGCGGGACACCAGCTCACGCTTCCGATCCCCCGGATGCGCCATGCGGATGCGCTGGAGAAGTACGGCACCGACAAACCCGATCTGCGGTACGGCCTCGAAATCTTCGACGCGACCGAGGTCTTTCGGGGCGCCGACTTCTCGATCACCCGCAAAGCGATCGAAGCCGGTGGCCGAGTGCGCGGAATTCGTGTTCCGGGTGGTAGCGCGCTCACCCGTAGGCAGGTAGACGAGATCGAGAGCGCCGCAAAGGCGCTCGGCGCGGCCGGGCTGCTGCGGTTGAAAGCGGCTGGCGGCGGTCTGGAGGGGATCGCGGCCAAGTCTCTCTCCGTGGACGCGGCCGCGCGGCTCGGCCTGGCGGATGGAGATCTCGTTCTCTTCGTGGCTGGGGCGGACCACGTCTCCAACCCGGCACTGGACCGGGTACGCCTGGAGGCCGCCCGCCGCCTGGATCTCATCCCTCAGGGAGAAGACCGATTCGTCTGGATCATCGACTTCCCACTGTTCGAGAAAGATCCGGCAACAGGAGCGCTGAGTTCGGTGAACCACCCGTTCACCGCGCCTCACCCGGACGATCTCCCGCTCCTCGAGTCAGCCCCCGAGCGAGTGCGTGCCTTGGCCTATGATATGGTGCTGAACGGGACCGAGCTCGGCGGTGGCAGCCTCAGGATCGCCGATCCCTCTCTGCAGCGTCGGGTCTTTACTCTAATCGGCATTCCGGACGAGCAGGCAGAGCAGCGGTTCGGCTTCCTGCTGGAAGGGCTCAGGGCAGGAGCACCGCCCCATGGCGGCTTCGCCTTTGGCCTGGACCGTATCGTGATGCTCCTGGCCCGGGCCGACTCGCTTCGGGATGTGATCGCATTCCCTAAGACGACAGCGCAACGGGCCCTCTTCGAAGGTGCGCCGACCCGCGTGGATCCGGCTGATCTTCGGGCCCTTCACTTGGAGGTCCTAGGTGAGGAGTGAGAGGTAAGAGGTGAGAGGGGTATCCGCCGACCCTCTTACCTCTCACCTCTCACCTCTTACCTTCAAAACATGGCCGACGACATCCAAACCAGAATGTCCGCTGAGGGAGCGGACCCCTTGCTCTTTGCGGGGGTGAACGACAGCAACCTTCAGGAGCTGCAGCGCGCGCTCGGGGTGCGAGTTTCGTTCCGGGGTGAAGCCGTGACACTCTCCGGATCGGCCGACCAGGTCGAGCGCGCGGGACCGGTGGTGCAGGGGCTCCTCGATCTAGCCCGCATGGGCGAGCCGGTCACCGTCGACGACGTCTCCCGGCTCGCGGCCGAGGGCGTGAGCGCCGAGTTGGCACCGCAGACGCCGGACGGCAAGATCGTCTTGCCCGGATTGCGTCGCGCCATCGTCCCCAAGACCCAGGGTCAGCGGGACTATCTCCAGGCCATCAGCAACCACGACATCGTAGTCGGAATTGGTCCGGCAGGAACCGGAAAAACCTACCTTGCCGTAGCCAAGGCGGTGGAAGCGCTCGCCCGCAAGCGGGTCAAGCGAATCATCCTCGCGCGGCCGGCAGTGGAGGCTGGAGAGTCACTGGGATTTCTCCCCGGAGACCTGCAGGCCAAGGTCGATCCGTACCTTCGGCCGTTGTACGACGCCCTGGAAGACATGATGCCGCACGATCGGGTCCAACGCGCACTCGAAACCCGCACCATCGAGATCGCACCATTGGCCTACATGCGGGGACGCACGCTGGCGGACGCGTTCATCATTCTGGACGAGGCCCAGAACGCCACCGGCGCCCAGATGAAGATGTTCCTGACGCGGCTCGGCGTGAACAGCAAGACGGTAGTTACCGGGGACAAGACCCAGATCGATTTGCCTCAGCGGGAAGACTCAGGACTGCTTGAGGTCGAGCGGATACTTCCGGGGATCGAAGGCATAGCGTTCTCCTATCTGCACGAGACCGATGTCGTCCGCCATCGGCTCGTGCGCGAGATCATCAAGGCGTATGCGGAGGATCAGAGCGGCTGATGGCTCGACGGTCGAACCCCCGCGTCTGGGATAGTTGGGGCGGGGTCTCGCTTCGGGAACGTGCCCGGTTCCACCTGGCGCGTTGGGCGCCGCTCGTGGTCGTGGCGTTTCTCACCTATCTGGCGTTTCCACCGCACGTCGGGATCGGAACACCGGTGCCGTCGACCGGCCAGATCTCGAAGCGGGCCGTGGTGGCGCCGTTTGCCTTCGAAGTGCGGAAATCCTCCGAAGAGATTGCCCGGGAGGGTGAATCCCGCGCGCTCACTGCCCAGCCGGTGTATCGCTTCAGTCCCACGGCCTACGATTCCTCCCTGGCCGCGGCCCGAGGGTTCTTCGCCGAGTTGGCGCGTGCAGCCGAGTCCGGCGATTCCGACTCGGTCGCGGAGGTTGTCAGAGCCCACGTCAGGCTCGGCCCCGAGGAGACTCGGTTTCTGACCGACTCCACCAACCGCCGGCAGGTTCAGGAAGTCTTCACCCATTTTCTGGCTGAGGGATTGTCGCGCGGGGTGGCCGACGCCGGGGCCATCCGGGGCGAAGTGAGCCCGGTGATCGCCCTCCGGCGTGGTGAAACCGAGCGGATCGTCCCCCGCGACTCCATCCTCACTTTCGCCGACCTCATGGAGCAGGCCGAGGCCGCGGGAATCAACCTGCCGACTGCGGCGGGACAGCGTACCCTTCGCCGGCTGGTGGGCACGTTCTACCATCCCACGATCGTGGTCGATCCGCTCGTCACCGCGGCCCGGCGGGAGCAACTTCGGGGCAGCGTCGATCCGGTCAAATACTCGGTCCGAACCGGTGAGCGGATCGTGCGCGCGGGTGAGCCCATCACCGAGGAGGCCCGGGCCAAGCTGCTGACCCTACTCGAAGAGCATCGGCGCCGAGGGACCGGCGGCCTGGCTATCCGCAGCGCCGCTGGAGCGCTGCTCTACAACGCCATGGTGCTCAGCGCGTTCTGGCTGCTCATTCTGTTTTACCGGCGGCAGAGCTATGCCCATCTGCGCGAGATGATCTTCTTTGGGGCCCTGTTCGCGCTGGTGGTTCTGTTGACCGCCGGCCTCGCCAGCTTCTTCCCCGGCCGCCCCGAACTGGTGCCCATCCCGTTCGTGGCCATTCTGGTGACCATGCTTTACAACGGATGGGTGGGCGTCTTCGCGGCGGTGACGCTGGCGATCCTGCTCGATGGGCAATGGGCCTTGCGGGAGAGCTATGTCCTGTTCTTCGGCGTGGTCGGTGGTGCTGCCGGGGCAGTGGGCATCAGAGTGGTGCGGCGCCGGCGCCACCTCTATCTCACCATCGGGGTCGTGGCTGGCGCCGGCGTCCTGGCCACCATCGCGGTCGGACTGAGCCAGGGATGGTCGACCGGGACCATCATCGGCAGCTGTCTCCTCGACCTTGTCATCGCGCTCGCCAGCGCGGCGCTTGCGATGATCGTCATGCCGGTGGCGGAGTCCGCCACTCGCATCACCACCGATCTCACCTTGCTCGAGCTGTCCGATCTGGGGCGGCCCCTCCTGCGGCGGCTCGCGCTGGAGGCCCCCGGCACCTGGGCGCACAGCCTGGCCATGGCGAGCCTCTGCGAATCGGCCTGCAACATCATCGGCGCGAACGGTCTCCTGGCCCGGGTCGGCTGTTACTATCACGATATCGGCAAGCTGGCCAACCCGGGACATTTCGTTGAGAACCAGGGCGGCGGACCCAATCCGCACGACCAGATGAGTCCCCAGCAATCGGCCCGGATCATCCAGAGCCACGTCGTGGATGGGCTGGCTTTGGCCGATGCCGCGGGTCTTCCAGAAGTTGTTAAAGCCTTTATTCCAGAACACCATGGGACTACATATATCACCTACTTTCTCAGCAGGGCGCGGGGCAACGACCCCGATGGCCGAGTGGATCCCGCAGATTTCCGGTATCCGGGGCCCCGCCCGCAGTCGGCGGAGACCGCGGTTGCTATGCTGGCCGACTCGGCTGAAGCGGCGGTTCGGGTTCTGGGCAACCCGACCCCGGACGCGGTGCGCAGCGCCATCGAGCACCTGGTACAACAGAAGATGGGATCCGGCCAACTGGATGATGCGCCGCTCACCCTGCGCGATCTGGATCGGATCAAGCGGGAGTTCGCCCGCGTGATGTCGGGCACCTATCACAAGCGGATCGGGTATCCGCGGCCGAGCGGCGGGATCACGCCCGAATTCCAGTCGGTCGAGCGTGAGTGAGGTCGTGGTAAACGGTCGGCGGCTCCCCTTGTCCCGCGGGTTGGTGCGTCGTGTGGTCGAGGCGGTGCTCCGCTCGGAGCGCCGTGACGCTCTGATCTCGGTCACCTTTCTCGGGCGCGACTCGATGCGGCGGCTCAACGCCAAGCACAAGGGACACGATCACCCGACCGATGTACTCACCTTCGCCCTCATGGGTCCCGCGGGACGGTTGGTCGGCGATGTATACATCTGCTCCTGGATGGCGCGGCGGGAGGCCCGGGCCCGCGGAATCCCCCTGCGGGAAGAGCTGATTCGGCTGGTGGTCCACGGGACGCTGCATGCCCTCGGCCGGGACCATCCCGAAGGCGCAGAGCGCACCCGCTCGGCCATGTGGCGCCGGCAGGAGCGCTATGTCGAGGCGCTTGCATGATCGCCATGCTGCAGCTGTTCATCGCCCCGCTACTGGCGGCCTTGCTGACCCTGTGGGCGGCGTGGCTGGCGCTGGCCGCTGAAGCTGACGCCGATCTGCCGCGTTCCCTGAGTGGGCAGCTCGGCCCCCATGGAGGCGCCGGGACGTTGTCGCGGCATCTCCATATCGCCCACCTCGCGTTGCTCGTGCTCGCCGGTGCCGCCGCCGGCGGCGCGGTGGCTTGGTGGGCATGGTCACCGGCGCTTGGCTTCGTTCGCCTCCTGCTCGCCGTAGCCCTGGTCTGGGTCCTCGGCGATCTGGTGCCCCGGCTGCTGGCAGCAGTGGCCCCTGAGCTCACGGTGCCGGTCCGTCGTGCGGCCGCGGCCACTCTCGTGCCGTTCCGTCCACTCCTCCGGTTGGCTGCCTGGGCGGACGACCGGGCCCGGGCTCGAGCTCCGGCACATGCGACCCGGCAATCGGGGGAGGTTCAACGCGACATGCTGCTGGGCGTATTCTCTCTGGCTGACACCACCGTCGCGGAGGTGATGACCCCTCGACTCGATATTGTCGCAGTCAACACGGCGGCCGAGCGCGAGGAGGTGGTCAGAACGCTCCGCAGCTCGGAGCATGCCCGCCTCCTGGTATACGATGGACACCCTGATGCGGTCGTCGGGGTGATCTACGCCAAGGACATTCTGGCGGTCGGGCCCGAGGACCGGAGGCCCTGGCGCGCGCTCATCAGACCGGCGGCCTTTGTACCGGAGGGAAAGACGCTCGACCGGCAGGTGCGCGACTTCCAGCGGGGTCCCAGCCACCTGGCGGTTGTGGTCGACGAGTTCGGGGGCACCGCGGGAATCGTCACGCTGGAGGATATTCTCGAGCAGATCGTCGGTGAGATCCAGGACGAATACGACATCGATGAGGTGGCGCCGATCCAGGTAGTGAGCGAGGACCAATGGCGGGTGGAGGGTGGAGTGGCGCTGTCGGAGCTCGAGGCGGCACTGGGCCACAGCTTCGATCGCGATGATGTGAGCACAGTCGGAGGCCTGGTGCTGGCCGAGTTCGGGCGGGTTCCGCGTTCGGGGGAGTCGATCGACGTCGAGGGATATCGCCTGGTAGTCGAGCATGTCGTGCGCCGGCGGGTCAAGCGGATCGCGGTGCACCGACCACCGGTCGAAGCCTCGGTGCCGCAATCGGAGAGGCTCGCCCGATGATCTGGCTCGCCATCCTTCTGGGCGTCGCGCTCACGGCATTCGGCGCCACGGCCGGTGCGGCGCTTATCACTGTGAGCCGGGCCGAGCTCACTCGCGCGGTTGGCCGCCGCCTCCGCGGCGCTGCGGCGTCCCTCGCGGGGCTGGCCCAAATTGACAACTACCTGACCGCGGCGTCCGCCACGACCTCGCTCGGTGTCCTGTTGCTTGGCGCTGCCGTACCCGGCCTCCTCGCCGGATCGAGCGCACCGCGCTCCCTGGTTGCTTTCGTTCTCTTGGCGGTGCCTCTCGTGCTATTCGCGGCTTACCTGGTTCCTCGCTGGCTCACCCAGCCCCGGGCCGAGACCGTCGCCGACCGGGTAATTCCCATCCTTCGTCCCTGGTCGCGGATTCTGGGATTACTGCTCCCCGCGCGAACCGCCACGCGGCCCAACGATCTGCGCTCCATCTGGCGGGAAGGTGCCGCCGTGGGAGTCGAAGGTGATGACGAGCTGATGATGGTGGGCGGAGTGATGGCGTTCAGTGCACGACCGGTGCGCGAAGTCATGACCCCACGCACCGACATCGTGGCCATCGAGGAGAACGCGCCGTTGGAGGAGATCCGGCTGGTATTCGCCGGCAGCGGCTACAGCCGCATTCCGGTGATTCGCGGCACATTGGACGATATCATCGGCATGCTGCATGCCTTCGACCTGTTCAAGCTCCAGCCCGGCGATCCGCTTCCGGTCCGTCCAGTCGCCGTAGCCCCGGCGAGCCGGAGCTGTGGCGATCTCCTGCTCGATATGCAACGGGAACGGCGCCACTTCGCGGTAGTGCTCGACGAGTTCGGCGGCACGCTGGGCATTGCCACCCTGGAAGATCTCCTGGAGGAGCTGGTGGGAGAGATCTTCGACGAGCACGATGAAGAGGTTCGCCCAGCGCCGGCTGCCGTCCCCGCGCTTTTCGAGACCGATGGAAACCTGTCCATCCAGGCGATTGAAGAGCGCTTCGGGGTGTCCTTGCCGGCGGGACGCTCGACTACAGTGGGCGGGCTTCTGGTCGAATGGGCCGGCCGGATCCCCAACGCCGGTGAGCGGTTCGTGGTGCACGGCTTGGAGTTCGATGTGGTGCAGGCTTCACCCACTCGCATCGAGCGCCTGCTGATCCGTTCCGGTCCTACCACGGCGGTTCAACTCCTCCCCAGCACGTCATGAAGAAGCTCCTCGACCGGATGGTCGAGCTGGTCCGCCGGGGCGAGCTCGCCCTGTTCACGCGTCGGGCGCACGACTTCGAGCCGGCAGACCTGGCCGAGGTGCTCACCGCCCTGGATGAAAAGGAGCGGGTATCCGCGGTCCAGGCGTTGCCGCCTGAGCTGTCCAGCCAGGCCCTGGCTGAGATGCCCGAAGAGGCGCACGCGGGCGAGACCCTTGCGGCACTGGATCCCGATTTGGCCGCGGAGATCGTCGAAGAGCTCGACGATGACGACGCGGCCGACATCCTCGGCGAGCTCGACGTCACCCGCCAGGAGCAGATTCTCTCCGCGGTCGAGGACCGCTCGGAAGTCGATCAGCTCCTCCGCTACGACGAGGAGACCGCTGGCGGCCGGATGACCACGCACATGGTGACCGTTCCCGATACGGCCACCGCGGCGGAGGCGCTGGAAGAGATCCGGCGGCAGGCTCAAGAGGTGGAGGACTTCTATCAGGTGTTCGTGGTGGACGCAAATCGTCGGCTGGTCGGAGTGCTCCCCTTCAAGGATCTGGTCATCAGCCGGCCGGAGCGGCCGGTGCGGTCGTTCATGGCCGAAGCCGACATCTTCGTCACTCCCGATCTGGACCAAGAAGAGGTCGCCCGGCTGATGGCCCGCTACAACCTGCCCAGTGTGGCCGTCGTCAACGACCAGGGGCAGCTTCTCGGCCGGGTCACTTTCGACGACGTCATCGATGTGGTGGAGGCCGAGACCACCGAGGATCTGCTTCGCTTCGGCGGCGTGTCGGCAGGCGAGGATCTGGGCGCCGGTTGGCAGACTGCTGTACGGAGCCGGTTGCCCTGGCTTTCCATCAATCTGCTCACCGCGTTTCTGGCCGGCGGGGTGGTCTACATGTTCCAGCACACCATCCAGCGTACCGTGGCCCTGGCGGTCTGGATGCCCATCATCGCCGGCATGGGAGGCAACGCGGGTACTCAGGCGCTGGCGGTCACCGTGCGACGGCTGGCCCTTGGCTTGATTCCGGTAAACATCTTTGCCCGCGTCGTCGGCAAGGAGATCCTCGTTGGCATCATCAATGGAATGGTCATGGGACTCACTGTAGGAATCGTGGCCGCGCTTATTGGTGAGGGGCCGCGTCTAGGCATCATCGTTTTCCTGGCCATGGTGGGTAACCTGATGGTTGCCGGATTCGCGGGGGCCTTCATTCCGCTGCTCCTCGAGCGCCTGGGGATCGACCCGGCAGTGGCCTCCTCGATCTTCGTGACGACGTTTACCGATGTCTGCGGTTTTCTGTTGCTGCTTGGATTGGCCGGGATGTTCCTCCTTTAGCTCCGTGCATCACCGCCGCCGGCGGACCCTTTACCGCGCCGGCGAGCGCAGGCTCAGCCGCGCGAAGCTTGCGTTGATCATGACCGCGAGCCGGTGGGAGTGGGGTGGTCTGGATCTGATACTTCGCCTTCCATAGCCGCAGTGATTCCATCGAGAGCTCGTCCAGCACGCGCGAGACCGCTGCCGTGGCCGCAATCGCCATCCGCAAGAGCTCGCGCTCGTTCTCGGACGCGGGTGAGTCCCGGCGTTGGCTGACCGACATCAATACCACAGTAAGGTGGTTGTTGATCCGATCCTTCAGCATTGCGCGCAGCTCCGCGATCATCTCCCGCCGGGCTTGGCGGGACCTTCGTCGCAGCAGCCATAACACCGCGCCCTGAATGACGCACCCGGCCAACGCCGTCACCGCGAGCTCTTGATCGTTCGTGCCGATCTCGACGGTGAGTGGAAGAGCCAGCGCAAGCGCGACGCTGAAACCCATGAGGTAGAGCTCGAGATTGTGCATGATGTGGGACCGTAGCCGGTGCACTCGAGCCTCCTGAAAGGAAGGCGCCCCTCCGGGAGAAGGGGCGCGGAATGAAACGCGGGCCTGCGGGCGGTGAGGGAGAATTCTCCGGATCAGGCCGACCGCAGCCTGGTCAGCAGGTCATTGCTCAGCCGTCCGGTAACCGGCAACTTGTTCGCCTTCTGGTAAGCGCGCAGGGCGCTCCGGGTACGCCGGCCGAAAACGCCGGTCGCCTTACCCTTGAAGTATCCCGCCTTGGCCAATCCCTCTTGTGCTTCTTTGATCTGATCCTTGGTCCAGACCGTATGCTGGACTCCAGTCACTCTCGAAGAACTGGCTTTGGCCGAATCTTGGGACATCGGCTTGGTGGGTGTGCTTGTGGTGTTGTGCTGCATGCTGCCGGAGTTCGGGGTGGGTTTGGTCGGGGCCGCCGTCTGGGCTAATAGACTCCCTGCGGTGATCGAGCTCAGAAGCAGGCCGGCAATAAGAGCAAACCTTCGGGTCATAGTTCCTCCTTCTGGCACCACGGTGATATGACTGGAAGTGATGACCCGAGCTTGGGCAATCAGTGTGCCAGTGGGAGAAGTGTCGCGTGGCGGTGGGCGGGCGAGGCTGAGTCGATTTCCCTCTGGCGCGAGCTGGAGCGCAAGGGTTTTGGCCTGCCACTCTGTCTCGCCGGGACACAATGTCCGGCTAGCGGTGGCGCGGCGGCAATCCCCAGCGCTGAATCATGCGGGTCAACGTTCGCCGCGAGATGCCCAGGATGCGCGAGCTCTCTTCCCGGTTGCCGCCGGTCGCTGCCAGCACGCGGATGACATGATCGCGCTCGACCTCCTCGAGCGGCCGCAAGACCGGGGCTGGGGCGGGCGCGTCGGGGAGGGCGGCCGCGGATGGGCGCACACTGGTTGCCAAATGC
This sequence comes from Gemmatimonadales bacterium, assembly GCA_036506575.1. Lineage (GTDB taxonomy): Bacteria > Gemmatimonadota > Gemmatimonadetes > Gemmatimonadales > GWC2-71-9 > CAVVWJ01. Next base: position 5,609 of record DASXRM010000082.1, on the reverse strand, counting down.
TCCGGGCCGATCACGCCCTGCTCGGCGAGGAGAACCGCTCGCTCCAGCACGTTCTGCAGCTCGCGGATGTTACCGGGCCAGTCGTAGCCCAGGAGCCGTCGCTGCGCCTCGGGGTCTACCGCGACGGGGCCACGTCCGTGCCGCGAGCTCAGGGTGCGGAGAAAATGATCCACCAGGAGCGCGATGTCCTGCCGCCGCTCGCGCAGCGGTGGCAGACTTAAGGTCACGACGTCGAGCCGGTAGTAGAGGTCCTCGCGAAAACGCCCCTGCCGAACCAGTTCCGGAAGATCGCGGTGAGTGGCCGCGATGACCCGCACGTCCACCTTTACCGGGGTCTCCGTTCCGACAGGAACGATCTCGTGCTCCTGGAGCGCTCGGAGTAGCCGGGCCTGCAAGCCGGGCGATATGTCGCCAATCTCATCGAGGAACAGCGTGCCCTTATCGGCTTCCCGGAAGAGCCCCGGCCGCGACGTGGCGGCGCCGGTGAATGCGCCCTTCACATGTCCGAAGAGCTCGCTTTCGAGCAACCCCTCGGCCAAAGCGGAACAGTTCACCGTCACGAATCGGCGCGCCGCTCGCTCGGAGTAGCGGTGGATGGTTCGCGCGACCAGCTCCTTCCCGGTGCCGGTTTCGCCCAGGACCAGCACGGTGGCCTGTGACGCCGCAACCCGCGCGAGAGTCTTCATCACGTCGATGATGGCTGGGCTGTGCCCCACCAGCGCCAGGGCATCGGGCTCTTCCGCGCCCGAAGGCACGTCAACCGGGCCCGAGCGGTGCCTGGCCAAGCGCCGCCGCCCCAGCGCGCGCGCGAGGGTCTCGCGCAAGGTCGAGATGTCGTACGGCTTGCTGATGAAATCGTAAGCCCCCGCGCGGATGGCCTCGCCCGCCGCTGCGGCATCGCCGAAAGCGGTCAGCACCAGCACCAAAGCATCTGGATCGCGTCCGCGGACCAAGCGCAGAAGATCGAGCCCGCTCTTCCGCGGCATCCGCAGATCGGTCAGCACAGCGTCGAAGGGGCCCTCCCGGTCCAGCTTGGAAATGGCTTCGTCGGCGGACAAGGCAGATACGACGCGATATGCCTCGCGCTCCAGCACCTCGGACAGAAGCCGGCACGCGGCCTCATCGTCATCGACGAGGAGAAGGCGAGTGGGGCGCTCAGCCGCTGCTCCCGCGGTACTCACGTCCGCTCCGCTGCCGGTAACGCGAGGCGCCAGCGCACTCCCTGCGGGCTCGGCACATGTACTAGGTCACCGCCGAGGGTGCGCGCCAGGCGGCGGCTCACGGCGAGGCCAAGGCCGGTGCCCTGCGATCCTTTGGTGGTGGCGAAGGGCTGGAACAGCCGGGACTCGGCCTCCGCATCGAGACCCGGCCCGTTATCGAAGATTTCGATATACGCCTGGGACTCGTCCCGCGACGTCGACACCTGCACCAGGTTGCCGGGCGCGAGAGCCTCGATCGCATTCTTCAGCAGGTTGAGGAGAATCTGCTCGACCATAGCCGGATCCGAGGCGGCGAATACCGGCGGAGAGGGATGGAGCCGTGCCACCACCCCAGCATCAGTCAACGCAGGCTCGAGGAAACGAAGCATTCGGTTGGCGATCTCCGTGAGGTCGACACTCTGCACATAGGGGCGGGGCCAAGCACCCCGCTGGAGCGCTGCACGCACAATGTCTGCCACCCGATCCACCTGAGCCAGCAGGAGTCGAACCCGATCCCCGGCCGCCCGATTCTGCTGAAGTGCGAGGTCGTCCCGCAGGAGTTGCAGGTGACCGCTGAGAGTGTTCAGCGGGGTCCCGATCTCATGGGCAAATCCGGCCGCGGTCTCCTGAAGCAGGGCAAGGCGGTCGAACCCTCGGGCGCGCTCCTCCAGCGAGAGGAGCATGGCACGAGCCGCGCTTTCCTGCTCGCGCGCGGCGAGCGCCTCCCGAAGCCGATTGTACCGGCGGGCCAGCTCGCGGAACTCCGGCGGCCCGATCTCGGGTGCGGCGGGCGAGCCCTTGGCCCCGCGATGCGCCCCTGCCATCGCACGACCGATCGCGGCCAGGGGACGGCCCACCCATCGGGCGGTGAGCACCGCTACGCCCAGCGCAACCAGCAGAGCCGAGATACAGGCGAGAAAGTAGGCGCGCTGTCGCTCCAGACGAGCCCAGTCCTGAAGCTTGCGGGTGGAAACCCGGACGTCGAGAACTCCATATGGACGCCTGGCGCCGAGCGGTACCAGGACCTGCCATCCCGGATCGGCTCCTGCCAGTAGATGGACCTCTGTGCTTCGTCGCGCCAGTGCACGATACGCGCTCTGATCCGGCGGGCTGATCGGTGCCCCGCCACTGGAGGCCGCCGGCACCAGCTCGCTCCCGCGCACGACGTACACGGTCGCTTGCGATTCGGTGAGCCGGTGGCGGGACCAACCTTGGACTCCTTGAGCCAGGCTCTCGGTGTTCCCCGTTGGTGCCTCGCGGACCAGCAGCGAGGCGAGTGTATTCGCCAACGCAACCGATTCCAGGCGGAAGTCCTCCAGGCGGGTCCGCGCCGACCAGGAAAGCGCTATTTCAGTCGCGCCAAGCACCAGCAGCACCGCCATGACTGCCGTGAGAAAGGCGAGCCTGCGGGGCAAGCCCATGGGCGGCCCGGCAGGGTCGAGCTCCGGCTCGAGCTCTCCGGGTGGATCGTAGAACACCGAAAGGGCGGCGGACGATTCATTCTCAGATGCTTGCTCGTCCTCAGGAGCTGGCTCGTCGGTTTCGGAACGACGGTCCTTCGGCGCGGACCCGGGCTCAATCTCGACCGGCGCGCCAGCTGTGGTCGCGATGTCGTTTGAGTGCGGGATCAGATGGCCTCCGGGCGCCGTGCAGCAAGTCTTCGGATTCCTCGAACACCGAGAATCCCGGCGGCGATTGCCAGGATCGGGAGCACCTGCACGGCCTGCAGCGACAAACCCGCTGCGAGCGCGTCGGGAGCCCGGATGTCGAATGGACGCATACCCAGGATCAAAGAGCCCTGCATCACTCCGATGTTGCCGGGAGTCAGGCGTAGAACGCCGGTTAGGTTGGCCATGACCAGAGCTGTCAATGAAGCCGCCGGAGTGACGTCGATATGGCTGGCCGCGATGGTCCAATGGTACGTGAGCCATTGGCCGACCCAGTTCAAGCTGGCAAAGCCCACGGCGATTGCCGTGCCTCTGCGGTCTTTGGTGGCCAGATTCATGAAGGTTTCGTGCCATCGCCGTGGGGCGCCCGAGCGGAGTCGGCTCCAGGGGGCGAGGGTGCAGCCGAGTGTGAATGCAGCCGCGGTGACCCCGAGGGCCAAGCCGACCAGTCGAGCGCCATGCCACGGTGGCGACAAAGCCAAGGCGAGCGCCAGGATGATGATCAGCCCGATCGCTTCCACGATTCGCGTCACAACCAACGAGGCTGCCGCTGCCCCAAATGGGATGTGGTCTCTCCGGCCGGCTAGCTGGGCGCGGGCCGCTTCGCCGCTGATGGAGACGCTGATGGAGTTTACCGCGGCGCCCACGAACGTGGCCGCTTGCGCAGTGCCCAGGCGCAGAGGTCCTAGGCGGCGCAGGAGGAGGAACCAGGCTGTGGACTTGGCCGCCAGCGACATGATGTTGACGAGGCAGGCGGCCGTCAACAGCAGCCAGTCGGAAGTGGCCAGCAAGGTAAACGTTCTCGACCACGGAAAGCTGAAGCCGAAGTGGATGGCAAAGGCGCCAGCCACCAGCGTCAGGATCACCGTAATCCAGGTTCGGGTGGTCAACCCGCTACCAGGTTCGACAGCGGCTCGAACCGATAACCCGCCGCTCGCGCGTCCCAGATGATGTCTTGTAAGGCCTCGGCTGTTTGCCATCGATCGCCGTGTGGCTGATAGCCGTCACCATCATGCAACAGAACGATGGAGCCGGGGCGAAGCCGCTCCCTCACGCGGGTGCGAATTTCCTGAGGGCCGGGACAGGCCGAGTCCCACACGCCAAAGGTCCAGCCAAACACCCGATACCGATAGGGTGCGATGGCGCGCGAGACGAACGGCCCGCGATAGCCGTGCGGCGCGCGAAAGCTTCGGGCCACGCAGCCGGTGGTCCGGGCGATGATCTCGTGGGTCCGCCCGATCTCTTCCGCCGCGCGGGCCGGCCCCACCCGGTGCAGCCGGGCGTGTGAATAGGTGTGATTGCCGATCTCGTGACCCGCACGCGCCACGGCTACTGCGGTCCTGGGATATCGCTCCATGTACTTGCCCACCATGAAGAAGGTCGCGGCCACCGCTTCGCGCTCGAGGACCTTAAGGATCCATTCCGTCACGCCGGGATTCGGGCCATCATCGAACGTCAGGAAGGTTACCCGCTCACGAGGGCCCCGGCCAATTACGGGGCCGAACACCGGACTGTTTGGGTCGTAGGCGCCCCAGAGGCCGGTCGCCACGGCCAGGCCGGCACCCACCGCTGCGGGCTCTAACACCGGAGCACTCGGCGATAGACCGTCACGACCTGCTCGGCTATGCGGGGCCATGCATACCGCTTGGCCTTGGCCAGACCCGCATAGGCCATCGCCTCGCGACGGCTCTGGTTTTCCAGCAGCGTCACGATCGCCTCTGCCCAGGCGGCAGGGTCATCCTTCGGTATGAGAACCGCCTCCGTGCCATCTCCCACCAACTCGCGAAAGCCCGTGATATCCGACACCACCTGGGGAGTTCCGCAGGCCATCGCCTCCAGCAGAGTCACCCCGAAGGACGCCTTTGTGGTCGGGCACAGATAGAGGTCAGCCCGGGAGTAGTACATCGGCCGGTTGCCATTGACCCGTCCCACAAAAGTGATGTGCCGGGCCGCGCTCCTCCCAATGTGCTCGTACACCGGCCGAAGCGGCCCATCTCCGGCGATCGTGAGGTGAACGTCGGGACAAGAGGCGAGAACCGCCGGCATCGCCGCGAGCACGGTATCGAGGCCATTCCGAGGATCGAGACGGCCCAGGAACAGCAGCTCGGACCCGCGCCTTGCAGCGGGCGAGAGCGCGGGGCTGAAGAAGTCGGTATCCACGCCGTTGGGGATGATCTCCCAGTCGGCGTGGAAATAACGGGCATGGGCTTCGATAACCGGTTGACTCACCGCAATGGCCGCCGCGTGACAGTCGAGCCGTCTCTGCAAGGGCCGTCGGAACAGACGGCAGAGCGCCGACCGGCGAAACCACGAGTGGAAGGTCGCTACCACCGGGACGCCCAGGTCGTCTGCGGCCTGCGGCGCGACCAGGCCGAGCACCGGGTTGAGCCCACCATGGACGTGGACCAGGTCGATCTGCTCTCGACTAAAAATCGATCGGAGCTGCCGCCGCAGTCCGCGACCGATAGTCACTCGGGCAAACGATCCCGCGCTGTAGATGATGCGGCTGGTGCCGACGCGGCGGACGAACTCGGGCTCTGGCTCCCCATCTGGTAACCCGTCGCCGGATAACGAACCCGGCATGTTGGCGGTGATGACGATTGCCCGATGCCCGGTCTGGTTCAGAATCTTCGCCAGGTTATGCACATGTTCGGTAACGCCGCCGAGATGAGGAAAGTAATACTCGCTGACGAGAGCTATCCGCATCGCAAAGCGCTCCCTTCCTGATGGAGCGCGGGCGGGG
>DASXRM010000081.1:0-9047 GCA_036506575.1 Gemmatimonadales bacterium | reverse complement strand
CCCGCCGCGTTGTTGACCAGGATATCGATCCGGCCGTGCTGCTGCGACACCCGATCCACCATCCGGGCGACGGATTCGGGCTCCCGCACATTCACCTCAACTGCACTCACTCGGGTGCCCGAGGCCCGGAGCCGCTCGGCGGCGGGCTCCAGGTGCTCGGCTTTACGGCTCGCTATCGCCACGTCGGCCCCAGCCGCTCCCAGAGCCGCGGCGATGCCCAGGCCGATTCCCGTGCCGCCGCCGGTCACCAGGGCGACGCGTCCAACCAGGAGATCCGGCCGAAACACCGTGGCCGGCTGGGTCACCCGCCTGCTCTCCTCGCGGCCACCCGGCTGGTGAAGGCCTGCAGACGTGCTCGGAACTCGGCACTCTGCAGTGCCTGCAGCTGGGCAGCTCCTTCGCTGGAGAGCGCCTGTTCCAGCGCCCCGACCTCCTGCGCGCGGGAGAGTCGCTTGATGGCCCTGATGCTGGAATCGGCCCCCGCGATCAGCGCCCCGGCGATTCGCGTCACGCTGGCGTCCAGCTCGGCCTCGTCGATCACCTCTTCGACCAGGCCGATCGAGAGCGCCGCAGGGGCATCGATCGACTGATCGGTCATCAACACGCGAAGCGCACGACCTACCCCCACCAACCTCGGCAGGGTAAAAGTGGAGCCTCCGTCGGGGACCAGGCCGATCCTGGCGAATGCCGACGTGAAGCTGGCGCTGGTGCCGGCCAGGCGCATGTCGCACGCCAGCGCGAGATCGAAGCCGAAGCCCGCCGCGGCGCCCTGGACCACGGCGAGCACCGGGATGGGGCAGCGAACGATCGCGATGACAGCCGCCTGGAAATCGCTGAGCCCGTGCTGCAGGTCGCTGATGCTCGGAGTCTCCCCGAGAGAATCCAGCCAGCGAAGATCGAGACCGGCGCAAAAATGGCCGCCCGCGCCTGAGAGGAGAATCACCCGGGCCTCCCCGGCTTCCTCGATCTGATCGATCGCTTGGGCCAACCCCCGCGCAAGTCCTGGAGTCAACGCATTGCGTCGCGCCGGGCGATTGAGCGTGAGCCGGTGGATCGGGCCGTCGGACTGGGACATCAGCTCGGCCATGCGCATCTCGCTTCGATGGGGACTGCCCTCTGCCGAACTGCTACCCGGCCGGCGAATTCAGGCTACTATTATACGAAGAAGCTCGGGTTCACACCCGCGGCTCCCCCTGGCCGGTCCATCAGCCTCGGCTTCAACCGGCCCAGTTGACATCATCCGATCTCACCGCATCCCGAACGGCCGTTGCCGCAGGCCCGCGTCGTGCGCTGGTAGTCGACGACGAGCCGACGATCCGGAGTGCGCTCGCACGCTACCTACGCCGGCGCGGGTGGGATGCCGATGAGGCGGAAGACGGCCGGGTCGCGCTCCAAAAGCTGGGCGGCGCGGATCCCGACGGATATCAAGTAGTCGTCTCCGACCTTCGCATGCCCCATTGCTCGGGTGTCGAGCTGCACGACTGGCTGGCGCAGCATCGCCCGGACCTCTTTGTGCGGCTCATCATCACCACCGGCGACCTGGAATCGCCGGCGTTGAGGAGCTTCGTGTCACGCACGCCCCGGCCATTGATCGAGAAGCCCTTCGAGCTTGCCGTCTTGGCCCAACTGATCGACGCCGTCGCCCGAGGTCGCTGAGGCCTCACTTCCCGCCGTCGACCACCGCCATGCCCATCGCGTGGTAGCCGTTGTCCACGTAGACCACGCTTCCCGTGATGGCTCGGGCGAGCGGGCTGCAGAGAAAGGCGGCCGTGCTGCCCACATCGCCGGCGTCGATCGGCCGGGGCAGGGGAGAGTTGCTCGCGGTGTAGCGGATCATGGTGTCGATGAATCCGATCGCGCTCGCCGCCCGGGAGGCCCAGGGGCCCGCCGAGATGGCGTTGACCCGAACTCCCCAGCGACGTCCCGCCTCGAAGGCGAGGGTCCGAGTGTCGGCCTCCAGTGCCGCCTTGGCCGAAGACATGCCTCCGCCGTAGCCTGGAATCACCCGCTCGCCCGCCATGTAAGTCAAGGAGAGGAATGAGCCGCCGTCACGCATCAGGGGCGCCAGATGCCGTACCAGCGAGATGTTGCTGTAGGCGCTTACGCTGATGGCAGAGAGGTAGCCCTGGCGCGAGGTGTCGACCAGCGGTGACTTGACCTCGGGAGCGTTCGCCAGGCTGTGAATCACTACATCGAGCGCGGCCCCGCCGAAGTCGCTCCTGATGCGCTCGGTCATCCCCTGGATGCTGAAGTCGCCCACCTCCTTGTAGCGCTTGTTGTCCCGCACCTCCACCGGCGCCTCGGCCAGCGTGTCGAAGGCGGCATCGAGCGGATAGATCCGCTCGAACTCGAGCTTCCGCCCGTCGGCGAGCCGCATCGACTCTTCCATCTTCCCCCGCTCGAGCAGCTTGGTGAAAATCCCCAGGGCGGGCGGCCAGCTCCCCAGACAGATCGTGGCCCCGGCCTCGGCGAGCGCCTTGGCAATAGCGAACCCGAAGCCACTATCGTCGGAGACCCCGGCGACCAGGGCCCGCTTTCCGGTGAGATCGATTACAAGCATGCGGTGGGTCCTCGGAGGGTAAGTCGCGGGAATGTAGAGCGGTAGGGCGGCACGGCGGTAGAGCCTGCCCTGAGCCCTTCGCTACGCTCAGGGTAAACTCCGCGAAGGGGCGGTATGGCGGTGTGGCGGTGGGGTCATTCGTCCCGCAGCACTTCGAGTGGAGTCCGGCGGACGACCTCGCGACTGTTGGCCAGACCGACGATGACCGTGAGCGCCACGATGCTCAGGGTGAGCCCGCTCATGGGGAGCAGCGGAAGCGCGAAGCTGCCTTCGAACACGAAGCGGGCGAGAGCCCAGGCCGCAGCGACTGCCAGAAGGAGAGCGACCGCGGACGCGAGGAGTCCGAGCGAAAGATATTCGGCGAGCGCCACCCGGAAGATCTGGGCTCGGGTAGCTCCCAGAGTGCGGAGTAGCGCCGCCTCGCGCATGCGCTGAAAGCGGCTCGAGGCCAGGGCGCCGGTCAAGACGACTCCCCCCACGCCAAGACTGAAGAGCGCCATGAATTGGATGGCGAGCGCTACCCGGCCGACCAAACGCTCGAGGGCTTCCTGCAACAAAGAGAGATCCAGGGTCGATACGTTGGGAAACCGCTCGGCGAGCCGGCGCTGGAAGCGCCCCCGATCGGCGGGGCTTACGATCCTGGTCAGGGTCACCAGGCTTTGTGGCGCACTCTCCAGCGCCCCCGGGGCAAAGACGACGAAGAAGTTGGGCTCGAAGCGGGCCCAGTCGACCTCGCGCAGACTGGTGACCCGGGACGGAACGGCGACGCCCTGCACATCCCACACGATCTGATCGCCGATCCCAACTCCCAGCTCGCGGGCGACATCCTGCTCGACCGAGATCCGGGCCGGCAGCGGGTATCTCGCTTGTGACCATGTCCCCTCGACCACCTTCTCGCTGGCGACCAAGGAATCCCGGTACGTTGACCGATATTCCCGCCGGAAGGCCCAGGCATTCGATGGCTCGTCGCTGCTCCCACTGCCTGTGGCCAGCAGCTTGCTCACCGGCCGACCCTTCACCGAGAAGATCCGCATCGGCACTATCGGCGTCGGGCTGATCAGCGGCAGCCCGGCATCATGGAGCTCGCGCTGCACGGCGCCGAGTTGGTCCGGCTGGATGTCGAAGAGCACCAGGTTGGGCCGGGCCGGGCCCCCGGTGAGTCGTAGCTGGCGCAGCAGATTGTGCTGCACCAGGTAAAGCGTGCCCAGGAGGAACGCGCCGAATCCAATCGCGAGCACCAACGTCACGGTCTGGTTGCCGGGCCGCTGCAGATTGGCCAGCCCTTGCCGCCACGGGTAGGGCCAGCCGGGTGGGAGCCGCCGTCGCATCAGGCGGATGAGAGCCCAGGAGGCGCACCACAGTATCAGCAGGGTCAGGGCGACACCGCCCGCGAAGATCACACCTTGCCTCCAACTGCCGACCTGATGCACAGCCAGCATGACGGTGCTCGCCGCGAGCGTGAAGCCGGCGAGACCCCACCAGAAATCGCGGGGGGACCGCTGCGGCTCGTACGGGCGTCGCAGCGCCTGCAAGGGTGAGATCCGGCGCACGCCCAGCAGGGGAAGAATGGTGAAGGTGAGCGCGACCCAGACTCCAATCCCGATGCCGAGGGCGACCGCGTTCCAGGAGACGGTCGGAACCACATCTACCGGAATGAGGCCGGCAAAGAGCCCGGGCAGAAGCCGCTGTAGCGCCACGCCAGCCAGGGCACCGGCAACGCTCCCGGCCAGGCCCATGGCCGACGCTTCAGCCAGGTAGATCGCGAAGATGCGTCCGCCGGTGACACCAAGACAGCGGAGCACCGCGACCGACTCGGAACGCTGCCGAACGAAGACAACCACCGCGCTCGCCACCCCGATACCACCCAGCAGCAGGGCCATGAGCGCGACCAGGCCGAGATAACCACTGAGGCGAGTGAGCACCTCGTTCAGGTTGCGTTGGTCGTCGGCCACCGTGCGGAGCCGCACCCGCTCCGGGGTGAGCCGCGCACGGTAGCGGTCCGCCAGCTCCTGGCCGGAGACGCCGGGGGGAAGCTTCAGGAAGATTTCGTACTGAACCCGGGCTCCGAAGCCCAGCAGAGCGGTCTCGCCAAGGTAGGCAGCGGGGATGTAGATCCGCGGGCCAAAGGCAAAGCGGAAGCCCACCTCACTCGGTGCACTCTCTATGGTGCCGGTGATTACGAACCGTCCCTCCCCCAAGGCTACCGTGTCACCGAGCCGAGCATTGAGGGCGGTGAGCAGAGAGGGATCCACCACGACGTGCCGGCCCGACTGGAGCCGGCTCCATGCCTCGCGCGGCAGGGTCCGGATCTCCCCGTAGAATGGATAGCGGCCACTGACCGCTGCAACCTGGACCAGGCGGGTGCCCGCAGTGCGGGGGACATAGGCCATGGCGGCAAAGCTGGTTACGCGGGCCGGTTCGGCGCGGCGGGAAAGGGTATCCACCAGTGCCTCTACCCGGGGGGACAGAGGCTCCCGGCTCACCAGCGACAGATCGGCACCGAGGAGGCTCCGGGCCTGCCGCCTCACCGAATCCCGCAAGTTGTCGGTAAAGGAGTTAATGGCCACCAGCGCCGCGACACCGACCGCTACCGTGCCCATCAGCAGGAATAGCCGCCGCGGTGCGGCCCTCAGCTCCCGAGCCGCCATGCGTACTACGAAGGAAAGACCGCTCACGCGGCGGTGTCGGCGACGACCCTGCCATCGGCCAGGCGGAGGGTGCGGCGCGCTCGAGCCGCCAGGTCGAGATCATGGGTGACCAGCACGAGAGTAGTGCCGAGATCCTGGTTCAGCTCCACCATGAGGTCGATGATCGTCGCCCCGGTGTTGGCGTCGAGATTTCCGGTGGGTTCATCCGCGAAGAGGACCTTGGGGCGGATGCTGAACCCGCGTGCCAGCGCCACCCGCTGCTGCTCCCCACCGGAGAGCTGGGCGGGGTAGTGGTGCTCGCGCCCGCTCAGGCCGACACGCGCGAGGAGCTCCCGAGCCTGCGCTGCTGCACCCGCCTGGCCGCGGAGCTCGAGGGGGACCTGAACGTTTTCCTGCGCGGTGAGGGTGGGGATCAACTGAAAGGTCTGAAAGACAAAGCCGATCTTCTCGGCCCGAAGCCGGGCCCGTTCATCCTCGTTCAGGGCTCCCAGCTCCTGCCCATCGAGGTGGATCGTGCCGGTAGTGGGGCGGTCCAGGCCCGCGAGAAGGCCCAGGAGAGTCGTCTTGCCGCTCCCAGATGGTCCCAAGATCGCCAGGAATCCGCCCGACTCGAGACCGAAGGTGATATCCTTCAGCACCGTTAGATCCCGGGTCCCCGAGCGGTAGGTCCGGCTGAGTGATCGGCAGTGAAGCATCGTGTCAGGCATTTCGAATGATACTCAGATACCTCCCACTCTCAGGCTTGATCGCGGCACTCTTCGCTTGCGAGCGGCCCAGAGATGAGCCGGCCGCAGACCCAGCACCTCCCAGCCCTGTAGCGCCGCGACTAGCGGTGTTATTCGTCGGCACCAGCCTCACCGCCGGATTCGGCCTCGATCCGGAGCAGGCCTACCCCGCACTGATTCAGAAGAAGATCGACTCTGCCGGGCTCGATTACCGTGTGGTCAACGCGGGCGTAAGCGGGGAAACCTCAGCCGGGGCTCTCAGGCGGGTAGACTGGCTCTTGCGGCAGCCGGTCTCGGTGCTGGTGCTGGAGACCGGCGCCAACGACGGACTTCGAGGTCTTCCTCCCGACTCGTTGCGGGCCAACATCCAGGCGATGCTGGATCGGGCCCAGCGGTTGCGGACGCCCCCCAAAGTGGTACTGGTGGGGATGCGGGTTCCCCCGAACTACGGGCGAGCCTACAGCCGGAAATTTCAGTCGGTGTACCCCGAGTTGGCCCGAGCCAACCAGGTAAGCCTGGTCCCCTTTCTGCTCGAGGGTGTGGGCGGCGTCAGCGCTCTCAATCAGCTTGATGGGGTGCATCCAACGGTGGAGGGCCAGCGAAAGATGGCGGAGACGGTATGGCGGGTGCTGGAGCCGTTGCTTCGGGGGGGGGCGGAAAGGGCGGAAAGGGCGGAAAGAGCGGAAAGGGCGGAGGGTTGTCACCCTGAGCGCAGCGAGGGGCGAAGCTCAACCTTACGATGACAGCACCTCCTTCAACGCCTCAACCGCCGTATCGATCTCTTCTCTCGTGTTGTAATAATGAGGTGAAAATCGGAGCGCCGAGCTCGCCCTCTTATCGTCCATGTCGATGACGGCGTCCTCCCGATCTGGAGAGCTGGTATTGATGCCCCGCTTGCGGAGGGTGAGTTTGATCTCTTTCGCGTCGCGTTCAGCGACAGCCGCGGTCGCTATGGCGCAGAGCGTGGGGCCGCGGTCCAGGACGCGGACCCCGGGGATGCCCGCGAGGCGCTCCCTGACGTAGGCAGCAAGGCCCCACGCGCGATCGCGCGCCGTGTCGAGTCCCACGTCGAGCGCGTACCGCGCAGCGGCGCCAAGGCCGAGGACCAGCGCGTAGGCAAACTCCCAGGTCTCAAACCGGCGCGCGTCCGGTGCCAGCCTAAAGGCATCGCTATCGGTCCAGGTGGCTCCATGCATGTCGACCAGAAGCGGGTGGGCGCCATCGGCGAGCATTCCATCGGATACATACAGGAAGCCGAGGCCGCGGGGGCCCCGAAGAAATTTGCGTGATGTCGCAGCCAGGAAGTCGCAGTGCAGCCGGCTGACATCGATCGGCATTTGCCCCACGGCTTGGCAGGCATCGACCAGGTAGGGAATCTCGGCCTCGCGACAGACCTCGCCCACCGCCTCGGCGGGCTGTACCAGACCGGAGTTGGTCGGTATCCAGGTGACCGCCACGAGGGCGGGGCGACGGCGCCCAATCGATCTGCGCACCTCATCGGGGTCCACTCCTCCCTCGGGCGCATCAGGAGCACGGACAATCTCCACCCCTCGCCGGCGAGCCAGCGACAAATACATGATCTGATTGGAGGCGTAATCGGAGCGGGTAGTGAGAATGATGTCGCCCGGACCGAGCTCGAAGGCGCTGATCGCTTGGGCAAACGCCACGGTCGAGTTCTGGACCAGGGCGATGTTGTGGGGACGGGCTCCCAGCAGACTGGCGACCGCCTGGTAGGTTTCCTGGATAGCTGGTGCCTGCGTCTCGGCGGCCTCGTAGCCGCCGGTCTCCTCCTCGAGCTCGAGGTGCGCCCTCACCGCATCGCCCACCGGTCGGGGCACCAGCGCAGCGCCCGCGTTATTCAGATGCACCAGACGGGAGCACCCGGGGGTGTCCGCCCTCCAGCGAAGCAGGTCCCGGGCAAGGTCAGCGGTTATCGCTCCAGCCATGTGCCCAGCTCCTCGATACCGCGCTCCCAGTGGTGGCTAAACCGCCGCGCGGCCGTCTCGCGATCGTTCCGCCGCAGTGCCTCGATGATCCTGGCGTGGTGCTGGGTGGACAGAGTCACCCGCCGAGCATCCCGCAGGTAGGCCCGCATGTATCGGCGGGGTACCTGCCAGAGGGTGGAGATGATGTCGCGGAGCCGCTGGTTAGGGCAGCCTTCCAGCAGAGTCCGATGCCATTCCTCGTCCAGGGCGATACACCGATCCACGTCGCTTCTGGTCCCGGCGAGCTCGCGGTCGATCTCGCTCAGCCGCGCCAGGCGTGCCGCCGGGATGTCGCCGCAGCTCTGGAGGGCAAGTCCCTCGAGTGCGGAGAGGATAGCGCCCGTCTCCCGCATCTCGGTGGCATCGAGACGGCAGACGCTGAAGCCGCGGCCCATATCGGCGGCGAGGATGCCTTCGCGGGCGAGTCGGAGGAGCGCCTCTCGCACAGGAGTGCGGCTGATGCCGAGCTGGCTGGCGACGGTCGTGTCTCTGACGCGAGTGCCGGGTGGGAGGTCCCCGCGATGGATGAGCTCGACGATCTCGCGATAGGCCTGATCTCGGAGGGGTGTACGGGTGATCATGCTGGTATTCCATGAAGTATTTTGTATACAATACTCAGAATGCATACTCATGTCGAGCCGCTGCTCAACTCCTCAAGGGCACTCCGCGTCCCGCTGGAAGGGCTCGGCGTCACCCTGCGTCCGGACATGTTGCGCTGGCCAGGCTCCCCAGGCTCTGGACGAGTGCGGCAAGCTCAAGGATGCAGAGCTGGCGGAACGGCTGAGCTGGAAGTTTGACTTCGAGTCATACACTGCCATCTGCTTCCGACTACCGACTTGCCAATGAGCGGGGGGGAGCGGCGGGCGAGCCGCTGCCCTGGAGGCCGCCTAAGTGCGCGCTCGCCTCTGTGCTGGATCGTCACCGACGCAGCGCACTGCAGCGGCCGAAAGGGTGGTGGCTCGCCCAAAGCGAGGGGTTGGGGGCAGCCGAAGTCCGCCCCACCGCGCAGCCGCCACGGGCACGGGCTCTCCGGCAGGCTCCGCGACAACCCCTCCGCCCTGCCCCTGGGAGCCTGCCTTCGAACCCCTACCCGTGTCGTCTGCTCCGCCCCACCCATTTGGTTGAATGG
>DASXRM010000080.1:0-22970 GCA_036506575.1 Gemmatimonadales bacterium | reverse complement strand
GTACCGCCACCCGAGCGTCCGTCTTACTGATAGAGCACACTCCTCATCCTCACTCCGCTCGGGATGGGGAGTATGCTCTTCGGGCACCCTAGCTCCCAGCTCCCAGCTCCCAGCTCCTCAGCTCCTCAGCTCCCCGCCATTCATTGCGGTGTAATTGAGAGGTGAGCATAATGGAAAAACCCGCCGGTCAGCGCCGGCGGGCTTCGTCATGAATCCAGGGGCTCGCTTGGGGCGTACGCGACTGCAGGAATGAGGCACCAGACTTCGAGCGACCGCGAGCTCGTCTTGCGTGCCGCTGACGGCGACCAGCGGGCTATCGCGGTGCTCTACGATCGCTACAGCGGGACGCTGTATGCCGTGGCGTATCGCGTCCTGGGCGAGCGGGCCGACGCCGAGGATGTACTGGTCGAAGCGTTCGCGCAGGCGTGGCGGGAGGCGCCGCGGTTCGAGTCCTCGCGAGGGTCGGTCGCGGGATGGCTCACCATGATCGCCCGGAGCCGCGCCCTGGATCTGGTACGAGCCCGCTCACGGCGGGAACGGATCACGGCCAAGGCGGTGCATCAGTCGCCTCGGATCCCGGCGATGGGGAACCGGCCGGCCGATCCTGCGGACTCGTACGACATGACCGAGCGGCGGCATCAGGTGGCCGCGGCGCTGGAGACCCTTTCGCCACCGCAACGCCAGGCGATCGAGCTGGCGTTCTTCGAGGGCCTGTCCCAGTCGGAGATCGCCGAGCGCCTGGAGGAGCCGCTGGGCACGATCAAGACCCGGGTCCGGCTCGGCATGCAAAAGCTCCGCGAGTCGCTGCGCCCCTTCTTCTTCGAGCGCGGATCATGAGCCGCCCCGAGCAGGGATCGCCGCGGGAGCTCGCCGCCGCGTATGCGCTGGGTGCACTCGGGCCAGAGGAGACGCGCGAGTTCGAGCGGTTCCTGGCCACGTCGCCGGAGGCGCAGAGAGAGGTGGACGAGTACCGCGAGGTAGCAGCGCTCCTGGGGGTGGCCCATAGCGAGACCGCGCCGGGACCGGAGCTCCGGGCCCGGGTTCTGGCCAAAGTCAGTGAGGAGTCTGCCCGCCGGGCCCCGCGCGGCACTCGGCAGCGGCCGATCACCTGGGCCGCGCTGGCGGCGAGCCTGCTTCTGGCAGTCGGACTCGGAGGGCTGGTCTTGTCGCTCCGCCGGGAGATCACTCAGCGTGACGCAACCATTGCGGCTCGAGACCGGGAGCTGGCGCAACGAAACCTGGAGCTCATCGAGCGCCAGGCGCTGCTGGACGCGATCCTCGAGCCTGGGGTCCGCTTGTTTCAGCTCACGGCCAGCGGAAATCCGGAGCCGGGGATCCAGCTCTTCTGGAATCAGCGGAGAAACGAGGCGCTGCTACACGGCTACCGACTCCAGCCGGTGCCGCCCGGCCGGGCCTATCAGCTCTGGTTTATCCGGGATGGCAAGCCTATCCCATCGGTGACCTTTACCCCCAAGCCGAATGGTGCGGCGACGGTCGGACGGGTAAAGGTCCCCACCGGAGGGAAGATCAGTGCCGCCGCGATCACGGTGGAGCCCTCGTCCGGATCCCAGCAGCCCACCTCACCGATCCTGCTGACCGGAACGCTTTGAAGCATGACCCCACTCAACGCTGGAGACAAAGTATCCTGTTGGCCAGCTCGGCTCGCCGAGTCGGCTGACTCATCTGGCAATCGCTGGAGCCCTGGCATACCCTTGAAGTACCCCATCCGCGGTAGCCATGGCTCGAGACTTCCGACTCCAGATTCCTGACTCCCGACCGCCCGACCGCAGGCTCATCGCAACCGAGATCGGCAGTCCCCCCACTCAACAGACGCCGCCCGGGCGGCAAACCCTGCCGGAGGACCTGCTGCGCGAGGCCGCGCACCGGCTCGGCATCGCGTGTCTAATCTCCGCCGGATTGTGGGCCGCCAACTTTCTGGTGGTGCACTTCGTCCACCCCTTGCCCGGCACACTGGAGGCGCGGGAGTTGGCGTCACACGGGCAGTGGCGGCAGGTATTCGATCTGGTCGGGGGCGGGAGTCTGGTTGTGTCGCTGGGTCTCTTCTGGTATACCCGCCGAAGCCAGCGCAGTCCACGGTTTCTGCTCGATCTCGCCTTGGGCTATGAGGTGTTCATCGCGCTGTCCATCGGGCTCCTCGACTATGCGGTAGGCGCGCCTCAAGGAGTGTCGTGGATCGCGATCATCATTCTCCTCTTTCCGCCGGTCATCCCCAGTACGCCTCGCAAGACGCTAGTCACGGCGCTGCTCGCCGCCTCGATGGATCCGGCGGGAGCCCTGTTTTGGAAGGCCATGGGGAAGGAAGTCATTGGGATGCAAGCGGTGTTCGTTCTGGCGATCCCCAACTACCTGTGTGCTGCGATAGCCCCACTGATCTCCCACATCATCACTCGGCTGGGCCGAGAGGTGCGGAAGGCGCGGGAGATGGGCAGCTACGTGCTGGGTCATCGAATCGGCGCCGGGGGAATGGGAGAGGTATGGCAGGCGACTCATCGGTTTCTGGTCCGACCCGCGGCGATCAAGCTGATCAAGCCCGAGGTGCTGGGCGCGGTGACCAAGGCGCAGGCCGAAGTGCTGGTGCAGCGGTTCCGCCGGGAGGCTCGGGCTGCGGCCAACCTCCGCTCGCCCCACACCATTCAGCTCTACGACTTCGGCATCGCCAGCGATGGCACCTTCTACTATGTGATGGAGCTGCTCAACGGCATGGACCTCCAGTCGCTGGTGGAAGAGCACGGCCCCATACCACCCGGTCGGGCGATCCACGTCCTCCAGCAGGCGTGCGAGTCGCTGGCCGAAGCGCACGACCGGGGACTGGTCCACCGCGACATCAAGCCGGCCAACATCCAGCTCTGCTGCATGGGCCAGTACTTCGACTTCGTGAAGGTGCTCGACTTCGGCCTGGTCAAGAGTCAGGAAGCCGCTGCGAAGGCCGATGCCGGCCTCACCGCACCCAACATCGTCACCGGCACGCCAGCGTATCTCTCACCCGAAAGTGCCATGGGCCAACCGGTGGACCATCGGACCGACATCTATGCTCTTGGATGCGTGGCCTACTGGATGCTGACCGCCCGGTACGTGTTCGAGGGACCGGGGGCGCTTCAGATCATGGCCCAGCACATTCAGACTGCGCCGGAACCACCGTCCCGCTACAGCCTGGTCCAGATTCCTTCAGCGCTGGATGAGATCGTGCTCGAATGCCTGGCCAAGCGGCCGGAGGATCGGCCCGCGAGCGCGCGGGAGCTGGCCGACCGGCTGGCGCGGTGCGAGCTGGACAAGCCCTGGACCCGGGAGCATGCGCGGTTGTGGTGGGAGACCCGGCTCGAGCCGGAGCCGGTGCTGACGTTCGGTGATTGATGGTGTTTATGCCGACCAAGGCAGCGGGTCCAATGCGGCGGTGCGAAACTTCGGCCGCCCTCCATCCCTCGCTTCGGGCGAGCCGCCACCCTTTCGGACGCTGCAGTGCGCTGCGTTGGGAAAGATCCAGCACAGAGGCGGCCGCGCACTTAGGTGTCCTTCAGGGTAACGGCTCGCCCGCCGCGCCCCTATCCGATCGCCTCGACGGGTGGGGTGGAGCAGACGACACGGGTATGGGTTCGGAGGCAGGCTCCCAGGGGTAGGGCGAGGGGTAGTCGCGGAGCTTGCCGGAGAGGCCGCCGGAACCGGCGCGACACGTAGGTCGCGATCAGGTCCAGGACATGTGTCGCTGATTAAGGCAAAGCCGGCCCACGCCCGCCCGCGGCCAGGTTCTGCTCCAGATAGCGGGTGAGCAGCGAGAACAGGTGCAGGCTGGTGCCCTCGCCCTCGCAGATGCAGTGGCTCCGGTTGGGGTACACCATCAACGTAAACGGCCGGTTCGCGCCCACGAGGGCATTTACCAGGCGCTCGGTGGCCTGGTAGTGCACATTGTCGTCCCCTGAGCCGTGAACCACGAGCAGGTTGCCCCGAAGCTTGTCCGCGAAGGTTATGGCAGAGCCCTCCCGGTAGTCCTGCTCGTTCTCCTGCGGCAGGCCCATGTACCGCTCCTGATAGATAGTGTCATAGAGCCGCAGCTCGGCCATGGGCGCCACCGCCATTCCGGTCTGGTAGAGATCGGGATACCGGAAGAGCAGGTTGAGCGTCATCGTGCCGCCTCCGCTCCAGCCCCACACTCCTATTCGAGTCGAATCCACCCAGGGCCACCGGCGCATGGTGCGTGCGACGGCAGCCTGATCGGCCGTGTTGAGCACGCCGAGCTTGCGGTAGATCGCCTTGCGGAAGGTGCGTCCGCGGGGCGCCGGTGTGCCGCGATTGTCGACCGTGGCGACGACATAGCCCTGCTGGGTGAGCATGACGCGCCAGAGGTAGTCTTGACCCGCCCATCGATCGAGCGCGGTCTGGGAGGCCGGCTCGCCATACACCAGGTACAGGACAGGGTAGCGCCTGGTGGAATCGAAGTCGGCCGGCTTCATGACCCACCCATCGAGCTGGAGGCCGGCACCGGCGTCGACTTTGACGAAGCTGGCCGGCCCGCGCCGGAGCTTTCCGACGACATGGCGAAGCCGCTCGTTTTGGATCAGGGTACGCACCACCTGGTGCTGGGGAAGGCGCACCAGCTGCACCACCGGCGGGGTGCTAAACGACGAATAGGTATGGAGCGCCCAGCGGCCGTCGCTGGAGATCCGGTAGAAGTGATAGCCCGGCTGGTCTCGGGGGGTGACCCGCTCCGGCCGGCCCCGGCCATCGATTCGGCTGCGATAGAGGTAGAGCTGGGTGGCGTTCTCGGGCGACGCGGTGTAATAGACCCAGCCGGCCGCCGAATCCACGCCCACGACCAAAGGCTCACCGAAGGCGCTCCCCGGATTGTGCAGGTCGAAGGCTCCTTTGGTGACCAGGCGGGTCTTGGCCCCGTCTCTCGATACGACATAGAGGTGTCGCCACCCATCGCGTTCGCTCACCCAGGTGAAGCTCTTGCCGCCATCGATCCAGCGCAGGTCGTCGCCCACATCCACCCAGGCGCTGTCCCGCTCGGTGAGAATGGTATGCACCCGGCCGGTGCGGGCGTCGCCCAGCATCACCTCCAGCGTGTTCTGGAGGCGGTTGAGGTGCTGCAGCACAACCTCACCGGAATTGGCTGCCCAGTCCAGCCGGGCGATGTAATTATTGCGCGGGTCACCCGGCAGATTCATCCACACGGTGGTCCCACCCGAAACGCTCACTACCCCTACCCGCGCGGCGGAGTTAGTGGTGCCGGTCTTGGGGTATTGCACCGGCATGGTAAAGGAGTAGAGCGAGTCGGTGTCGTTGATCAGGAGGAAGTCCCGCACCCCGGACGCATCGAGCTGCCAGTAGGCGATCCGCCCGCCGTCCGGACTCCAGCGGAACCCGTCGCGAAGGTTCAGCTCCTCCTCGTAGACCCAATCGAAGGTGCCGTTGATGATGGTGCGCGACCCATCCCTGGTGAGTTGGGTGATGCGACCGTCGCCCAGGTCCTCGACGTAAAGGTTGTTTTCCCGGACGTAGGCCACTCTGCCGCCGTCGGGTGAGAACTTGGCGAACATGAGGGTCGAGGGCTTGGCGGCGGGGCCGCCGAGCTTCATCAGCCGCCAGGTGGAGAGATTCAGGACCCAGAAGTCGCCCCGGGTGTTCTGCCGCCAGACCTTTTGCGAGTTGGTGAAGATCAGGAGTCGCCGCTGGTCGGGCGAGACGCTGTAGTCCTCGATCGGGAGCGGCACCGAATCATCTGGCGGGGTGAGGCGGCCGGCCGGCACCCAGACGTCGCGCCGGCCGCTCGCGGCGTCGTAGCGTACCAGAGAGCGACTGCTCGGTATCGCGCTGTCCGCCTCCAGCCTGACATATGCCGCCTCCCCATCAAGCCACTTGACCGGCCCCAGGCGCTCGGGGGTGAAGTCCGCCGACTTGAAGATGCGGTCGAGAGTGACCAGCGACGAGTCGGCCACCTGCTCCTGCGCGGGCAGAGCGGCGCAGACCGACAGACTTAGAGCGATGGTAGACGAGAGCACGCGGAGATTTGACACGGAACCTCTAGTCATGGTCCAGCGCGACGTCGAAAGTCGCCGCATAGCCGTCCCTGGTGCTGGCAACGTTCAGCATGAGCTGCGAGCCACCACTCTCCTTATAAATCCGGTCGGTCGCATTGGAGACGGTGCGCCGCCCCTTGGCGGCATAGGGCGGCTTGGCGTACACCCGGTCGCTGAGGGCCTCGTCGAAGAAGAGCTGCGAGGTGAACTCGTAGGCCGATCGGTCCGAGACCGGCGAGCGGATCTTGAAGTGGATGTGGACCGCCCGGGTGGGATACCAGCCAGGATAGATGGTGGTGAAGGTCGACGTGCCCTTGGCATCGGTGACCTGATACCCCCGCAGGAACTTCTTGCCGGTGGTATTGAAAGTTGGATCGACGGCATCGGAGTAGACGCCCAGGGCATCGCAGTGCCAGACGTCCACGATCGCGCCCTTGAGCGGAGTACAGGCGCCGGCTGCGACGCGGGAAACGTTGAACGTCAGGGCCAGTAGCGCTCCTTCCTTCACCTTTCCATCGGCGGGGTCGCTCCGGATATCCGACCGATCGAGCTTCTCGTCCACGTAGTAGGGGCCCTCGGTCATCGCCGGACGAACAACGCAAGGATACGAGGTCCGGGTGGCTCGAGCTGTGCCGGCGCTCGAGCGGGAGCAGCCGAGGAGGAGGAGCGTGCCGGTGGAGCCCAGAAGGGCCAGTGCGTCCCGGCGGGAAAGCACTCGGCCGATGGGGAGGTCGTCGAGATCCATTTCGTGCTCTACTGGAGGAGGTCTTCAGAAGCTAGTCAAAGATCCTTAGTCGCCCAAGCCGCCGGATCGCCGGCAATCACCACCAGCATTAGCGGCAGCAGGTATCCGATCCCGCTCATGGTCACGCCCGGCAGCCGTCTACTGGGTGAGCCAGGTCGCGAAGGCGAGCCACGCGGACGTTCCCGAGATCATCAGCCGCAGCGGCTGCGAGGCCACGATCAGCAGCCCGCCCCAAATGGTGGCCGGGTGGACTCTCCTCCGGGTGGCGAGGTCGTACACCAGCAACGCCAGGATGAACAGGTCGGCCAGGCCGAAGAATGCCGGCGGCCCGGCCCGGAGGATCGGAAGAGGAAGCCGCGCGATCGGGGCCGCCAGCAGGGAGATCGTCGCGAGCGTCATCAGCCGCTTGTGCACGTCGGCCCGGTGGCGGTGGTAGAAGGCCGCGCCGACCAGCGCCGTGAAGACCACCATGTCGAACAACGGAATGGCCAGAAACGAGAGTCCCGAAACCCCGGGAATCGGGGCGGCACCTCCCTTCACCCGGAGGATCGCGGTCGCGGTGCCCAGGACGATCATGAGAAGGGCGAGCAGCCCGCCGAAGACGCCGAGCCGGCGATGGATGTCGGTGCGGCGGGCGGCGACCAACGTGGTTTGGCCGAGGAACAACAGGATCCAGGAGGTGAAGACCAGGCCGTGCAGGTGGAGGAGGGCGCTCAACGGAGGCGTGCCGAAGTGCGCCTTCAGGAAGTACGTCCGGGAGAAGCCGGCGAAGACGGTGATGGCGATCAGGACCGCCATGCTCACGTAGAAGAGGCGCTCGCGGCGCCGAACCGTGATGACGACCGGACGCACGGCCATGGCTCTTATCCCTCCTTAGTGGGGAAGCAGGTCCTCCCGTGGGTACAGCACGCCGTTGCGCACCACAAAACGGATTTGGCGCGCGTTGTGGACGTCGCGAGTGGGATCGGCGCCGAAGACGACGAGGTCGGCCCGCTTGCCGGGAGCGATCGAGCCCACCTCGCCGTCGAGCGCCATCGCGCGCGCGGCGATGATCGTGGCCGAGGCAAACACCGCGGAGGCCGGCATGCCCGCCTGCTGCATCAGCTCCATCTCCCGGTAGACGCTGGGGCCGTGGGCGGTGCCCGGGTTGCCGGCGTCGGTACCCATGGCAATGGGGATGCCGGCCTGGTACATCCGCCGGAGATTGTCGACCGACGTCGCCATGAGCCCCGCCGCCCTGGGTCCGTTCCAGAATGCCTTGCCCCGAGCGCGGAGGCTATCGGGAAGCACGGTCTCGAGCTTGTGGCGGGTGACCGGATCCACGCAGTCCAGAGGATAGCGCCGCCCCGGCGATCGCGCGAGGAAGACATCGGCGTAGCCCTCCAGGACCGTCAGGGTCGGGATTACGATCGTGCCGTTTCGCTTTGCGGCCCGGAGGAACTCGGCATCCACCGTGCCGGTAGATACGTCGTGCACCAAGACGCTGGCCCCGGCCTCAACCGCGTCCTTGGCGTTGGGGAGCTCGGTGGCGTGGACCACCAGCTGGAGGCCGGCCTTCCTGGCCTCGTCGCCCGCCGCCATGAGCATCACCTTAGCATGGGGATGCAACGAGTCCGGCACGTTGATGTACCAGATCTTGATCGCCGCGGCGCCGGCATCCCGATGTTGTCGTACCGCCATTCGCACGATCGACTCGTCGGTCATGAAGACGAATTGACCCATCATCTGAGAGTCCATTGAGATGGTCGCGAGCAGCGGCCCCGTGGCGACGACACGGGGGGCGTCGGTGGCCTGGCGGCTCCGGCGCGCGAGCGCGTAGGTCCAGGGGAACCCGCCCACATCGAAGACGCTGGTGACGCCGCTGCAGAGGTTCGCCCGGTGGAACAGCTCGGGATGGGCCTCGAGCGCCCGGACCACGGAGTCGTAGGGATACTGCGCCCGGAGATCGACGGCATCGGGCCGCCCGTCCACCCAGCCGGTCTGGGAGTAGTGCACGTGGGCGTCGACGAGTCCGGGGCCGATGTAGGCACCGGTGAGGTCCACCGGCTTCGACCCCGCAGGACGGGGACAGGCCGTAGCCGTTCCGGCGCACGCAATTCGGCCATTACTGATAGTGACATTCGCGTTCGGGATGGGACGTGCGCCGGGATTGATGAGGGTGCCATGCTGCAGTGTCAGGCCGGGGGAAGAAGACGGAGTGGCCACTCCTTCAGGCCCGGACGGCCTAGTGGAGTGGCAGCCCAGGGCGATTGCCAGACTCAGGACCGGTACCAAGATGGCTGAGCTCATGGCCAGCGACTCGCTTCGCGATCCGTCGCTGTCATAGCAGCCCCAGCTTCCTCATCAGCTGCAGATACCGGGTGTCGGATCGAAGGGGAGCTAGTCGCAAATCGCTGGGAATGAAAATCGAGGATCGGATATCCCAGGCCGCCTTTTCCAACCAATGGAAGGCCGAGTCCCGTTCACCGAGCGCACCGTAAAGCATCCCGACGTACCCTGCGATTCGAGTGCTGTCTCTCGTTCGCTTGAGCTTAGCCAATATGGCCATGGCCGGTTCGCGCTGCCCTGCCCGCGCGTAGATATAGCCGAGATCGGCGAGCAACTGGGGATTGCCAGGCACCACCTCGAGGGCTTTCCGTAAGGCTCCGATCCCCTCGGTGTACCGGCCCTTCGCCGAGTAAGCGAGACCGAGCTCATCGAGCGCCCAAGGGAAGGCGGGTTCTAAATCCAGAGTTCTCCGAAACTGCTCGATGGCGGCATCGTACTGGCCGTCGTAAAACAGGATCGAACCGACATCGGAGTTGATCGGTACCGACAGCGGATCCAACGCCAGGGCCCGCCGGCTCTCCCGGAGTGCTTCGGTCATTCGTCCAGGAAACTTCAACAGCAGCAGAGAGTACCAGTGGTGGGCAGTCGGATAGACTTCCTTGAGCGCGATGGCCCGCCGGTACTCGCGTTCCGCGCCCCGCCAATCCCGTTGGGCTTCGCGAACTCCACCCAACGAGGCGTGTGCCTCCGCCTGCATTCCGTCCAACGCGAGTGCGCGCTCGGCTGCCGCCTGTGCTCGGAGAATCGCCTCAGCGGCGGGGAGAAGGTAAAAATCGGCGAGGTTGAGGTAGGCGTCTGCCAGGCCGGTGTAGGCCAGGGCGTAAGCCGAGTCCCGCTCTATGGCTTGGCGAAAATCCCGGACGGCCTGGTTCAACCCCTTCTCGGTCCGGGTGTTCCAGTGATAGCGGCCGCGAAGGTAGAGCGTGTACGCCGCGAGGTCGGAAGTCGGTCGCTCGGCCAGCGCGCGCAGTGCGCTGTCACCGAGGGCAAGGTGGAGCGCTCCGGCGACCCGTTCGGCAATGTCGGCCTGAACCTGGAAGACATCCGTGAGAGCCGCCTCGAATGGCTCCTGCCAGGTAGTCGTACCGGAGCTGGCCCTGACGAGCTCGGGGCTCACCCGAACGCGGCTCGGACCGGGGCCACGCTTCGCCCAGCGGACGGTGCCGGTAAGCAGGTACTGTACACCGAGCTCCCGTCCGATCTGCTGTGGATTATTGGTGGCCGGCCGGTACCGCTCCGAAGTAGTGCGGGCAATGACCTCGAGTCCGTGGACACTCGCCAGCTTGCCCCGGATCTCGTCGGTCATACCGTCAGCAAAGTAAGCATCGGCGGTGTCGCCAAGATTGTCAAAGGGCAGCACGGCGAGGCGGGTGGATTCCGGCGAGTTGCGAGTCGTGAGTGAGTCGCCAGTCGCGAGCCGCGAATCGGGTCGTCGATCGAGGAAGGTCCAGGTGACCGCGGCAAGCAGCACGATTCCAATAATGAGGGCCGCAGTGCGGGCGACCCACCGGGTCTGACGCAAGGACGACGGGGTCTCTGGCAGCTCGAGCGCCCGCGCAAACTCGCCGGTGCCGGCGAAGCGGCCTGCCGGCATGCGGGCCAAGGCCTTACTGAGCGCCTGCTCGATGGGCTCGGGCACATCGGGCCGCAGCACGCGGACCGGTGTCGCGGCGGTGCTGAACCGCTTGGCGATGATCGCCTGGGCCGTCGGTCCGGTGAACGGTGGCTCGCCGGCCAGCATCTCGTAGAGCACGCAGGCGAGGCTGTAGACGTCGGTCCGGGCGTCTATGGTTCGTTCACCGGCCGCCTGCTCCGGGCTCATGTACGCGGGGGTGCCCAGGCTCAGTCCTGTCTCCGTAAGCTTCTCTTCTGCCCCGCTCGCCAGCGCCCGGGCGATGCCGAAATCGGCCACCAGCACGTTGCCGTCCCGGGTGAGGAGGATGTTCTCGGGCTTGATGTCCCGGTGGATCACACCGTGCTGGTGGGCGTAGTCGAGCGCCTGGGCGGCCTCCCGGGTGATCTGCACCGCGTCACCGAGGGGAAGCTCCCGCTCGCGCCTGAGCCGGTCGCGGAGCGACTCGCCCTCCACGTAGGGCATGGTAAACCAGAGACGACCGGCCGCCTCGCCCGAATCGTGGACCGAGAGGATATGGGGATGCTGGAGCCGGGCGGCGAGCTTGACCTCGCGGAGGAAGCGCTCGGGGCCGAGGCTGGTGGCGAGCTCGGGGTGGAGTACCTTGAGCGCGACGGGGCGATCGTGCCGGAGATCGCGGGCCAGGTACACGGTGGCCATGCCGCCGCGTCCGAGCTCCCGCTCGAGGACGTAGCGGTCGCGCAGGGCTTGCTGTAGATGGGAATCGGTGTCGGCCAAACAATGGCTCTGCCGAATGGAGACCGATCGAATCTGGTCTCGTATCGGTGGTATCGCTAGCGGAGCGAGGCAGAGCGACCTAATGTCAAATGCGAAACCGTGCGACCGGGTCGGCCGTATGACGGGGACACGCCCTTCGCGAGGGGATGTAAATAGGAGCCGAGGACGGAGGAGAGATCGTTGCTGATATCATTCGGAATGACATCACGTAAAGGCTGGATCGCCGCGTCTCTGGGAGCCGCATTTGCCCTGGCGGCCTGCAGCAGCGCCACCCGGGAAGCGGCGGGAGCCTCCCCACAGCCCACCGCCGGCGATCAAAGCGAGCTCTCAGCCATCGCCAAGGCGAAGGCCGACAGCGTCCGCCATCCCTATACCCAGGCGGACGTGGACTTCATGTCCCACATGATCGGCCACCACGCCCAGGCCATCGTCATGGCGGGCTGGGCGCCCACCCACGGCGCCAGCGGCTCGGTGCGCATACTGGCCGAGCGGATCATCAACGCGCAGCAGGACGAGATCGCGACGATGCAACGATGGCTCCAAGATCGCCGGCAGCCGGTGCCGGAGGCACGCCCTATGGGGATGAAGATGATGATGCATGGCAGCGAACATGAGATGCTGATGCCCGGCATGCTCACCGAGGCCCAGATGCAGCAGCTGGACCAGGCACGGGGACCGGAGTTCGATCGGCTGTTCCTGACCTTCATGATCCAGCATCACAGCGGTGCCGTCACCATGGTGAAGCAACTATTCGGGACCTATGGCGCCGCCCAGGACGAAACCGTGTTCAAGTTCGCCAACGACGTCAACGTCGATCAGTCCACCGAGATCGCTCGGATGGAGCGCATGCTCGCCGCCCTTCCGCCCGGATAGCGGTCCCCTGAAACCCGTCTTCCCGTTCGTCCGTAGGCGCCACTCGGAAGAAGGCTATTGGCTATGGGCTATTCGCTACGGGCTAGTAGCTAGGAGCCATTCCGGTGCATGGAACAGCCCATAGCCGACAGCCATAGCCACTAGCCAACAGCCAATAGCCAACAGTCAATCGCCCCCAGGAAGGAAACCAGCATGGTATCCGCCAGACTCGTCTCGCTGTCGCTCGCTCTCGGGCTCGTGTCCCAGGCCGCTTGCGCCCACTCGACCTCATCGGGCGCCGGTTCCCCGTCGCCAACGGAACGCATGGCCACCAGCGCGCCCAACCCGGATCCGCGCGTGGGCCTCCGCGCCGGGAAGATGGATGCCCAGGAAGCGGTCTGGAACCTGGGGGTCCTCTCGAGGACGCCGCCATCGGAGCAGTTCGTGGACAAGACCAACTCCGACCTGGCCTTCACCGGCCACTACGCGATCCAGGGCAACTACAACGGGTACCAGGTGTGGGACATCAGCAATCCGCGCCACCCCGCGCTGAAGGACGCGTACGTCTGCCCGGCTTCGCAGAGCGATGTCTCGGTGTACAAGAACCTATTGTTCGTCTCCGGCGAGAATCTCTCCGCCCGTCTCGACTGCGGGACCGAGGGGGTGCAGGACACGGTCAGCTCGGAGCGGTTGCGCGGCATCCGGATCTTCGACATCAGCGACATCGCCCATCCGAAGAACGTGGGCAACGTGCAGACCTGCCGTGGCTCCCACACCCACTCGCTGCTGGTCGATCCCAAGGACCCGGAGAATGTGTACGTCTACATCTCGGGCTCGTCCCAGGTGCGTTCGCCCCGCGAGCTTCCAGGCTGTGTGGCTGTGATGCCTTCCAAGGATCCCAACTCGGCGTGGTTCCGCATCGAGGTCATCAAGGTGCCGCTGGCCCATCCCGAGCAGGCGGCAATCGTCAGCTCGCCGCGGATCTTCAACGACCTGGTGGCCCCCCCACGGCACGGCGAGACGCGGGAGGACAGCGTCGCCGCCGCCAAGGAGATAGCTGAGGCGAAGGCAGAGGGTCAGTTCATCGCCACGATTCCGGGTCATGGGGATCAGGTGATACGCCCCGAGCAAAGCCGGGCGATGCTGGACAGCATCGTGAAGGCACGGAACGGGACCGGCGAGCCGACGGCGGCGGACAGCGCCACCCTGCGCCAGGCAATCCCCGCCATGGTCGCTGCGATGGTGGGTCAGCAACCGGACAGCGGCAGCGGGCCCACCCAATGTCACGACATCACGCTCTACCCGGCGATCGGCCTGGCCGGCGGCGCCTGTGCGGGCTACGGGCTCCTGCTCGACATCCGGGATCCGGTCCATCCGGTCCGCATCGGTGCCGTCTCCGACTCGAACTTTTCCTACTGGCATTCCGCGACCTTCAACAACGACGGCACCAAGCTCCTCTTCTCCGACGAGTGGGGCGGGGGTAGCCAGCCGAAGTGCCGGAAGACGGATAAACCCGAGTGGGGAGCGGACGCGATCTTCACGATCGCCGGACGGCAGATGCAGTTCCAGAGCTACTACAAGCTGCCGGCGCCGCAGACGCCCCAGGAGAACTGCGTGGCCCACAACGGGTCGCTGATCCCGATCCCGGGCAGAGACGTGATGGTCCAGGCCTGGTACCAGGGTGGCCTCTCGGTGTTCGACTGGACCGACGCGTCGCACCCGAAGGAGATCGCCTTCTTCGATCGCGGGCCGGTGGATTCGACCAAGATGGAGAGCGGAGGGTATTGGTCCACCTACTGGTACAACGGCGTCATCGTCGGCTCCGAGATCTCGCGCGGGCTCGACATCTTTGAGCTCAAGCCGAGTGGGTTCATCTCGCAGGACGAGATCGACGCGGCCAAGTCGGTGCACCTCGACTACTTCAACACCCAGGGGCAGGTGAAGCTGCAGTGGCCGGCGACCTTCTCCCTGGCACGCGCCTACCTGGATCAGCTGGAGCGGTCCAAGGGCCTCGCGGCAGGGGAGCTTACCGCCGCACGAGAGGCGCTGACCAGAGCCGAGAAGGCGTCGGTGACGGAGCGGCGGGATGCGCTGGCGCAGTTGGCGACTCGGCTGGACGGGGATGCGAATGGGGCGGGGGATGCGGCCAAGGTGCGGGCGCTGGCCGGCGCTGTGAGGAGCCTCGCAACCGCGCCGGGTTTAGCATCGCGTCGATGAACCCATGAGTCGGATGCCAGCCGGTGCGCCAATGGCCACTGGCTGGCGCCGAATGGTGGCGGGGCAGGACGCAATACTGCGGGGCAGCAAGATCCGAGGCTCGGTTGAACTGAGCCTCACCGGGAGGGAGCGGTAGGAAGGGCGCCGATCGTGAAAGGCAGCAAGCATCCTCGAGCGGGCATCAACCTCGCGTTCGGTGGCGGGATGGCTGCGATCGTTTTGTACGTCGTATGTTCCATGGCCGCATGGTGGGTCTACCCCAACCGGTTCACGCCGCTGAAGAATTGGCTGAGCGATCTCGGCGATCGGTCTCGCAATCCCCAAGGCGCGCCGTTCTACAATGTGGGATGCATCTTGACCGCCGCGGCATTACTGCTCTTCGTCCTCGGCTTGAGCAGATGGCGCTCAGAACACCGGAGGCGAAACGCGCTCATCGTTGCCTCACAGCTCGCGGCCTTCGGGTCAATTGTTTTCCTCGTCATGCTGGGTCTCTACTCGCAGGAACGCTTACATGAGCATTTAATCTATTCCAACTGGTTCTTCGTTTGCTTCTCACTCTTCATGGCACTACTGTCGGCAGCTCTCATTACCGACCCTCACTTCAAGAAAAGCGTTGGAATCCTGGGATTCGCCGTGGTACTGGTCAGCTTCGCGTTCCATTCGCTGTTCCCGCTGAGCCGACCACTCGAATGGATGACCGAGTTCGGTTTCCTAGTCTATGTCGCCCTCGTTGCTTTGAGCACACAGAGGGCGCTGACGATCGGAAGCAGCAGACCCCCTATGCCGGGGGCCAGGATGCGGAGCACGGGCCTCGTCTAGACCGTACGGGTATCGCCGTCCCGCAAATCCCAGAGCCGCCGCTCGAGGAACCGCCGTTGCGGTTCCTGCCGCGTGAGCCCGAGTGCCCTCTGGTAGGCCTCGATCGCCTCGGCCGTGTGACCCACCCGCCGGCACAGCTCGGCCCGGGCGGAGTGAGCCAGGGCATAATCGCCCAGCTCCCCTCGTGCAAGAAGCTCGTCTATCAGCGTCAGCCCCGCCCGGGGACCGTCCCGCATCGCGACCGCGGCCGCGCGGTTGAGCTCGACCACAGGCGAGGGCTCCGCCCGGAGCAGCACGTCGTACAGGCCCACGATCTCCGACCAATCGGTCTCCGCCGCACTGGGCGTATCGGCGTGCACCGCGGCGATTGCCGCTTGAATTGTATAGGGGCCAAAACTTCGTGAGCCGAGCGCCCGCTCGACCAACGCCAATCCCTCGGCGATCTGTCCCCGATCCCACAGCGACCGGTCTTGATCGTCCAGCAGCACCAGCTCGCCATTGGGCGACGTCCTCGCCTGCCGCCTCGACTCGTGCAACAGCATCAATGCCAGCAGGCCAATCGCCTCAGGCTCCGGCAGCAGCTCTACGAGCAGCCGGCCCAGCCGGATGGCTTCGGCCGAAAGGTCGTGCCGGGTGAGGGATTCGCCCGACGACGCCGAGTAGCCCTCGTTGAACACCAGATAGATGACGTGGAGCACCGTCGCGAGCCGCTCGGGCAGATCGGTGCGCGACGGCACCTGATACGGAATCTTTGCGGCCTTGATCTTGGCCTTGGCCCTCACGATCCGTTGGGCCAAGGTGGGCGGTGGCGAGAGAAACGCCCGCGCGATCTCCTCGGTGGTGAGGCCGCAGACCTCGCGCAGGGTGAGAGCGATCTGCGCATCGGGCGGTAGGGCAGGGTGACAGCAGGTGAAGATCAGCCGGAGCCGGTCGTCCTCGACGCCCTCGTCGTCCACCTCGCGGGGAGGGGTAACTCCGTCGCCCAGGCGTTCGGCCACGGCCGTGAGCGAGGCGTCGAACCGGGCCCGTCGCCGCAGCCCGTCGATGGCCTTGAACCGGCCGGTCGAGACCAGCCACGCGCGTGGATTGGCCGGCACACCCTCCGCCGGCCAGCGCTCCACCGCCGCCGCGAAGGCATCCTGCAGCGCCTCCTCGGCCAGATCGAAGTCGCCCAGGAGGCGGATCAGGGTGGCCAGGACGCGGCGAGATTCGGTGCGGAAGAGTTCCTCTATGATGTTAGTCACGAGTCACGAGTCGAGAGTCACGAGTCGAGGGTGTGGGACCGATGGGTCGCGATGCGAAGGATCTACCTAACCAGCTCCACAAGCCGATAAGTAGGTCCCTCGCTTCGCTCGCGATGAGGAAGCTCTTTGGAGTTCTGACTCCCGACCCGTGACTCGCGACTCTCGACTCGTGACTCGTGACTCGCGACTCGTGACTCGCAACTCGCGACTCGCGACTCGTGACTCTCGACTACCCTCACGCGTGCGTCGTCTGCTCCGCTCCCTTGTACTCCGCGGCCTCCTTGGAGAAGTCCATCACCGGCCGGACCTCGATCGAGCCGAATCGCGCCGTGGGGATGCGGGAGGCGATCTGGATGGCCTCGTTCAGGTCCTTGGCCTCGACCAGGTAGAACCCGCCCAACTGCTCTTTGGTCTCGGCGAACGGACCATCCGTGGTGGAGACCTTGCCGTTCCGGACCCGAACAGTAGTAGCGGTCCCGGTGGGCTGGAGCGCTTCGGCGGCGACGAGGTTCCCGCTTTTGCCGATGTCCGCGGTGAAGTCGAAGTACTCGTGCATGATGCCCTCGTACTCCGCCGGAGGCATGGTTTCCCAGTTCTTCTCGTTCTCGTAAATCAGGCAGAGGTATTTCATGGCTCCCTCCAGATGGTGGCACGGCATATCGTGGTCGATAAGTAGTCGTTCGGGAGAGCCCGGAATCGACACCGGGTGGGCCGATGCTCTAACCGGGTCGAGGGATCAACCCGTCGGGGGGCAGGCACAGATATCTCATGATCTCTTCGGCTGGGGTGTACATCGTGGTCGCTGTATAGTCATCCGACGGCGTTCAGGCTACTAGCCTTCAGTAGCCGGTATTGTGAAACGCCTTTACCCGGGCCTCCAGGTCGGGCGGTTCGGTCGAGACGACCTGACCCCAGGGGCTCACATAGATGCGGACGGTGGACGCCCCGGGAATCACCGTCGGCGCGAAGGCAAAGCGCCACATCGGTGGGTACTCGCGTAGGCGAGACAGGCCGTGCCACTCGATGCTGGTCGACTGGGTCCCCATCTGGGGGGGCGGGGCGCCGAGCAAGTCCCCAACCCGGTAATACGCCACCGCCCAGGAGGTCCCCATCAGCAGCGCTCCGACAAACGCCAGAATGAGCAGCAGCCAGAACAGGCGCGCCATGTGACCTCCAGGTTAAAGCCGCGCCCCACAATGTCACCAGGTGCTGAAGACCACGCCCTCCCCCCGCCGCCCGTGGACGCGAAGTAGCGAGCGATCCCGGTCAGCCTTCAGAGGTCGTATACAACGAAGGTAATGATCATCGACGCGACCATGGTCACCGCTATCAGGCCCAGCAGCCCGATCACACCGAAGACGATCCCCAAGCGCCACCCCTGACGCCGGCTGGTGGCCAGGGCGATCCACGCGCCCCCTGCGATCGCGATCAGGAAGAGTATCCACGCGATCCAGCCGGGCAGCGCAAGGGGATAGAAGGTGTAGGGGATCGTGAGGTCCATCTTGCGCACCGGTCGGAGATGGCTCACGTCGAGTCGAAGGACCCGTTGATCTCGTCAAAGGGAACCGCGCTCGCGAGAGCCGTAAAGGTCCCCCCCTCGGCAATCTCCTTCGCCGCTTGGAGGAAACCAGTCCAGGCTGCCCGAGCCAGCGCGCCGCCCACGCTGATCCGCCTGACGCCCAGATCGGCGAGCTGGGCCACGGTGGTGAAGTCGCTGCCGACCAGCACGTTGACCGGTTTGGGGGCGACCGCTGTAATCACCGCGACGATCTCCGCCTTGGTCCGGATGCCCGGGGCGTAGAGACAATCGGCCCCGGCTTCGGCATAAGCGGTGAGGCGGCGGATGGTTTCCTTCAAGTCGGGGCGTCCGACGATGAATCCTTCGGACCTACCGGTAAGGAGAATGCCGGCCTTACTGGCATCAATCGCCTGGCGGGCAGCGCGGATCCGTTCGACCGCAAGGGCGAACTCGAACAGGGGCTCTGAGCGGTCACCAGTGGAGTCTTCGATCGAGAGGCCGGCGATACCGGTGGCCGTCGCGGCGGCGACGTTGGCGCCGACCTGGGTGGGCTCTACCGCAAAGCCGCCCTCGAAGTCCCCATTGACCGGCACCCCGACGCCACGGGCGATCGCCCGAAAGTGGGCCAATGCCTCTTCCAACGATACGTGGTTGTCGGGCCGGCCGAGGGACCAGGCGAATCCGGAACTGGTCGTAGCCAGCGCCGGAAAGCCGAGTCGCTGGAGCAGACGGGCGCTGCCGAGGTCCCACGGGTTGGGAATGACGAAGCAACCAGACTGGTGGAGCCGGCGAAACGTCTGGTAGCGGTCGGGAACGGAACCCATGTGAGGAAAATACCCGCCAAGGCGCCCAGGGAGGCTATGGCACGCAGGATGTCATGGTGATCGGCCTGCCGCTTGAGTAAGCCACCACCCTGGTCTCGTCGCCGTTGGTGCTGATGACGATGTCGTCGCCGTCGGCGTCGGTGGTCGTGGTTCTCCCTTCG
Source organism: Gemmatimonadales bacterium (assembly GCA_036506575.1). Taxonomy (GTDB): domain Bacteria; phylum Gemmatimonadota; class Gemmatimonadetes; order Gemmatimonadales; family GWC2-71-9; genus CAVVWJ01. The sequence continues at coordinate 3,855 of DASXRM010000080.1, read as the reverse complement.
GCCTCGTCGTCTTGGTCGGTACGATAGATCCGGGTGGCCGCCTTGTGTGCGCAGTACCGCTCGAGCGTCGTGGCGTCGGGGAGGAAGATTCCGCCGAACGACTTCCGGCCCGAGGAGACCACGACATACTTCGGATCGACGGCATTGATGAAGGGCAGGGTACTCGAGGTCTCGCTCCCATGATGGGCGATCTTGAGCACGGTGGAACGGAGCGCCGCGGGACTCACGGAGTCGAGCAGGAAGCGCTCTGCATACTTCGGCACGTCTGGACCGTCGGCCCGGTCCTTCCCTTCCGCATCGCCCATGAAGAGAATGCTCTGGCTGCCGCACTCCAGGCGCAGCACGATCGAGGCGTTGTTCTCCAGGGTGTTGCCGCTGCCGAGCGCGGTGCCCGAGCCGGGGTAGGCGTAGAGAAGATGGACCCGAAGCTCGCTGCCCCAATCCGGGGTTCCAAAGTTGGCGCGTCCTACGTGCTCGACGATCGGGTGCCCTTCGAACTTCTCGGAGTCTACCAGAGCCCGGAACCGGTGCCACTTGATCCCCTGCTTGGGATACCCCGAGTCGTAGAACTCCCGGACCTCGAAGTGGCGCAGGATTCCCTCGGCTCCAGGATAGTGATCGTCATGCGGATGAGTGATGATGAGTGCGTCAATCACCGCGCGCTCGTGCGCCTTGTCCAGGACGTAGCGAAGCAACCGATTTTTGACATCCGAGGCATCCGGTCCCCCGTCGATGATGATGTTGTATCCCTCATATCGGCCGTTACCCGGGATGTTGTCGTCGAAGGTGTGGATCCAGATCCCGTCGCCCTGGCCCACGTCCACCACGTGCACCTCGAGCCAGGCATCGTCCCGGTCCGCATCCGCGGGCGTCGGCGCCGGCCCGGCGGCAGCCTCGAGGAATTTCTTGGCGACCCAGCCAGTCCTATCATCGGCCAGCTTCACCTGGCGCCAGTAAGGCGCGGCGCCGATGGCCTCCACGACGGTGCTGGGTGGCAGGCACTCGAACGCCGGGGCGGAGCTCTCGGGACGAGTTCGCATATTGAGGCAGGGCAGGGCATTGTCGCGGACCACGAGCCGAGTCGGCTCCTGGGCGGAGAGAGAGGAGGCCAGGATGACGAGCCACGAGGCTGGCAAAAAATGTCGGAAGGGCAGGGGAGTTCCGTTGAGCGTGTCGAACAAGAATGCCGCTCGATTGTGACGGCGAGTGTGGAGTTGGCTCCGAAGATGAGTTGGTATAGCGGCTGATGTCGCACTAGAGAAGCAACGACAAAACGACAGCTCACTTTTTAGGCTTTCTGCCCGATCACCGAATCGGATCGGTCTCCGACATCTCGTGTAGCGTCGGCGGATAAGCGGTGGGATCCAGATCGACCGGCAACGCCACCTCGAGTACCTCTCCCTCTACCACCACGAAGGCCCGATCGCCCGGACCCGGCTCCACCACCCCAAAGCCAGTGAAGCTGCCGAATGCCGGGATCAGCGCCCCCCGCTGACCCACAAGGAAGCAGGGCAGGGTCTCCCGTTGGAGGCCCCGACCGACCAGGGTAATGCCGGGATGAACGTGCCCCGCCAATCCAAATCCGTCACCGGAATCGGCTTGCTCGTGGCGGAAGATGAACGGCGGCACGAACGCCGGCGCGTTGACGCAGTTGATCCGGAGATCGTTGGGCGGATCGCCCGAGTGACGGTCGTGGTTGCCGCGGACTAGCAGGATCTCGACCGGCGCAGCCAGGCTCCGCCACCGGCGCAGCTCCGCCAGCGTGTGCGAGGCGATCCGCCCGGCCTTGGCGTGGAACAGGTCGCCGAGCACCACCATCCGCCGCGCACCGGTGCGGGTGAGCGCGCTGTCGAGCCGAGCCAGATCGTCGCTGGTAGTGCCGATCGGGATCGGAATCCCCACCGCTCTGAACGTCGAGGCCTTGCCCCAATGGAGATCGGCCACCACTAGCGTGCTCGCGTTGGGCCAGTACAACGCCCGCTCGGCGAGGAGATAGATCTCCTCTCCCGCGATCGTCAGCATTACATCGGTCATCGGAATCCTCTGCCCCGTCCCCGCGCGAATCGAATGTGACCCGCGCCATTCCCAGTTGCCGCCGCGCGCTCCACCAGAAACTTCTCGCTGCTCACCTGCTCTCGCGCCCGATCCACCAGCAGCGCGAACTCGAGCGGGTCGGCCGCTCCACCTCGCTGATGCTGATCCGACCAGTCGCCATCCGCTCCAGCGCCCGACTCAGGCGGTTCCGCTCCAACTGTCTCTCCAGCACTCGCGATGGGCCTGGAACAGGAGAAGATTTTCTGGATCGTAGCGGGCGAACACATCGTACCGGAGCCCACTCGAAGCCTGCACCTCCTTCGCGCTCCGGTGGTTGCCCGGATACCCCTGAAAGATAAGTCCCCCACCCGCGCTGTCTCCCGGAACTGGCATTTGGCCAGTTCGGCCGCGTTGAGACTGGCCGGGTGTCGTGCAACAGGTGGTCCGGCGATACCAGTCCGGCTTCGAGCACCTCTTCCAGCCTCGCGGCATCGGGCGACAACAGCTCGAAGCCGTAATCGTTTGCGGCGAGGGTGAAAGTAATGGGACCCAACTGGGCCTGTCGATAGGCAAAGAGCGCGGCCAGTCCCTCGTGCACCAGCCTCCCTTCAGAGATACAGCAACTGCACGCCACGGATGAACACGGATTGGCCGGATCGCTCCGCTGTTCCGAGACTCTCCTCAACCGCAGCCACTAAGGCAGTTTTGTTCAACAGCACACCAGTCGATTTCGCGACAGCGCCATTGCTCCTGCACGACCTCCGCCGATGTGCTGTTGAACAAAAGCACCTTGCACTTCGCAGCGCGAATGGAGCGCCTCCGGTCGAGGAGCTATCCGTCTGTTTCCGTGTTCATCCGCGTTAGCCGTTGCAGTATCTGTGTTCATCTGCGTTCGGGTACCCGCCAAGCGGGTGTGCTGCGGCTAAATGGCTTTTGCGCCGTTAATCGCCCTCAGAAACGGCCGCGATGTAGCGGTCTGCCGAGTAGCGCAACGCCTCCTTCGCGTTGGCCCTGATGTTCTGCCCGAACCAGGCGCCGTAGATCTGCTCGAACTGGTACGGCTCCAGCACCTCTATGATCCGGCGGACCGTTGCGGCGCTTACCGGGATGTAGTTCGGGAAGCTGTACATGAAGCTCACCGTCTTCCGGTCCTCGCCCACCTGGATCACGTCGCCGGTGAGGAGCGCGCCATTCCCCTGGGCGCCGCCGGCCCAGTGGAGCACCGTCCCGCCGGGGAAGTGACCGCCCAGGCGAACGAGGGTAAGCCCCGGCGCCAACTGGTGCGTCTCACCGTGCCAGAAGACGATCGCCGGGTGTGGGCGCATCACCCACTCGCCATCGGCCGCGTGGAGATAGACCGGGACGTCTCCCAGCTCTCGGCTCCACTCCACCACCGACGAGTAGTAATGCGGATGGGATACCGCGATCGCCGAGACACCGCCGAGCGCCTGGACCGCGGCCACGCTGCGGTCGTCAATCACGGTGATGCAGTCCCAGAGCACGTTGCCATCGGGCGTGCGCACATGGAGCGCCCGCTGCCCAATGGCGAATTCCGGCTCGGTGACCAGGCTGATGAGCTCCGGCCCCTCGACGTCGAGCCGGTTCCTGTGGGTGGCCTGCAGCTCCTTGAGCGTGGTCCATTTTTGCCCTTGCCATCCCACGTACTGCCGCTCGTCTTCACATATGACACAGTGCTCCGGCGGCAGGGCGGACTCGGCGTACTGGACGCCGCAGGTGACGCAGATGTAGTTGGGCACGACTGAAAGGTAAGAGGTAAGAGGTGAGAGGTGAGAGGTGAGAGGTAACCGGGTATCCCGGCGT
>DASXRM010000079.1:0-10382 GCA_036506575.1 Gemmatimonadales bacterium | reverse complement strand
CGCGTATAGGCCTCAGCGTCCGGGGGCCTCTGTTGACGCTCACGACCGCCATCCTTTTCGACCAGATGGCGCGGCACGACCTGCCGGTGCTCCACCCGTTCGCCTTTCTGCTACTAACGGTCGTCTACTCCGCGTACATCGGCGGTCTTCGTCCCGGCCTCATCAGCGGCCTCCTGACGGTTCTCTACGCAATTCACTTCCTGTCCGAGCCCAGGTCGATTCTCCACTATACCCCGGCCAATGCGTACACCTTGCTGGGGCTTGGAATGGTGGTGCCCGCCACCGTGCTGCTGGTTTCCCGGTTGAAAGACGCCGCGGACCGGGCCCGCGCCGTGGAGCTTTCCCGGGCGGAGGCCGAGCGCCTGGACCGCCGGCTCGCCTTTTTTGCCGAGGCCAACGCCACCCTTGCTTCATCCCTGGACTACGAAGTCACTCTCTGGAACTTGGCCCGCCTCATCGTTCCCACCCTCGCTGACTGGTGTGCCATCCACGTCGCCAGCGAGCAGGGGTCGCTTCAATTCATCTCGGGGGCCCACCGGGATCCCAGCAAGGACCTTCTGGTCCGAGCGCTCTGTGAGTATGGGACCCGGCAACCGCCGTTCGGTGCCGCGCTCCGTCACGGCGATTTCGGCCCGGTGACAGAGGAGATGCTCCGCAGCACTGCCCAAGATGCGGAGCAGCTCAAGCTGTTTCGGGCCCTGGCTTCCGGGTCCTTTCTCCGGGTTCCGATGTTGGCGCGGGGTAGTCCGCTCGGGACCATCACCCTGGCGGTCGGCCCGGAGTCGGGTCGGGAATACGGCCCGGATGACCTGTCCTTCGCGGAAGAGCTGGCCAGCCGTGCCGCTCTCTCGGTAGACAACGCCAGGCTTTACCGGGTCGCGCAGGAGGCGGATGAGCGTTACGGGATGCTGTTCGGGAGCAACCCCCAGCCGATGTGGGTCTTTGACGTGGACACCCTGGCCTTTCTCGAAGTGAACGAGGCGGCGGTCCGGCACTACGGGTACACCCGCGACGAGTTCCTGTCGATGACCATCATGGATCTCCTCCCACCGGAGGATGCGCCCGGGCTGCATCACGGCCTGGAGCCAACCGGCTCCCAGCGAGGCGAGGTGGCCTTGACCCAGCACCGGAGGAAGGACGGCACGATCATCGACATGGAGCTGGTCTCCCACGAGATGGAGCTGGATGATCGCCGCGCCCGGCTGGTCCTCGCTACCGACATCAGCGAGCGTACCAGAACCCGGGCGGCCCTGCACCAGAGTGAGGAGCAGCTCCGCCAGGCGCAGCGCATGGATGCCGCCGGCCGCCTGGCCGGCGGCGTGGCGCACGATTTCAATAACCTCCTCACCACCATTCGCGGCTTCAGCGACCTGCTTCTGCGCGACATCCCCGAGCACGACCGGCGACGGAAGGACCTGGAACAGATCCGCAAAGCGGCGGATCGAGGTGCTGCGCTGACCCGTCAACTCCTGAGTTTCGGGCGCCAGCAAACGCTCGAGCCTCGCTCGATCGAGCTCAATAGCGTCGTCAGCAACATGGAGGGATTGATTCAGCGGCTCATCGGCGCGGATATCAAGCTGGTGACGCAGCTGAGATCCGGACTGGGCGAAGTCAAGATGGATCCGGGTCAGTTGGAGCAGGTTCTCGTCAACCTGGTCCTGAATGCCCGCGACGCCATGGTCACCGGTGGCACTCTCACCATCGAGACCGGCGAGCGCCAGATCAGTGGCTCGACCCGCGGCAGGTCGGTCAAGCCGGGCCGCTACATCGTGCTGGCGGTGAGCGATACCGGGAGCGGCATGGATGGTGACACCTTGTCGCATGTCTTCGAGCCGTTCTTCACGTCGCAGGCTCCCGGGCATCGGACCGGGTTGGGACTCTCGATCGTCTACGGGATCGTGAAGCAGAGCGGCGGCGTAGTCCGGGTTTCCAGTGAGCCCGGCCTAGGCACTACGGTCAAGGTTTTCTTACCCAAAGGGGAGGGGGAAGAGCCGGGAAGCGGGGAAGCTCCCATCTCACTGAGGGGCGAGGAAACCGTGCTGGTGGTGGAGGATGAAGATGGAGTCCGCGAGCTACTCTGGAAGATCCTGACTGAACACGGGCATACGGTACTCGAAGCCCGCCACGGCCGCGATGCCTTGACCGTCGCCGCCGGTTACGATCATCCAATCCAGCTCCTGGTATCTGACGTCGTCATGCCGGAGATGGGCGCGGGCGAGTTGGTGGATCAGCTGCTTGCCGGGCGTCCCGATCTGAAGGTGCTCTTCATCTCAGGCTATACCAACGACGAAGTCGTGCGGCGCGGCGTCACTCGGAAGGACGCGGCCTTCATCCAGAAGCCATTCACGGTGGAAGAGCTGATGACGCAGGTGAGGGAGGTGCTGGACGGGACTGAAAACCCGTGACGCCCTTCTTTTACCGCTTCATCTCACCCGCGCCTGCAGGCTTCGCAAAACATCCAGAGTCGGCTCACCTCGCAGATACAGCATGACATCCCCTATTGCCCACCGCAGGTTCCCGCTGGCCGCGCCGACCGCCTGCCCACTGGCTATTCGCTGCTGGTCGAGCAGGATCAACCGCCCGCGCGCGTCCAGATAGACCACCCGCACCACCGGCCGCCGAGCATCGGCGCCGGGGACCTGCTGGCCTCGGATGAGGCCGATGAACTGCGGAGTCATGCCTTCGATGACGTGGACCGGCCCACCGAGTTGCTTCACCGCCTCGTCCAATCCGATGCGAAGATAAATTTGCGACCGCTGCTCCAGGGTGCGCGGGGCGGGTGCGGGGGCGGGCGCCGATTCTGCGGCCAGCGGGGCTTCTTCCCTGGCGGGCGGGAGAGCGGCAGTGGCGGCATTGGCACGCTCGCGCCGGCGCTCACGATCCAGCTCTGCCAGAGCCGCGGCGGCGGCGCGCCGGGTCGCCAATTCGTCAGACTCCCTCGTTTGATCGGAGACATCCGCTCGGGCCGTCTGGGTTGGGGAAACGGAATCCGCCATGGCACCGGCGGCCAGCGCACCACCGCGGGCCGAGTCCGCCGAATCCCCGGCCGCAAGAGACTGTGAATCCGCGAGTATGGAATCCTCAGCCGAGAGTGCGACGGCATCGGTCAGCTCACTCGTGGTATCGGCCGACCGTTCCACGGCGGCGGGCTCCGGCTTCGTGGCCAGCTTCTGGGTAGGCGGCCGGGGCGCCGGTGTGCGGGGTGCCTTGGCGCGGGCAACCACCGTCGTTTCCGGCTTCCTGCTCTCTTGCGGGCTCACAACGGCAGGCGGAACCGCCGGTGCCGCGGAGGTGAGATCCCGCTCCGGCAACATAGGATGGCCGGGGCGCAGTGCGTCGCTGGCCAGCTTTCCGCCGAACACCAGCACCGCGATAACGGCCGCCCAGCGGAAGCGTCGTAGCCATCGCTGGCGCCGCGCGATGGCGTCGGTAGACTCGGGGATGAGCAGCACCGGGGTCTCGTCCCAGATCTCGGGCTCGCGGGCAGGACGGAAGGGCGGTGGGCTGCGCCGGGGCTCGGGTCGCGCGCGGGCGGCTCCGGCCGGCACCTCCATGCCTCCAACCAACCGATCGGCCTCGGCCAGTATCTGCTTCACCTCCTGGAGGCGGGAGCCGCAGGCCACGCAGCTGCCCAGGTGCAATTGGATCTCGCTCACTTCGGCGAGATCCAGCTCCCCATCGAGCAGTGCGTGCAAGGTGCCCTCGTCAAGATGCGACATTCTTCCCCCGTCCTTCCGTCCGATAGGCTTCAACCAACCGGCGCCGTGCGCGAGCCAGCGTAGTCCCAACCGCCCCTTTGGAGAGACCTAACGTCGCGGCGATCTCCTCGTAATTGAAGCCCTCCGCCTTGAGCAGCAACGCCTCACGATCCCGCTCGTTTAGGGTGGCAAGCGCCGACCGGACGGCGGCACTGCGCTCGTTCCGGTCGAAGTCCTCAGCCGGACCCTGGGCCGGAGGGGCGTCGGCTCGGAGCAGCTCGAGCCGGCGCCCCTGGCGCAGGGCCCGCCGCCCATCCTCCCGCACCAGATTCAGCGCCACCGCGAAGAGCCAAGGGCGCGGGTTATGGGGCGGAGCGGCTACCGCCCGAGCAAACGTCTCCTGAGCCAGGTCCTCGGCCCGGTCCCGGTCTCCCGTACGGCGGTACAGCATCCGCACCAGAGAGCCGTAGTATTGCTCGAAGAGCTCGCTCAGGTCTGCCGTCATGTGCCTCTGAAGTTGCGGACCAGGTCTGCCAGTTGGCCCGGCTTCCACGCCTCGGTACCCGAAGGGCCCACTCGAATGCTTACCCGGCGTCCTGCGATCAGGATTTCGTCTCCCACCGACAAATACGGGGCGAGCTCCGGCAACACTCGTACCAACTCGAAATATGCCCTGCTGTACCCAACCACAGCAGTGACCGTGATCCTATCGGAGTGGGCCAGGTCAGTCCAGACCGAGCCCCGCTGGACGAAGAGCCGTCCCCCCGCCCGTCGGGGCGCCGGGGCGCCTTCCCCCCGTGGAGCAAGGCCGGCCGCTACGGCCTCGTCTGTAGCCGCCAAACTCTTGGATTCAGACAACTTGGCACTCGCGCGCGCGCGCTCGAACGCTTGGGGTCCTGTCTGAGTCGCCGAGTTGCGTGCCCCACCCATCTGGTCCTCCCGCAGCGGGATGGGTCCCGGCGCACCAACCAGGTCGACCGGCTCCTGGACCAGGTATGACGTGTACTCTGTCAGGATACCGTAGCGGAGTCCCAATTGGCGCACCTGGTCAAGCAGGCTCGGCGTCGCGCCCTCGAGCCGAATCTGGCGGGTCAGCTCACCGATCTGGCGAGCGGCCCAGAGGCGGGAGATGAAATCGTTGCCCGCCTCGCTGGCTTTGAAGCTTGCCGGCACCGGTACCCGCTCGCGGCGCCCGTTCCGTTCTCCGGTAATGAGGATGTTCCCGCTGCCCTGCCCGTGATAGCGCCCGAAAACCACCAGCTCTTCGCCGTAAAAGAGGTCGGGAAGCTGGGCTGGGTACGTCTGCGCGAGGCTGACCGGGCTCTCGTCGATTTGGAGGTTCACCATCGCCGGGTACCGCAATTTCATGAGCAGCGATCCCATCGCGGCTTCCACGCTTGCTCCCGCTCCCACGTATTCGGCGCTCCCTCGTCCGCTCGAAGCAAGGCGATCCAACAGGTAGGTGTTGACGTCGTGGCCGATGCCGACCGTGAAAATTCGAGTCCGGCCGATTCGGCCGGCTGCCTGCTCTGCAATCCGATCGGGAGCCTGCTCGCCGATGGAGGGGAGACCGTCGGTCACGAAGAGCACCATGCCTAAGCGCTCGGCGTCGCCCCGATCATTCAAGGCCGCCTCGAGCGCGCCGGCGATGTTGGTACCCCCTTCGGCCCCCAATCCATCGATGAATTCGCGGGCGGCGGCGAGATGGTCACGGCTGGCGGGGACAAAGCCCGGGCGAAAACTCCGAACCGTGGAGGAAAACGTGATGAGACGAAAGCGATCGTTTGAGGTCAGGGTGCCGAGCGCCTGCTGAAGCGCCGCCTTGGCCTGCTCGAGCTTGGTTCCTGACATCGAGCCCGACACATCCAGCACCAGGGTAAGATCGCGAGGGAGACTGGTCCCCGTCTCCGGTTGTGATGGCGCGAGCAGCAACATGAAGTAGCCATCTTCTCCACCGGGCGCGTGGGTCAGCAGAGTGGTACCGACGAGCCCCTTTCGCAGCGGCAGGAAGAGCTCGAGGTCCCCGGCGGCAGTCATGGGAATAGTTAGTTCGAGACGGTCACCGATCCGGCGAGTCTCCACTGAATGGGTGGGAGAGTAGGGAGTGCCATACGCGTCCGCGTGCGCTACGGTCACCTGAAAGCTGGTGGCACCGGCCGGTCCTCGACTGCCGAGGGCGTAGCGAAGGCGAACGGCATCGCCGGCGCGGGCAAGCAACTGGGAGTAGCGGAGTACGATCTTGCGGGTCTCGCCCGGCTGAATCGGGAATACCTGGGCACGAAGCAGTCCGTGTCCCGCGAAGGTGAGGAGGGCGGGATCCTTTCGACGCCGCACGATCTCCTCGTAGATCGCACGGGCCTGCTCTGCATTCATGGTCTCGCCCTTGACCTCCTGGTCGCCCATCCAGAGGGAAAAGTTGGTGAACACTGCCTCGCCCGGCATGGGGTAGAGATAGCTTCCCTCGGCGAGACGTCGGCCCGCGTTCCGAAAGCGTTCCTCGACCTCGACTCGGGCAATCCTGTCATCCACCGCAACGCGAACCTCAGAGCTGACCCGCTCGACCTCGCCACTGGGGAGGGCGGGGCTGACCGGCCGCTCGATCTCGATCCAGCCCTGGGCGTGCGCGGGGAGCGCGGGGAGCGCGGAGAAGGCGGAGAGGACGGAGAAGGCGGAGAGGACGGAGAGAACGGAAAAGGCGGAAGAGGCGGAAAAGGCGGAAAAGGTTCCTCCGATACGGCGGGAGGGAACAGGAGAGAGAGTGCCAAGCCTTGCGCTGGGAGCGGACGAGCAGGCCACGCGATCCTCCGGGTAGTGGGCCGGGGGAGATGCGCGGGCCGAGGGAAGTTGCACGAGGTTAGGTCGTGACCTCCACCATGCGCCGAAGGATCCCGATGAGATCCTCCGCCAGAAAGGGTTTTTGCAGGAAGGTGGTGAGACCTGGCTTCCCGCCGGTGAACTGAGGCACCACCACCTGCTCGGAATACCCGCTCATCAGGATCACGGGGATATCGGGCCGGGCTTCGCGAAGACGGCGGAAGGTCTCCTGGCCTCCCATCCGGGGCATGGACAAATCGAGGAGGACGGCCGTGACCTCGTCGCCGACCCGATCCATGATTTCCAGCGCTTCACGCCCGTCCACGGCCGCGACGGTGTCGAAGCCGAAGTCCTGGAGCATCCGCTGAGCCACTTCGCGAACGCCATCTTCATCTTCGACCACGAGCACGACCCCGCTCCCGCGCCAGTCGCTGCGTGCCGTGGACGGCTTCTCGGCTGATCCCGCGGTCCCGGCCACGGCAGGGAACAGCACGCGGAATCTGGTGCCCTGCCCTGGTTCGGTGCGGATCCGGATCATGCCCTGGTGGCTCCGCACGATGCCCATGACGGCGGCGAGTCCCAGCCCCCGTCCCGCGAATTTGGTAGAGAAGAAGGGGTCGAAGATGCGCTGGAGCGTGTCCGGCGTCATCCCGGTGCCCGTATCGCAGACCTCGAGGAACACGAAGGGATCTGCGCCTTGGGCGACCGACTCGTCTCCCTGCATGGGTGGGCCGAATCGGGCGTCATTCAGCTCATCCCGTCGAACCACACCGGTGCGCAGCCTGATCGTCCCGCCCTCCTTGCCCAGCGCGTCCGAGGCGTTGGTGATGAGGTTCATGACGATCTGCCGGACCTGGGTGGCGTCGGCATTCACGGCGGGCAGGTTGGATGCCAGATCCCACACCAGCGATGCCTGCTTGGAAAGGGCGGTACGCAGCAGGGTTGCCGTCTCTCTGACCTCTTGGGAAAGATCTAGATGGCGGATGACGAAGGCACCCTTTCCGGAATAGGCCAGCATCTGCCGGGTAAGGTCGGCGGCGCGGATGGTGGCTCGGACCACTTCCTCCAGCGGCTCGCGGGCCGGTGAGCGGGCCGGTAACCGGCTCAGCGCGATATCGGCGTTGCCCAGCACCACGTGGAGCAGATTGTTGAAGTCGTGGGCGAGGCCGCCTGCCAACACGCCGATGCTCTCGAGCTTCTGCACGTGGCGGGACTCCGCTTCGCTCGCCTCTGCCGCGCGACGTGCGGCCTGCTCCCGGCAGAGCAGGTCTTCCGAGAGCTGCTGCGCAGCCTGCAGATCCGCTGTGCGCTCGGCTACTCGGGATTCCAGCTCGGCATTGAGGGTGCGAATCTGCCGAGTGAGGCGCTCCTGCTCGGTGACATCCCGAATGAGCCAACGGAACCCGGCCGGCTTCCGATCCGCAGCCTCGACGATGGAGTAAGTCATCTCCGCGTACAGCCGGGTGCCGTTTCGTGTCCTGAGTTTGAAGGATGTCATGTGAGTCCCGCCCCGTCGGGCCTGCTGGTTCAGGAGCAGCCGAAAGCGGGGGCGATCCTCACTGGCGACGTATGCCGCCAGTGCCTTCCCAATGAGTGACTGGGGAGCGATGCCCAGCAGCCGGGAGGCTGACCGATTCGCCTCGCCGATGATGCCGGCAAGGTTGGTGACGAGGTAGGCGTCGGGGGCCAGCTCGAACAGCTCGTGGTAACGTCGGCGCTCCACCTCGACCTGAAGGTGAGCGGCGGCGAGCTCCGCGTTCTGCGCTCGGAGCTCCTCGTCCGCGACGCGAAGCTCCTCCAGCGTGGTGCGCAGATCTTCCATACTCTCCTCTAAGGGAGCCGGGCTTCCTTCAGTCAGATCGCTGATTCGCTGGTGCACGATCTCGAGTCTATGGCGCAATTGTTCTGGATTCATGTTTCTATCTTGAGTCACGAGTCACGAGTCACGAGTCACGAGTCACGAGTCGAGAGTCACGAGTCACGAGTCGAGAGTCACCAGTCACGAGTCGGCCGATTCTCCCCAGCCCACTCGCGAAAAGATTCATGTGCCCCGCTGCGATATTCCTGCGTCTCTCGCAACCGCTCGGCTGCCGGCCCTGAGAGGCCCGCGGGATTCCTTCCGCGAGAGTCGCCGCTTGGGATCCACCACGACGAAGGTTTGTCCCTGGGCCATCAGCGTCTCGGCCCGGCCGAGGAGCAGGAAGCCCCCCTCATTCAGCGCAAAGTGCAGCCGGGAGAGCACTCGACCCTGCGTCTCCGCATTCAGGTACATCAGGGTGTTCCGGCAGGCCAACAGATCGATGCGCGAGATCGGGGCGTCGTGGATGAGATCATGCCGTCCGAAGATGACCTGGCGCCGGAGATCCTTGCGCAAGGTGTAGAGCCCGTCAATCTGCTGGAAGTACTTGGTCAGGAGCTCCGGTGGGACTCCCCCCACCTGCCGATCGTCATAGGCAGCGTGGCGCGCGCTGTTGAGAGCATCCTCGTCCAGGTCCGTCGCATAAATCTTCACCCGCTCGCGGAACGCGTCGACGCCCAGCGCTTCGGCCAGCATCATCGCAATGGTGTAGGCCTCCTCCCCGGTGGCACAGCCGGCGCTCCATGCGCGGATGGGCTGGCCGGGCGCCTTCCCCCGGAGAATTTCCGGGATTGCACCGGCGCGAACCGCGTCCCAGGCCGCTGGATCGCGGAAGAAGCCGGTAACGTTGATGAGGATGGTGTTGAAGAGTTTGGCAAACTCGTCGGAATGGACTTCCAGATACTTCTGGTAGGCCGCGAAGCCCTCGATACCCACCGTGTCCATGCGTTTCCGAATCCGGCGTGCCAGGGAGGCGGGTTTGTAGCCATGAAAATCGAACCCGCGCTCGCTCAGCAAGTACTCCAAAAGGCTGGTCCACTCCGCGTCGAATTCGGCCGGCACTGCCTTAGTGACGGGTACTTCGGGAGTTGGTTCCTCCGTGGCTGATACCACCTCGTCGGTCGAGCCTGATTCTCTCTCCATCGCCGGTATGTCCTACATCTCTGACCTGGTCGGTGCCTCGATGCTGCGGGCCGGACCCTCCATCACAACTAGGTCCCGTCCAGCCAGTTACTCTCCAATACTATGAGCTCAAGCTACCCCTTTTCATGCCGAGTGGAAACCTGGTCCGATGACTGAGCCGATCTGGTCTGACGGGAGTCGGGCGCCGCTGTGGAATCCCGTGGTGGGCCGGTAACCATATGACTATTTTTTGGTTAAGATGAGAAGAAACCCGCCTTAGGGGGTGGGACCTCATCTCGCAACGTAGCGCCGAGCCAGGGGGTATCATGCAGACCGGGACCGCCCAAGCGGCTGCCACCGCGACCGACACCTTCCCGATCAATGGCACCGACTATGTCGAGTTCTATGTCGGGAACGCCAAGCAGGCCAACCACTTCTACCGTACCGCGTTCGGCTTTCAGCTGGTGGGCTACCGGGGGCCTGAGACCGGCACCCGGGATCGCGCCAGTTACCTGCTCCAGCAGAATAAGGTCCGCCTGGTCCTGACGTCGCCGGTCACTCCGGATCATCCCGCCGCGGCCCACATCGCATTGCATGGAGACGGGGTGCGTGACATCGCCCTTTGGGTGGACAATGCCCGCGAGGCGTTCGAGCTTGCCGTCGAGCGGGGTGCCCGGCCAGCCCAGGCGCCCACGGTGTTGCGCGATGAGCAAGGCGAGGTGGTGATCGCGGCCATCCACACCTACGGCGACACCATTCACAGCCTGGTCGAGCGGCGCAACTATCGCGGGGCATTTCTCCCCGGCTTCCAGGCGGTGGCTCCACGGTACAATCCACCGCCGGTCGGGCTCCAATACGTCGACCACTGCGTCGGAAATGTGGAGCTCGGC
>DASXRM010000078.1:0-14161 GCA_036506575.1 Gemmatimonadales bacterium | reverse complement strand
CGAGGCGGGGGTGCGTGGCTGGGCCGACGTCGGTTAATGGTCTCCACCATCAGCGATCCTGAATTCGCGTTGATAGCTACTGGATTTCCTTTTCGAGACCTGTCCCGTTGGGAGGAATACCAGCGGCAGTTCGGCCGGGTGGCGGCCGCCACGAGTGGCATTCGCAGGCCCGGCGCGGCCGCGCTCGATCTGGCCGACGTAGCGGCGGGCCGGTTCGACGGCTTTTGGGAGCAGCGGTTATCAGCGTGGGACATTGCGGCTGGCACACTGCTCATTCGAGAAGCCGGCGGAGTAATCACCGATTTCGGGGGACGAGATATCGGCATCGAGCACACGGGTGTCGTGGCAGGTAATCCCAGGCTCCATGAGTGGCTCCTCGACATTTTGAGTTCCGGCGAGTAATACACCACAGAGGGTAGCATTGGTTGAGTCGTAATCCGGGAATGTGAATGGACGAGACAGAGGTCCTGAATGGCGAGGGCTCGCTGCAGCAGTGGTCCGACGCCGTGGCGGCGGCGAATGCCACGCCAGCCGGGGGGGCCGTGGCCGCCCTGGCATCAGCTCTCGCAGCCGCTCTGGTGGCAATGGTGGCGGGTCTCACCACCCGCAGGGAGAAGTACGCTGCCGTGCATGGCCACGCGCAGGAGACGCTGGAGCGGGCAGACATGCTGCGCGCAGAGCTGCTCGACCTGGCAAGCCAGGATGCGATTGTGGTCGCCGAATACCTGGATGCGCTTACCCTGCCTCAGGGGACCGAGTTCGAGCGAACGGCGCGGGAGGCGGCTCGACGCGCAGCCCTGCTCGAGGCGGCCAGGGTACAGCTCGAGCTGCTGCACCAGTCTTCCGAGGTGGCAGCGCTGGCCGAAGCGATGGTGGGCTCCGGCGTCGCGACTGCGATCGGGGACGCCGCCACGGCAAGCTTCCTGGCCGCGGCGGCGTCCCGAAGCGCCTACTGGAGCATCCGCAGTAACCTGAGAGCCATCGGACGGGCAGAGGAAAACCGACCGCTGATCGAGACAGCAGTGGTGACGCTGGAGCGGGTCGAGGCGGCGGAGATCCGGGTGCGTCAGGTGCTGGACGAGCGGGTAGGGTAGGCCCGCAACCGCTTGCCCTGAGCGCAGCGAAGGGCGTTGTGGGCCTTACCGTCGCATGGCGGGCTCGCCCGTCGTCAGGATGCGGGGGCCATCGGGGGTTATCACCACCGTGTGCTCGAAGTGGGCCGAGAGACTCCCGTCGGCGGTCACCACGGTCCATCTGTCGGACAAGGTCTTGGTCACCGGACTCCCTACGGTGATCATCGGCTCAATGGCCAACGTCATCCCTTCGAGCAGGCGCGGTCCTCGCTTGGGAGCCCCATAGTTCGGCACCTGCGGCTCCTCGTGGAACCGGGTGCCGATACCGTGACCCACCAACTCGCGTACCACGCCGTAGCCGGCGCCTTCCGCTACCCGTTGCACCGCATGCCCGATGTCGCCGATATGATTTCCCACTCGCGCTTCCGCGATTCCGGCGGCGAGACACTCCTGGGTCACCCGGAGTAGCCGCTCAGCCTCGGCCTTCACCTGCCCTACCGGCAGGGTCGTGGCGGAGTCGGCGTGCAGGCCTTCGAGCTGGACCCCGACATCTACGCTTATAATGCTTCCCTCAGCCAGCACTCGCCGGGGCGAGGGGATGCCGTGCACGATTTCCGCATCGATCGAGGTGCAGAGTGTCTTGGGAAAACCGTAGAGTCCCTTGAAGGAGGGAACCGCACCGTCGTGGCTCCGGATGAAGCGCTCGGCCTCAGAGTCGAGATCCTCGGTGCTCATTCCGGGCCTCAGGATCTCCCGAATGCGCGCCAGCGTCCCCGCCACGATCCGTCCCGCCCGGCCCATGATCTCGACCTCCCGGGGAGACTTGAGCGTGATCATGCTATCCGAGGACCTGGCGGACCCGCTCCGCGATCTCCGGGACGCTGCCAACGGCTGGGATCCGACGTAGCAGGTTACGCCGCTCGTACCAGTCCAGCACCGGTGCGGTCTGTTTGCGATAAGCTCCGAGACGGGTGGCCAGAGCCGCGGGATCGTCGTCCGCCCGCTGCTCGATCCCGCGCCGCTTGGCCAATCGGGCCAGGATCTCCTCATCAGGGACATCGAGGAACAGAACGGCATCCATCCGGCGCCCCCGCTCAGTCAGGAGACGCTCGACTCCCTCCGCCTGAGGAATCGTGCGGACCACGCCGTCGAAGATCACGCCCTTGGCGGCCTCCGGCCTGGCCAACTGTTCCCGCACGATCCCCAGGATGATGTCGTCGCTCACCAGGTGCCCTGCCTCCATGACCGCCTTGGCGCGCGCGCCAAGCGGCGTCCCCCGCTTCACCGCATCGCGGAGCAGGTCGCCGGTCGCGAACTTGGGCATGCCCCGCGTCTCCGCCAGCAAAGCGCCCTGGGTGCCCTTTCCGGCGCCGGGCGGGCCCATGAGAAGTATATCCACCGTCGCGAATCCTCGAAAAAGTGAACGGTAAACGGTGAACAGTGAACAGGGGGCTCCCGACCAGATCGAGGCCCCCTCCAGTTCACCGTTTACTGTTCACCGTTCACGCAGTTACATATAGCGCTGCTGACGTCCCCGAAACTTCACCCGGCCGGTCTTCATGAAACCGTCGTACTTGCGGAGAGTCCGGTGCTGCTCCACCTGCGCGATCGTGTCGAGGAGCACGCCGACCACGATCAGGACGGAGGTGCCGCCGAACTGCGACTGAACGCCGACCCACTTCGAGACCAGGATCGGCACCAGCGCGACGAAGGCGAGGAAGAGACCGCCTGGCAGGGTGACCCGCGCCAGGACCGAATCGATGTAGTCTGCGGTGCTTGCGCCCGGTTTCACGCCCGGAATGAAGGCGCCCTGCTTCTTCAGATTCTCGGCCAGGTCGACCGAATTGAAGATGATCGAGGTATAGAAGTAGCTGAAGACCAGGATCAGCACCGCGAAGGTGAGATCGTAGGGGAGATCTCCCGGATTGAAGAAGCTGGCGATCTCGGTCAGAATCGGATTCTTGGTGAAGCTCGCCAGGGTTCCCGGGACTATGATGATCGTCTGGGCAAAGATGATGGGCATCACGCCCGCGGTAATCAGCCGGATCGGAATGAAGGTCTTCTGGCCTTCCCTGATGCGACCCCGGCCCATCACCTTGCGCGGAATCTGGATGGGAATTCGCCTGGCCGCGATGGTCATCGCGACCACGGCGGCTACGACTCCGACCAGAATGGCCAGAAACACCACCGCGCCGATCGGGGTTACCACGCCGCTCCGGATAAACTGGACGAGCTGCAGGGTGCCGGGCCAGAGCCGTTCCAGAATCGAGAAGGTGATGAGCAGGCTCATTCCATTCCCGATCCCGCGTTCGGTGATCTGCTCGCCCAGCCACATGACGAAGATCGCGCCGGTGGTGAGCGTAACCACCATGATGAGACGGGACCAGAAGCCCGGGGCGGGCACCGCACCGGGGATCGATTCGGTAAAGAGGGCGAAGGTATACGCCTGAGACAGGGAAATGAACACGGTGAGATACCGCGTCCACTGGGTGATCTTCTTCTTCCCTTCCTCATCCTTCTGCATCTTGCCGATCGAGGGGGCCACCCCGCCGGCTAACTGGAAGATGATCGAGGCCGAGATGTACGGCATGATGCCGAGCGCGAAGACCGTCGCTCGGGAAAGTCCTCCGCCCAGGGCGTCATAGAGCCCGAAGAACCCGGCCGCGGCCGAATTCCGGATGAAATCGGCGAGGGCGGTAACATTCACCCCCGGAGCGGCGATGTGCGCACCGATCCGGTAGATCACGAGGGCGAGCAGAGTGAAGAGGAGCTTTCGCTTCAGCTCCTCATCCATCGCGAGGTTGGGACGGACTGATGTCATGGATGGTTTCCAGTAGCCCCGTAACGGGTCGCGGGCCTACCCCTCGATCTTGCCGCCGGCCGCCTCGATCTTCGCCCGCGCCGGCGCGGAAAGGGCCACGCCTCGGACGGTATAGGCCCGGTCGGCGTCACCGGTACCCAGCAGCTTCACAGGCGAGTCGGGCTTCCCGATGAGGCCCGCGGAATACAACGTCTCGGGGCTGACCTCGGCCGCGCTCACCTTCTTCAGATCTATGAGATTGACCACCTGGACTTCAACCCGGAACGGATTGGTAAAGCCCCGCTTGGGCAGTCTCCGGTACATCGGCATCTGCCCGCCTTCGAAGCCCGGATTGGTCGCGCCGCCGGTGCGGGCCTTGTGACCCTTGTGACCCTTGCCCGACGTCTTACCCAGACCCGACCCTGGCCCGCGGCCCACCCGCTTCCGCGCCTGAGTCGAACCCTGGGCTGGAGTCAGATTGGACAGGGTCCGCGGCACCATCTTCGCCGTGCTGCGCGCCGGTCGAGCGCGGCCCCGGGGTTTGACATTCTTTTCTGCCATCACCGCTCCTGCGCCGGCGCCACCTCGACGAGGTGCCGCACTTTGACCAACATCCCTCTCACCGACGACGTGTTCGGCACCCGCACCGTCTGCTGATGATGCCGGAGACCCAGCGCCCGCAACGTGCGGCGCATGGTCTCCGGGTGACCGATCTCCGAGCGAATCTGCTTTACCGCGAGAGCGCTGGCGGCAGCTTCACTCGGAATTACGGCCGCGTGGTGCGCGGGACCTTGCCGCCCCACCGCTGGATTGCGTCCCATCTCAGCTCTCCTGCCTAGGCTTGTAGGCGATCTGGTCGGGATCCACTCCCCGTTCGCGCGCGACCTGACGAGCCGAGACCAGGGTTCCCAATCCGTGCATCGTCGCCCGCACCATATTGTGCGGATTGGTCGAGCCCAGACTCTTGGTCAGGATGTCGGTGATCCCGGCGCACTCGAGGACGGCCCGCACCGGCCCCCCGGCGATGACGCCGGTCCCGGTAGCGGCGGGCTTGAGCAGGACGCGACCGGCACCATGTTGCCCCACCACCTCGTGCGGGATGGTGGATCCGGTCCTGGGGAGCTCGATCATGGATCGCTTGGCCGCGTCGACCGCCTTCCGTACCGCCTCGGAGACCTCGTTGGCCTTCCCGGTCGCGATGCCGACTTTGCCTTTGCCGTCCCCGACGGCCACCAGGGCATTGAAGGAGAACCGCCGCCCACCTTTGACGACCTTGGCCACCCGGTTGATCGAGATGACGTTTTCGACGTGATCGCTCGGACGATCCCGGTCGCCTCGATCCCGCCGCGGGCCGCCGCGACCGCCCCGGTCGCCCCGCTCGCCACCGCGTCCGCCCCGACCGCGGGGGCGCTCACCACCGGCCGGCCGCTCGGCTGCTGCGGGTGCTTCGCTGGGGCTGCCGGTTTCAGGTGAGGCCGCCGCAGCTGACCCTGAACCTGGGGGCGCGGGGGGGCGTTGCGGGCCTACATTCGCATCCGCGCCAGCAGCGGCTTGCGGGTCTACCGTCTCCTCTGCCATCTAAAACTCCAATCCGCCTTCACGCGCGCCGTCGGCGACGGCCTGCACGCGACCATGGTAACGATAACCTGCCCGATCGAAGATCACTTTGCCGATCCCTGCTGCCTTGGCCTTTTCCGCCAGCAATTTCCCGGTGCCCTTGGCGCGGCCAACCTTCCCCGCGCCATCCGCTTGCAGCCCCTCGCTCGCATCGCTGACGCCGAGGATGGTGACCCCAAGCTCGTCGTTCACCAACTGGGCGTAGATGTGTTTCAGCGAGCGATAGACGACCAGACGAGGACGCTCTGCCGTGCCGCTGACCTTTCGCCGCACCCGAAGATGCCGGCGATAGCGCAGCTGCGCGCGAGTCTTGGGTCCGTGAATCGTTCGCATGGCTACTTGGCTCCCGTCTTGCCCGCCTTGCGGCGGACCTGCTCGCCCACGTAGCGGATTCCCTTGCCCTTGTACGGCTCCGGCGGGCGCACCGAGCGGAGCTCAGCCGCCACCTGTCCCACCAGCTCTTTGTCCGGGCCCTCGATCTTGACCAGAGTGTTGTTGTCGACCGAAATCTTGATTCCTTTCGGCGCCTCATACTTGATCGGATGCGAGTAGCCCACGATCAGGTTGACCCCGTAGGGCTTGGCCTCGGCCTTGTAGCCCACTCCCTGAATTTCGAGGCTCTTGCTGAAGCCCTTCGAGACACCCTCGACCATGTTCTGCACCAGAGTCCGCGTGAGGCCGTGAAGCGCCTTGTGCCGCTTCTCCTCGCTCGGCCGGGTCACCGTGAACTGGCCGTCGGCGAGTGCCACCTGCATCTCAGGGTGGAGGGTGCGCCTGAGCTCGCCGCGGGGACCCTTCACCGCCACCGTGTTTCCCTCGACCTGGAGCGTGACGCCCTTGGGGACCGTCACCGGCTTCCTTCCAATCCGCGACATACTTGCCTCCTACCAGACCACGGCGAGCAGCTCGCCGCCCAGGTTGGCGCTCCGCGCCTCACGGTCGGTCATCAGCCCGCGGGGGGTGGAGACGATCGCCATACCGAGTCCGTTCTTGACCCGGGGAAGCTCGCGACATTTGACGTAGCGCCGGAGACCGGGCGTCGACACTCGGCGAAGCTCGCGAATGACCGGCGCCTCGTTGTGGTACTTGAGGTACAGCCGGAGCACGCCATGGGCACCGTCATCGAGAATCTTGAAGTCGGCGATGTAATGGTTGTCGCGCAGCAGCCGGGCGACCTCGGACTTCAGCTTGGACACCGGCATGTCCACCCGCCGGTGGCCCGCCGAGCAGGCGTTCCGGATGCGGGTCAACATATCCGCCACGGGATCTGTCAGATTCATACTTCCTCGTTCCCCTTACCAGCTGGCCTTGCGCACGCCCGGGATTTCCCCCTTCAAGGCGAGCTCACGGAAACAGATACGGCAGAGGCCGAACTTCCGCAGCACCGCGCGGGAGCGACCGCACCGCTGGCAGCGGCGCACCGCGCGTACCTTGAACTTCGGCGTGCGTTTGGCTCTCTCAATCCAGGCGGTTTTCGCCATGCTTTCCTCAACTACGTGAACGGTGAACCGTGAACAGGGAACGGGGGTGAACGGAGCAGTCCCGTTCACCGTTTACCGTTTACCGTTCACGCGACTCTTTGCGGCGTCTCCCCCCGGAACGGCCACCCCAACTCTCGCAGCAGTCCCATGGCCAGGTCATCCCGATCGGTCGAGGTGACCAGGGTGATGTCCATGCCGTGGATCTTCTCGACCCGATCGAAATCGATCTCCGGGAAGATCATCTGCTCCTTGATCCCGAAGGTGTAGTTGCCCCGACCGTCGAAGCTCCGGCTGGGCAGCCCGCGGAAGTCGCGGATGCGCGGGACCGCGAGATTAATGAACCGATCGAGGAACTCGTACATCCGGGCTCCTCGGAGCGTCACCGTGGCGCCGACCGGCATCCCCGCTCGCAGGCCGAAGTTGGCGATCGCCTTCTTGGCCCGGGTGACCACCGCCTTCTGGCCAGTGATCAATCCGAGCTCCTCCACCGCCGCGTCGAGCTGCTTGGGATTCTTCCCCGCGTCGCCCATGCCCACGTTCAAGACGATTTTCACCAGACGCGGCACCTGGTTCGGATTAGCGAGGCCGAACTCCTTGGCGAGCTTGGGACGGATCGTCTGGTGATAATACTCCTGCAATCGCGGTGTGCCCTCCATCGCCTTGGGCGAATGGTCCACCGCGCCGGCAGGAGTCTTGTCCTTTCCCTTACCAGCGGCCTGAGCCGCACCTCCCCCCTTGGCCGGAGCTACCTTCCCACCCTTCCCACCCTTCCCACCTTTCCCGGCCCCTCGCTCCCCCTTCGCTTCGCTCGGGGCAGCGGCTCGGGGCAGGCTCTTTCCGCCCTCTCCTCCTTCTCCGCTCTCTCCGCCCTCTTTGGTCTCGTCCGCCATTGCTACCGGCTCCTTGGGATCGGCTGGTCCGACTTGAGCGCGATCCGTTCCACGGTTCCATCGGCATCCCGGCGCCGCCGCACCCGGGTAGGTTCCCCGCTCTTCGGATCAAGGAGCATGGCCTTGGAGTGATGGATCGGCGCCGGGAACTCGACAATACCCCCTTCGGCGGTCTGGGTGGCACGACGATGCCGCTTCACTATGTTCACGCCTTCGATGGTGACCCGCCCGGTCTTGGGATGGACCCGGAGCACCCGCCCGCGCTTTCCCTTGTCCTCGCCCGAGATCACCTGCACGGTATCACCCTTGGTGATGTGCAGCCGCATCCGGACCGGCGCCTGATGGCGCATCCGCTTGGCCTTTTTGAAAACGAGCGGCTTCATGCTACAGCACCTCCGGCGCTAGTGAGACGATCTTCATGTAGCGCTTCTCCCGGAGCTCACGGGCAACCGGCCCGAAGATGCGTGTCGCCCGGGGCTCGCCCGCATCGTTGATGAGTACCGCGGCGTTCTCGTCGAAGCGAATATAGGAGCCGTCCTTGCGTCGAGTCTCCTTGGCCGTGCGGACGATCACCGCCTTGGCCACGTCCCCCTTCTTTACCTGGCCGGTGGGAATGGCGTCCTTGATCGCGACCACCACCGTATCCCCCAGACCCGCGTACCGGCGCTTGCTGCCGCCCAACACGCGAATCACCAGGGCCCGGCGGGCGCCCGAGTTGTCGGCGATGCGGAGGATGCTCTCTTGCTGAACCATATCTGCCTCGTCTGGGGCTATTGGCTATGGGCTATGGGCTAATCGGGAAACGGAGTAGCCCATAGCGCATGACCCATAGCGCATAGCCTATCTACTTCGCTCTCTCAACTATTTCAGTAACCCGCCAACACACTGTCTTGGCCAGGGGCCTGGTCTCCATAATCCGCACCGTGTCGCCCGCCTTGGCTCCCGGTTCGTTCCGGGCCTTCACCTTCTTGGTACGGGTGACCTGCTTTCCGTACACCGGATGGGCGTAGCGTCGTACCAGCGAGACCGTCACCGTCTTCTCCATTTTATCGCTGGTCACGACACCCATACGGACTTTGCGCCGGGTGCGGGTGGTGTTGGTCTGCTCGGCCATGTTTGTCTTCCTATTCAGTCACGAGTCACGAGTCACGAGTCGCGTCAGCGGGAAGCTACTGAGTCACTTCGTGACTCTTGACTCGCGACTCGCGACTTCTCTTCCAAAATCGTCTTGATCCGCGCGATATCCCGTCGGATCGCCCGGAAGCGCATGGGATTTTCGATCGACTCCGTGGCGGAGCGGAAGCGCAACCGGAACCGCTCCTCAGTGAGCTCACTTAGTCTGGACTCGAGATCCTCGCGTGACATTTCCCGCAATTCGTTCGGCTTCACCGGCTACACCTCCTCGCGTTTCACAAAGCGCGTCCTGACCGGAAGCTTGGCTGAAGCGAGTGCCAGCGCCTTTTTGGCGAGGTCCTGGGTGATGCCCTCGATCTCGAAGAGAACCCGGCCCGGCTTCACCACGGCCACCCACCCCTCGGGGTTTCCCTTGCCCTTCCCCATCCGGGTTTCGGCCGGCTTCTTGGTGATCGGCTTGTCCGGGAATATCCGGATCCACACTTTGCCGCCCCGCTTCATCTCCCGAGTCATCGCGACTCGAGAGGCCTCGATCTGCCGATTGGTGATCCACCCCGGCTCCAGGCTCATGAGACCGAATTCTCCGAAGGCCACGGTATTGCCCCGGGCGGCGATTCCCTTGGTCCGTCCCTTGAACTGCTTGCGGAACTTGATCCGCTTCGGCGCCAGCATTCCTTACGCCCCCGTACTGTAGGTGCGGCCGGCCATGTCTTCGATTACCTCGCCCTTGAAGATCCAGACCTTGATTCCGATCGTCCCATAGGTCGTCTTCGCGGTGCTGGTGGCGTAGTCGATCTCCGCCCGCAGGGTGTGCAGGGGCACCCGGCCTTCGTGATAGCCCTCGGTCCGCGCGATCTCGGCCCCACCCAAGCGGCCCGCCGCCCGCACCTTGATCCCCTGGGCTCCCATCCGCATGGCGCTCTGCACCGCCCGCTTCATCGCCCGGCGGAAGGAGATCCGCTGGGTCAGCTGATGGGCGATGTTGTCGGCGACCAGCTGGGCCGAGAGCTCCGGCCGCTTGATCTCCTCGACGTTGATCGCCGCTTCCTTCCCGGTGAGCTGGGCCAGCTCGTCCCTGAGCTTGTCCACCTCGGCACCTCGTTTCCCGATCACCACTCCCGGCCGGCCGGTGTGCACCGTGATGGTGACCTTGCCCGGACGGCGCTCGATGTGCACCTCCGAGATGGCCGCGTGCCCGAGTCGCTGCTTCAGATACTTGCGGATCAGCTCGTCTTCCTTAAGCAGCGCCGGCATGTCCTTGGTGGCGAACCACCGGGACGAGGACTGCCGGACGATGCCGAGCCGCAGGCCGATCGGATGCGTCTTCTGGCCCATTTACTCGTTCTCCTTGGTGTCCACATGGATCTCCACGTGACTCGTCCGCTTCCGGATCGGGGTCGCCCGTCCCTGCGCCGCCGCGGTGAAGCGCTTGAGCGGCTGTCCACCGTTCACGATCGCCTTCTTCACGAAGAGCGCGTCAGGATCGAAGCTCTCGTTCTCCTTGAGCGCCTTCTGCTCCGCGTTGGCCACGGCGGACTTCAGCGTCTTGGCGATCTGCTTGGCCGCGAGCTTCTTGTTGTACTTCAGAATGGCGTACGCCTCGTTCACATCCTTGCCCCGGATGAGGTCGATAACCAGCCGCATCTTGCGGGGAGACTGGCGTACTAGCCGCTGAATCGCATGGCCGCTCATGATTACTCCAGCTTGGCCTTCTTGTCGGCCACGATCTTCCCGCTGTGGCCCCGGAAGAGCCGCGTGGGCGCGAACTCACCGAGCTTGTGGCCCACCATGTTCTCGGTGACGTAGACCGGGACGAACTTGTTCCCGTTGTGCACCGCGAAGGTGTGGCCCACGAACTCGGGGAGGATCGTGCTTGCCCGGCTCCAGGTCTTCACCACCCGCTTCTCGTTCTTGCTGTTCAGGATCTGAACCTTCGTCATCAACGACTCTTGAACGAAGGGGCCCTTCTTTACGCTGCGTGCCATGTGCTCATCTCTTTGATGGTCGCGAGTCGCGAGTCGCGAGTCGTGAGTCCAGGCCGACCTCCATCACCTCGTGACTCGTGACTCTCGACTCGTGACTCGACTACGTCGTTGCCCTACCGCGCTTCCGTCCCCGAACAATCAGCTTAGTCGACGCCTTCTTGCGATGCCTGGTCTTCCGGCCCTCGACCTTACCCCACGGCGACGTCGGTGGGCGGCCGCCGGAGCTCTTGCCCTCGCCGCCGCCGAGCGGGTGGTCGACCGGGTTCATGGCGACACCTCTGACTTTGGGCCGCTTACCCAGCCAGCGACTCTTGCCGGCCTTTCCGACCGAGAGCAGCTCGTGTTCCGCGTTGCCTACTTCGCCCACCGTCGCGAGACACCGGCCGTGCACCAGACGCATCTCGGACGAGCGCAGCCGGAGAGTCACGTAGTCACCTTCCTTGGCGACGACCTGCGCGCTCGAGCCTGCCGTGCGCGCGAGCTGACCACCCTTCCCGATCTTGAGCTCCACGTTGTGCACGTTGGTGCCTAGAGGGATCTCACCCAGGGGGAGGGCGTTGCCGGTACGGGTGTCGGAGCCCGGACCGGAGATCACGGTATCGCCCTGCGCCAGCCCCTTGGGATGCAGGATGTACCGCTTCTCGCCATCGGCATAGACGACCAGGGCAATCCGCGCACTCCGATTCGGGTCGTACTCGATCTCAGCGACCTTGCCGGGAATCCCGAACTTGTTCCGCTTGAAGTCGATCTTCCGGTACTGCCGCTTGTGCCCACCGCCCCGGTGCCGCGA
Source organism: Gemmatimonadales bacterium (assembly GCA_036506575.1). Classification (GTDB taxonomy): domain Bacteria; phylum Gemmatimonadota; class Gemmatimonadetes; order Gemmatimonadales; family GWC2-71-9; genus CAVVWJ01. The sequence continues at coordinate 2,391 of DASXRM010000078.1, read as the reverse complement.
GGTCAGGTGCCCCTGATTGTTGCGGCCACCGGTGCCCTTCCTCGGCTCCAACAGCGACTTCTCCGGCGTTGTCCGGGTGACCTCATCGAATCCGGACACCGAGCGAAATCGGGTGCCCGCCGTCATCGGACGAAATTGCTTGATGCTCATCTCAGCCCTCGAACACGGCGATCGAGTCGCCTTCCTTGAGGGTGACGATCGCCTTTTTCCAGCGGGCGGTCGTGCCGCGAGTGCGACCCCGAGTGACCTCGTGCCGGCGCATCTGCATGGTGCGCACATCGGTCACGGTCACTCCGAACAGCTTCTGCAGCGCATCCCGGATCTGGTACTTGTTCGCCTCAGGGTGCACCTCGAAGGCGTATTCCTTTCGCGTCTGATAGGCGGCCGAGCTCTTCTCGGTAACCACCGGCCGGACGACGACCTGATGCAGCGTCGGCATTTACTTGGACCCCTTCTTCTTCGGTGCTGCCTTCTTCTTAGCCGGCTTCTCCGCTGACTTCTTTGCGGTCGTCTTCTTGGCAGTCTTTGCCTTTGCCGCGGGCTTGGTCTTTGCCTTTGTCGTCTTCCTCGGCGAGGCCTTTGCCGCGGTTCCCGCCCTTCCCGTCTTTCCCGCCCTTCCCGACTTCTCGAGCCTTTCCGCCTCTTCTGCTTCCGTCTCCTCCGGCAGCGGCTCGGGCATTACCCCGGTGAGCGCACCCTCCTCCACCACGACCGCGTCCGACCAGAGGATGTCGTACGCCGATGCCTCGGGATAGGCCATGACCTCCACGGTCGGCAGGTTCCGGCCGCTCAAGTACGCGTTGGTATTGTGGCCTGCCGTCAGGACCAGCGCCTTGCGCCCCTCGAGGCCCAGGCTGCCGAGTAGCCCGGCGAGTTGTGCGGTCTTGGGGGTGCGGAACGCGAGCCGCTCGACGACGTGTACCGCGCCCTCGCGAGCCCGCGCGTTCAACGCGCTCTTTCGCGCCAGCTGCCGCACCTTGCGCGGAATCTCCGTCCGATAATCCCGCGGCGTCGGCCCAAAGACGATCCCGCCACCCCGCCAGTGAGGAGCGCGTATCGACCCCTGCCGCGCCCGCCCGGTGCCCTTCTGCTTCCAGGGCTTCTGGTTGCCTCCGGAGACGAAGCTCCGGCTCTTGGTCATGTGGGTGCCCTGACGCTGATTATTCAGGTACACCTTCACGGCCTGATGCAGCACCGGCTCGTTCACGGTGCCGTCGAAGTAATCGGCCGGGAGGGCGAAGTTGGCCCCCCGCTTGGCGCCGTCTGCCGCGTAATGGGGAGCTTCAATCATGGCGGCTCGGCCCCCCCTGCTTCGCTACCGTCACGATGCCGTTCTTCGAGCCCGGGATGGCACCCCGGACGAAGAGGAGATTCCGTTCCGGGTCCACCCTCACCACCCGGAGTCCGACCTCCGTGTGACGCTCGGCACCCATGTGCCCGGGCATCCGCTTCCCCTTGATCACCCGTGACGGGTCGGTGCCTGGGCTGATGGAGCCCGGCTTCCGGTGCCGCGTGTTGCCGTGGGTAGCGGGACCGCCGGCGAAACCATGGCGATGCACCACGCCCTGGAACCCCCGACCCTTGGTCGTACCCGTCACCTTGACCAACTCGCCCGGCGCGAAGATGTCCACCTTCAGCTCGGCGCCGGGCGCCGGAGCATCCCCGTTCACGGTAAAGCTCCGGAGCACCTGTGGTGCTGCCTCCAGGCCGGCCTTCTTGGCATGACCCAGTTGGGCCTTGCTGGTACGCTGCGCGCGGCGTGCTCCGAACCCGAGCTGGACGCCGGCGCCCTGGACCTGCACCACCCGGCAGGGGCCTGCTTCGATCACGGTGACGGGCACCACCGTGCCGTCTTCCTCGAAGACCCGCGTCATGCCGAGCTTGCGGCCGATCAGTCCCATGCTCATCGCTACTCGACCTTGATCTCGACGTCGACGCCGGCCGGCAGATCGAGCTTGGTCAGCGCGTCCATCGTCTGTGGACGGGAGTCGTTGATGTCCATGAGCCGTTTGTGGGTGCGCAGCTCGAACTGCTCCCGGCTCTTCTTATCGACGTGGGGACTGCGTAGCACCGTCCAGCGTTCGGTCTTGACCGGGAGAGGGATCGGGCCGGAGACCTGGGCGCCGGTCTTCTCTGCGGTGCGCACGATGTCGGCCGCGGCCTGGTCGAGGACCACGTGGTCGAAGGCTTTTAATCGGATTCGGATTTTCTGAGCCATTTTTCTCTCACTTCGTTCGAGAAGCTGGAAGGTCCCGTCCTATTTCAGAATCTTGGTGACCACGCCCGCGCCGACCGTCCGGCCGCCTTCCCGGATGGCAAACCGGAGCCCCTCGTCCATCGCGATCGGGGTGATCAGCTCGATGGTCATCTGCACGTTGTCCCCCGGCATCA
>DASXRM010000077.1:0-18418 GCA_036506575.1 Gemmatimonadales bacterium | reverse complement strand
GCCACGGCATGGCGATACGCCGCCAGAGTTAGGTCACGGCCCGCAAAGGCGCACACCAGCATCAGCAGGGTCGAGCGGGGCAAGTGAAAGTTCGTGAGCAGATGATCCACCACTCGAAACCTATACCCCGGGGTGATCATGAGCCTGGTCTCTCCGGTTCCGGGCCGAATCGAGCCGTCCGGACAGGCCGCGCTCTCGAGAGCGCGGACCACGGTGGTCCCAACCGCCCACACCTTGCTCCCAGCCTGGCGGACCTGCTCAACCCGCTCGGCCAGTCTGGGCGGGATCTCGTAGCGTTCCGGATGCATCTCATGCTGGGTCGGGTCCTCGACCTCAACCGGCTTGAACGTACCGGGCCCGACTTGAAGATCGAGCCCTTGGACCAGAACGCCCGCCGAGCTCAAACGATCGAGTAGCGCCGGGGTGAAGTGAAGTCCTGCAGTCGGCGCCGCCACGCTCCCTTCCGCCTCGGCATAAACCGTCTGATACCGACTTTCGTCTAGCTCGTTGGGATCCCGCTCGATGTACGGCGGCAGTGGGAGCCGTCCGTATTGGGTCATTGCCGCTGCCGCGCTCACCCCGACCACGCGGACCAGCCGGTTACCGTCGGCCAAGACCTCCACGGTCTCGACCCACGCCCCGGGGCCGAGAGCGATCCGTTTTCCCGGGCGGAAGGCACTGCCCGGCTTGCCCATGGCGACCCAGGTGTCATCGGCTCCGGGATGAATGAGCAGGATTTCAGCCGGAGCTCCTGAGGCACGGGTGCCGAGTAGGCGGGCGTGCCGGACCTTTGTGGTGTTGGTGACGAGGAGGTCACCCGAAGGGATCAGAGCCGGCAGATCGGAAAAGCGCGAGTCCACCAGCACCGACTGCTCGGTCCAATCGGTCCCACTAGGCCGCCGGGCCACGAGCAGGCGACTCCCTCCCCGATCAGGCAACGGTTCCTGGGCGATGAGCTCGGTCGGGAGTTCGTACTCGAAATCGGCGGTGTGGAGGCGCTCAGGCGTCAAAGATCGTGGCTTGGACGGCAGGCGGGGTCAGCCCAAAGCGGCGATACGCGAGGGCGGTCGCGCAACGGCCGCGCTGAGTTCGCTCCAGAAATCCCTGTTGAATAAGATACGGCTCGTAGACATCCTGTAGCGTGCCGGCGTCCTCACCCACGGCGATCGCCACGGTGCCGAGTCCCACCGGCCCGCCACCGAACTTCTCGATGATCGTCGTGAGTATACGCGCGTCCATGTCGTCCAAGCCGAACTCGTCTACGTTGAGCCGGGCGAGCGCGGCGTCGGCGACGGTACCGGTTATCCGGCCGTCTGCCTTCACTTCTGCGAAATCGCGCACCCGTCGGAGCAGCCGGTTGGCTACCCGAGGGGTCCCGCGGCTGCGCCGGGCAATTTCAGCCGCACCCTGGCTGTCGATCGGCACTCCGATGATGCCGGCGGAGCGGGCGACGATCCGCTGCAGCTCGTCGGGCGGATAGAAGCTCAGCCGTTCGACGATGCCGAAGCGGGCTCGCATGGGCGGCGTCAGCAGGCCGAACCGGGTGGTGGCCCCGATCAACGTGAACTTCTCCAACGTCATCGGTATCGTCTGAGCGTTGGGCCCTTCCCCGATCCGCACGTCGATCCGGAAATCCTCCATGGCGGCATAGAGAAACTCTTCGAGGTTGGGTCTCAGCCGATGAATCTCGTCGATGAACAGCATGTCGCCGGCGCTCAGCGACGTGAGAAGCCCGACGAGATCGCCCGGCTTCTCGAGCACGGGGCCGGAGGTGGTTCGGAGTTGAACTCCCATCTCGCGGGCCATCAGCATTGCCAGAGTGGTCTTGCCCAGTCCCGGCGGCCCGAAGAAGAGGGTGTGGTCCAGCGTCTCGCGCCGTCCTCGCGCGGCGTCGATCGCGATCTGAAGTGAGCTCTTCACCTGGCTCTGTCCCACGAACTCGTCCAGGCGCGATGGCCTGAGCGCGGCCTCGGCGCTGCTTTCCTCGGGCAGGGCTTCGGGGGTGGTGATTTGCAGACGAGTCATGCTTGGAAGGTAAGAGGTGAGAGGTGAGAAGTGAGGGGGTGGCGAAGCACGACGCACCATCCTGGGGAACAAAGGATTTCTCTAAAGCTCACTTCTCACCTCTCACCTCTCACCTCTTACCTCTCACCTCTCACCTCTCACCTCACCTCTCACTCCTCTACCCTCGCATTCCACCTCACCGGCCGCGAGTCCAGCTCGACCACGTGCTTGGTGTGACAGGTAACACACCGGTCGGCAGTCCGGGTGAGGCGGATCGGCACCAGCTTGCGGTTGGTGGCACCACAACGGGTGCAGATCCATTCGGCGGTGGTCGCTGGTGTGACCATGCGACTATGGGCCTCCACGGGCGGTGGCGAGCTGCTGGAGCGCCCGCCGGATGAGCTGGGGTGTCTCCGCCGGAGCGCCGGCGGCGAGCGCGGCTCGCACCGCGTCATCCGCGGCCGCGACTCCATATCCAAGCCCCATGAGTGCCCGGACGGCTTCTTCCGAACCCTCTAGGCGCGAGCCTTTGCTCTCGATGACCACGTCGCTGAAACGGTCCTGCAGCTCGAGCACCAGACGTTCGGCCTTCTTCCGCCCGATCCCGCTCACCGAGCTCAGGGCCGCGAGGTCCCGCGACTGGATGCTCCGAACCGTTCGCTCCGGTCCAAGCGACGACAACAGCGCAATGGCCAGCTTGGGGCCGAAGCCGCTGGCCGTGAGGAGATGGCGAAACACCTGCCGTTCCATGGCGCTGTCGAAGCCGTACAAGGCCCACCCATCCTCCTTCACTACCAGCTCGGTAAACAGGCTTACCCGGGCGCCTCGTGCAGGAAGCCTCTGCGCCACGCCGATCGGCACATTGACGGCGTAGCCCACGCCGCCGTCGGTCTGCACGACGAGCGATTCACCGTCACGCTCGGCGACCACGCCGGTAAGTAGCGCGATCACCGCGGGCTCGCGATTCGGCGGGAGATGGCGATCCGGCGAGTGGCGATCATCAGGTGAGTCAGCGCAACCGCGACGCCGTCAGCGGCGTCCTCGGGCGAGGGTGGGGCCTTGAGCCGAAGCAGTTGAGCTACCATGTACCCCACCTGCGGTTTGAGGGCGGCGCCCCGCCCAACGATGGTTTTCTTGATCATTGCCGGGGAGTACTCGGCTATGGCAACGCCGGCCACCTCCGCGGCCAGCAGAATAACTCCCCGGGCGTGACTCAGCACCACTGCGGTGCGCACATTCCTGCCGTAGAAGGCGCTCTCGACCGCCAGGGCGTCGGGCATATGGCGCGTGAGCAGCGCAGCGATGCCGTCGTGGAGGATGCGAAGGCGAGAGGGCAGCGGATCGCGCGCACGGGTGGTGAGGGTGCCGCATTCGACCAGTCGGGGGTGCTGACTCGATGTGCTCTCGACGACCCCGTAGCCCAGAATGGCCGTTCCCGGATCGATGCCGAGCACCCTCACCAGCCTGACCTCAGGCTTCCGCCTCGGCCAACTGGGCTGCGTCGATGTCGAAGTTGGAGAAAACCTTGGAAACGTCGTCGAGCTCTTCGAGGGCGTCCACGAGTCGCACGATGCGCTCGGCATCGGCACCCTCGACTCGGACCGTGTTACGGGGAACCATGGCCAGTTCGGCGGAGTCGATGGCGAAGCCTCGCGAGCGGAGCGCGTCCTGCACCGAATGGAACAGCGCGGGCGTGGTGGTCACGATGTACTGGTCGCCTTCGCGGATGAAATCCTCCGCGCCACTATCGAGCGCCGCCTCGAGCGCGCTATCCTCGTCGTGCCGCGCCGCGTCTACATAGATCTGTCCCTTGCGGTCAAACATCCATGCCACGGAATTGGTCGCGCCAAGATTCCCCCCATTTCGACTGAAGGCGTGGCGGATCTCGGCCACCGTCCGGTTGGGATTATCGGTGGTAACCTCGATGAAGATCGCTGCTCCACCCGGACCGTAGCCCTCATACGTCAGCTCCTCGTAGACGCTCCCCTCGAGCTCTCCAGTTCCCTTCTTGATTGCCCGATCGATGTTCTCGCCCGGCATGTTGACCGCCTTGGCCGCATCGATCGCCGTGCGCAACCGAGGGTTTCCAGCGGGGTCCCCGCCGCCACTCCTAGCCGCAACCGTGATCTCTCGGATCACCTTGGTCCAGGATGAGGCCCGCTTGGCATCGGTGATCGCCTTCTTACGTTTGATCTGCTTCCATTTGCTATGGCCGGCCATGGCCGAACTCCTTCGGGGAGCACGCGATTTTGGGAGCTGTAGAGGCGTCGGTGCGGCATCGGGAAACATAAGCGCCGCACCCGCTTGCGGCAACGCAATGACCTCGCTAGTCTCCCCGGTCTATGGCCTCATTCCGAGTCTACTTAAGTGCCGCGGGTCTCCTTCTCCTCGCCTGCGGCTCCGAGTCGCGAACGCCGGAGCCGCCGGCCTTAGACAAGGCATTTTCCTCTCTGCCGCTTCCTCCCGACCCCGAGTTTGTATCTCGGGCCGGCAGCGCAGATGCCCTCCAGATCACGCTTCACTCTTCGGCCGATGTCGCTCGAGTGATCGATTACTATCGCAACGTCTTGAGCCGGGGGAGTTGGCGGCTGGTGAGCGACCTGAAGAGCGCTGACGGCTCCACTGCTCTCTATGCGGAGCAGAACGGCCCCCCACTCTGGGTGCGGATCTGGAAAGCCACCGATCGCTCCGGCACGATGGTCCAGCTCACCGGAGCAGTCGTCATCCCCGACTCGGTCAAGTCCCAGCCCAAACCGGATACAACCTCGAAGCGGACCGGTCCGAGGCAGAGTTAACGTCTCCTTTCAGTCGGCATCCAACATATCGACAAACCGCAGCCACCGGGGATAGAAGTATAGGTCCACGAAACCGGTTGGCCCGTTCCGATTCTTGGCCACAATCAGCTCGGCTGCGCCCTCCACCCCTTGCCCGGGGCAGTACATCTCTTCCCGATAGATCATCAGGATTACGTCGGCATTTTGCTTGATGGCGCCGAACGCGCCCAGGTCATCGAGCGCCGGACGGGGGTCCGGCCGATTGGCGCGATGATGCGGCAGCTGCGCCAGGACCAGCACAACCAGATCCCGTTCGACCGCGAGTGCCTTGAGCGATCGGACGGCTAAGGCGACTCGCTCCTGCAGCCGAGCCGCGGGGTGGGGAGGCCCCGTGAGCTGAAGCGAGTCGACTACGAGCAGCTGTCGTCGAGGGACGATGTCGAGTGCGGTACGGACCTCTTCGAAGTCCTTACCGAGGAGTGGACGAACGACGAGGGGGTGGTGACGGAGCCGCACTGCGGCCGCACCCACGGAGGCCCGGGCGGCGTCGTCCAGTCGGCCCTGGCGCAAGTCGTCGATAGCGACCCGCCCCTCGAGCGCCAGCGCCCGCTCGAAGATCCGGTCCGGACTCATCTCCCCCGAGAAATACATGGTGGGGACCGCCGCCGTCGCGGCCCGGATCGCGATAGCCAGCCCGAGCGCCGATTTCCCGCTGCCGACATCTCCGGCCAAGACTACTAGATCTTTGCGACGGAGGCCCCCACCCAACCTGCGGTCCAGAGAGGCAAAGCCGGTTGCAACGGTATCGGCCGCGGGCTTGTCACTCGATCGGGCATCGATCTGAGCGACGAGGGTTTCGAGCAGCGTATCGGAGGCGCGTACCGCACGCTTGGTCGGGCGGGGCATGGCTCAGTATACCATGGCGCACAATCGGGGGGAGAGCGAACCCTCAGCGAACGGCCTGGCGTGCTTGTCGGGCCGCCAGGGCCAGCGCGTCTCCCGCCTCGGGACCCCCGGTTTCACGCGCCGGGGCAACCAACTGGCTCAGAACCTGGGGCACCGTGTCACGCCGTACCTCCCTAAGCTGACTCACGGCAGTTGCGAGCGCCCGGCGGAGTGGAGGAGGCATGGTGATGCTCGACAGTCGTTGTTCCAGCGCTTGAACCCGGCGACGGTGGGCCCGCTCCAGTGGAGGAGGATCCAGGAGCAGATCCTGAGCGACCCGAAGCGTCAGCCAGAGCGCAAAGATTCCCCCCCGCTTGGGCCCCCTTCCGGTCTGGGTGAGGAGGGAGAGCAGTGCGCTCGCCGCGGGATCCCACCCGTTCACGAAATGCTCCGGCGGAGCGCGTCGTGCACCAAATCGGGGCTGATCTCCACCATGCAGCGGTGATGACCCAGCGGGCAGTGGGGGCCACCCTTGCTGCTGCAAGGCCGGCACGGCAGGGCGAGCTCCACTACATCGGCTCCAGCAGTGTAGGGAAAGAACCCAAAGGCCCTGACCGTCGGTCCAAAGAGAGCCACTACCGGGGTCCGGACCGCTGTGGCCATATGCATCACACCGGTATCGCCCGACACCAGGGCCGCGGCTCGTTGGAGCACCGCTCCAGTCCCTTGCAGTCCGAAGACGCCTGCCGCACTCGCCACCCGCCCCCGAGCGCCCTCGGCCAGCGCGGTCCCGAGCGCCGCGTCATCGTCACTGCCCACGACGGCGATATCGAATCCCCCGGCGACGATCCGGTCGACCAGATTGCGCCAGTGCGGTAGGGGCCAGCGCTTGGTGGCATGCGCGGCTCCAGGGGCGATGGCGATCATGGGACGGTCTTGCGCCAAATTCGCTGTCCTGAGCCAATCGGTTGCTTTGCGCTTGGCCTCCGGCGCCAAGAAGAGCTCCGGCGGCTCGCCGTCGGGTACCACGTCGAGATCACGAGCCGCCGTGAAGTAGCGCTCGGCCACCGGCCTGGTGTCCCGATAACGGTTTCGCTTGGTGTAGATCAGAAGCGCTCGCGCCACTCGATGCTTGGGGTATGTAGTCCATCTGCCCGGCACCAAGGTGCGAAGCATCCGGCTGCGCACGCTGTCGTGGAGGTCGAGCAGGTGAGTGTAGCGGCCGCCCCGCAGCTCGGAGGCTACCCGGGTCAGGGAGTGTTTTCGCTCCATGCCGATTACCCGGCTCAGGTGCGGGTTTTGGCTCAGCAGGGGGACCAACGCTTCCTTCGTGAGCACGGTGATCCGGGACGCTGGATGCCGGTGCCGGATCGCGCGAAGCAATGGAGTGGTCAGGAGGACGTCGCCGATGGAGCTGAAGCGCACGGCCAGGACATTCGGGGCGGTGGGTTGCTCAAGCACGGGGAGAAGCTACTTCGGTAAACAGTGAGCAGTAAGCGGTAAGCGGGGGAAGGGAGGAATGTTCGGCTCACTGCTTACCGCTCACCGCTCACGCTTTTAGGTTTGATAGCATGCCTCGCCCTAAAAGCATTCTGTGGGTCGACGACGAGGTCGAGAGCCTCACGTCGCACATTCTGTTTCTGGAAGAACAGGGGTTTGCGGTGGAGACCAGCACGCACGGGGATGACGCACTGGTGCTCCTCCAGCGCCAGCCTTACGGCGTGGTTTTGCTCGATGAGCAGATGCCGGGCCGGCGCGGGCTGGATCTCTTCCAGGCCATCCGCGCCATCGATCACAGCATGCCGGTCGTCATGGTCACCAAGAGCGAGGAGCCCGACACGCTCAAGGACGCCATTGGGGTCGAGATCTCGGATTATCTCATCAAGCCGGTCAATCCCCGCCAGATCCTCTCCGTGGTTACCCGGCTGCTGGAGGGCGACCGGATCCGCCAGCAGCGGCTGTCGCGCGACTTTGCGACCCGTTTCCGCGAGCTGGAAGCCCGGCGAGGCGGACCTCTGGCCTGGCGGGAGTGGGTGGAGCTGGTCGTGGAGCTCGCTGAGTGGGAGGTTCGGCTCGGCCAGGCGGATGAGCCCGGCCTCCAGGACGCACTGCGGACGCTGCAGGACAGCCTCCGGCAGGACTTCGCCCGCTATCTGCAGCGGAACTACGCCAACTGGCTCCATGCAGGCGACAGCGACCGCCCTCCGCTGTCGGTGGACATCGGCGCCGAATTCTTGCGCCCCGTGCTCGACATGCACGGACGAGTCATGCTCGTGGTCGTGGACTGTCTCCGCCTGGACCAGTGGGCGATGATCCGCCCACTCATCAGCGCCCGCTTCGACATCGAGACCGCCCACTACTTTTCGATTCTTCCGACCGCGACCCCTTTCGCCAGAAACGCCATCTTCAGCGGCCTCTTTCCCGCCGAGATCAAGGCCCGCTATCCCCATTGGTGGAACGACCACGAGGACGCGAGTCTCAACTCCCATGAGGCCGAACTGCTGGGTGAGCACATGCGGGAGCTCACCGGGCGGGCGGTGCCGGTCCACTACGAGAAGGTCTTTACCGCAGCCGATGGGGAGGGACTGCTCAAGCGACTGCCCGCCCACCTGGCTCAGGACGGGGTGACCGCACTGGTCTTCAACTTCATCGATCAACTCACCCATGGGCGGACCGAAAACTCGACGCTCTTCGAGGTGGCCCGCGACACATCGGCCCTGCGGAACCTCACCCGAACCTGGTTCGAGCGCTCGCCGCTGTGGGACGCATTGCGCGAGGCCGAGCGCCGGGGAGTCCCGGTGCTCCTTACGACGGATCACGGCTCGATCCACTGTCACACGCCGGCCACGGTTTTCGCCAAGCGGGACACGACCTCAAACCTACGATACAAATTCGGAGAGGATCTTCGGGCTCAGGACCCCGACTCAGCCGTGGTGGTCGATGACTTGCCCAGCTTCGGCCTACCGATGCGGACGCCAGGGACCCGGCTCCTTCTGGCCACCGGAGATCGGTTCTTCGTGTACCCGACCAAACTCCGGGAGTATCAAGCTCGTTATCGCGGCGCGTTCCTGCATGGCGGCGTGTCGCCCGAAGAGGTGCTTCTTCCCATTGCGCTGCTCACCCACCGGCAGGGATAGCCGTGCGGCCTGAGCTGCGGCTGCTCCGGCTCATCAGGCCATACCGTGGTCTCCTCGGGCTCGGCTTGGCGACAACCTTCCTTGCCTCGTTGCTCGATGGCTTTACCCTGGTCATTCTGATTCCGCTGTTGAAGCATCTCTTCGGCACCGCCGGCCAACTCCGCACCGGCTCCACCCGGCTCGAAGCGTTTGTGGACCGGGTGATCGAGCCACTGATTGCCGGACTGACCCCGGGCCAGGCCGCGGGCAGGTTGGTGATTCTCCTGGCGCTCGGGCTCCTGCTCAAGAACGCCCTGAGTTATGCGTCTACCCAGATTTCGGTCCGGGCCCAGGAAGGATTGGTGCGCGACCTCCGATCTCGGCTGTTCGCACATCTGCTTACGCTGGACCTCGGCTTTTTCCAGCGCACCCGGGCTGGGCAGCTCATCTCGGCCCTGATCACCGAGGTAGACCAGAGCAAGACGGTGATCACGGCTTCGCTGGTGTCCTTCTTTCAAAATCTAGTGGTCGTGGCGACGACACTCGTCATCCTGAGCCAGATCTCGATCCGGCTCACGCTGTTGACGCTCGCCTTTGTGCCCTTCCTGGTGCTGGGGCTCCAGGCACTGCTGCGCCGTCTGCGCAGTCACGCGCAGGCGCGGGCTCGGGAGCGTGGCGAGATCACGGCCACCGTCACCGAGCGACTTGGCGCCATCCGATTGATACGAGCCTATGGCGAGGAGCGGCGGGAAAGCTCCCGTTTTGCGGCTCAGACGGAGCGCTACCGCAAGCGAGTCATCAGAACTCAGCGCTTTTCCTCGCTGACGAGTCCACTGACCGAAGTCTTTTCCGGGTTCCTGGTGATTCTGATCATCTGGGCCGGCACCAAGCCCGGGCTCGTCGGTCTTCCCGCGCCGCTCGCGCCGGAGGCCATCATTGTGTTCCTGATGGCGGCCCTCAAGCTCTCCTCACCGCTCAAGACGATCGCCTCGTTTCCGGCCGCGATGGCGGTCACACTCGCGAGCGCGGAACGAGTGTTCGAGTTCCTCGACCAGCCGCCGACGGAAGTCGATCGCCCCGGCGAGGAGCTGGCCCACTTCGAGCGGGATATCGTCTTCGATCGGGTCTCGTTCCGCTACGGCGACGGCGATCTGGTCCTGAGTGACGTCTCGTTCCGGCTGCCCCGCGGTAAGGTAGTCGCGCTGGTCGGACCGTCCGGCGCCGGTAAGACCACCGCCGCTGACCTGCTCCCCCGATTCCACGATGCCAGCAGCGGCCAGATCCTCATGGATGGCGTGCCCCTCACCCGGCTGACCCGGCGGTCGCTCAGGTCCATCATGGGAGTCGTGAGCCAGGACACTGTCTTGCTCAATGATACGGTGCACGCGAACATCGCTTACGGCTCGGCGGAGGCGACACGCGAGCAGGTCGAGGAGGCTGCCCGCGCGGCGAACGCGGCAGGTTTCATAGCCGTGCTCTCCCAAGGCTATGACACACTGCTGGGCGAGCGGGGAACTCGGCTCTCCGGTGGCCAGCGGCAGCGGATCGCGATCGCCCGAGCGCTGCTTCGAGACCCGCCGATTCTTATCCTCGACGAGGCGACGAGCGCGCTGGACACCGAATCGGAGCGGTTGGTGCAGCAGGCGATCGAGCGGCTGATGCGGCAGCGAACCGTGTTGGTCATTGCCCACCGCCTCGCAACGGTGCGCGATGCTGATGAAATTGTGGTGCTCGACGCCGGGCGGGTCGTTCAGCGGGGCACTCATGATGAGCTGCTCCGCGCCGGCGGACTGTATCGGCGGCTGTACGATCTCCAGTTCCGGAGCGAGGAGTCGGTCGTCCCCGCTGAGCTGTGACCCCCTTAACTCAGGCTTGCCCACAGCGAACTGGCGGGAGTGGTCGCGGAATTCTGCCCATCCCCTGGGACCCTGGCATCGAACCTATACCCGTGGTGTCTGCTCCGCCGCACGTACTTGTGGCAACCGGATGGTGGTGCGGCGGGCGAGCCGCGAACCTGGAGGCCGCGTCAGGGCGCGCTCGCCTCTGTGCTGGATCTCACCTGACGCAGCGCCCTGCAGCGGCCGGAAGGCTGCGGGTCGCCCACAGCGAACGAGTGTAGTGGCGGAGCTCCATCCCTTCCCCGCGCAGCCGCCACGGGCAGGGGCCTCCGGCAGGCTCCGCGACAACCACTCCGCCCTAGCCCCTGGGAGCCTGCCTGCGAACCCCTACCCGCGTCGTCTGCTCCGCCCCACCCCATGTTGATCGCTGGGCGGCTCGCCCGAAGCGAGGCACGGGGGGCGGCCGATAGGGCTTCTCCGGTCTAGTGGCTGAATTACGGGGCTGGCCTGCCGTGAGTGAGGTTACCCGTCGTCAGATAATGCTGGTACATCCGCACGTACTCCTGCGCCATCGCCCTATGACTGAACCAGCGCTCCGCCCGAGCGCGGCAGACCTGCGGATCGCACCCCTCGACAGACGCCCTGAGCCGCACCAGGTCGTCGAGGGTGTCACCCAGCGCACCAACCTCCGGCGCAACGATTTCGGGCAGCGCTCCGCGCCGGGTCCCCAATACCGGCGTCCCACTCATCATCGCTTCGATCAGCGTGAGGCCGAACGGCTCGTCCCAGAGTGCCGGCATCCAGAGGCAGGCGGCATTTGCGAGAAGGTTCGCCTTCCGGGCCCCATCGACCGAGCCCACAAACCGAAGCGCCCGGCGCAGGCTGGGGCGCCAACCGCCGGCCACCACCAGCCGCCTGCCAGACCGCTTGGCCCCCTCTATGGCCCAGCGGTAACCTTTGACGCTGTGCAACCGACCGAGAAACAGGTCGTAATCCGCCTTCCGAGACCGAAAGACGAACTCGGCCGGGTCCACCCCATTGTAGACGAACGCAGTTCCGCCATGCCGCCTTGCGTGATCGGCACTGACAAAGATCGTATTCGGCGGAGCAGTCCTTCCTTCTGCCCGATTGCCATGCAGAGTGAAGACGTGCGGGTGCCTCGGAGCCGTGTTGAGGCGGACGTGGGCGTGCAGTATGTCGATGGAGTCGGGAAGGAAGCGGGTCAGATCAAATCCGGGACGACCGGTCTCACCGGCGGCCAGCTCGATCAGCCGAGCCTCCGGTATCCGCGAGCCGGAGAGCGCGAGCAGCGTCACCTGATGGCCCAGCTCCGCCAATCCTCGAGCCAACCAGACCACTACCCGCTGCGTCCCTCCGTAACCGCGCGTTGGAAGCAGGCTGGGAGAGTAGAGCGCGATGTGCATGCGGCCGCAATGTATCGGCCGGCTTTGCCGGTCGCCAACTGGGCCCGCGCGTGACACTCCGCGTCATGCAGGTGCTTCATCAAGGCAGCGGTGCCGGGTCGGTGACCTCGACGCTCCACTTGAGCCTCGGATTGGCCGCGGTGGGGCTGCACATCCGCTTCGTCTGCCCTCCTGCCTCCGAGGTGGAGGCGTTGGCGCGCTCCGGCGGGCTTGAGGTGCACTCCGTTAGTCTCTGGCCACGGCGCAACCGGGCCAATGCCGCCGCATTGGCCGCACTCCTCGCCCGCCATCCGGTCGACCTGGTGAATTCGCAGAGCTCGCGCGACCGAAAGGCCCTGGCCTGGCTGGCCCTGATCGGCCGGTTACCGGTACCGCTCATCGTCACTCGCCGGCAGATGCCGCGAACCCTGCCGATCGAGAACTGGCTCGTCAGCCGAATCGCCACTCGGGTGGTGGCGGTGAGTCGTGCGATTGGTGAGGCGCTCGCCCGACGGGGCACGCCCCGGAATAAGCTCGTAGTCATCCCCAATGGGCTCGTCCTCGATCGGGTGGATGCTCCCTTTCCAGGCAACGCCGTTGATGAATGGCGAGCTCGAATCGGCTGGGAGCCATCCCGCCGAACCATTGGAATCGTCGCGAGGCTGAAGGATCACGAAGTAGTGTTACGAGCGCTCGACCGAGTGAGTGTGCCGCTGCGACTCGTGCTGGCCGGAGTGGAACCGAACAGCGGTCTGGGGAGCTTGATCGAACGAATCCCTGCTCGCCACGCAGTGGTTCTGCTTCCCTTCCTTCCTGAGGTACGTCCTCTCTACGAGCTGTTGGAGCTGGTACTGCTGCCCTCGCGCATGGAAGGGGTCTCTCAGGCCCTCCTCGAGGCGATGGCTCTCGGCAAACCGGTGCTCGCGTCAGCAGCGGCGGGTAATCTCGACCTCATCACGGACGGTGTCGATGGCCGGCTGGTGGAGCCTCTCGACCCGAGTGCGTGGGCCCGGGCGATCGAGGAGCTTCTAGCCGACCCAACCAGAGCCAACCGGCTCGGCGCCGCCGCCAGTCATACCGCGCGGGAGACCTACCACCTCGAGCGTACCGTGAAGCGTACGGCGGAGCTGTACCGGTCGCTCTGTTGTGTTACCTAAGCTTGCTCCGGTCCCTCGGCCCTGGCCAGATTTTCTCGTCCGACTCACCACTGGAGCTCCCGTGGTCAAAGTCTCCGGCTTTACCCTTGTTCGAAATGCGATCAAGCTCGACTTCCCCGTGGAGGCCAGCATCCGGTCGATTCTCCCCCTGTGTGACGAGGTGGTCGTGAATGTCGGCCGCTCCGAAGACGAGACGCTCGATCTGGTCCACTCCATCGCGGATCCCAAGATTCGTATCATTCAAAGCGAGTGGGACATGAGCCAGCGGAACAGCGTGCTCGGGCTGGAAACCCACCGCGCCATGCGATCCTGCAACCACCCCTGGGGCGTGTACATCCAGGCCGATGAAGTGCTCCATGAACGTGGCGTCGATGAGCTAGCCGCCGCCATCCAGCGTTATCACGACGATCAGCGCATCGAAGGACTCCTGGTCCGCTACGTTCACTTCTACGGCGGCTTCGATACCATTGCCACCCACCGGCGCTGGTACCGTCGCGAGGTGAGGGTGGTGCGGCTGGCACCGGAGCTGGACATCCGTCCCTACCAGGGGGCTCAGGGCTTCCGGGTCGGACCTGATCACCGAAAGATTCGGGCGCGGCTCACCGGGGCCGAGATGTTTCATTACGGCTGGGCCCGGCCGACCCAGGCCTTGCGCGAGAAACGCGCCTTGGGACGCACCATGTATCCCTGGCGCAACGCCGACGAGAACCGTCCGCTGCTCGCCTGGATCCCGGGGATCCGGCGATTTGCCGGCACTCATCCGGGCGTGGCCCACGGATGGATCGAAGCCCGTCGGCACGATCCCGAGCGGGTCATCGAGCCACGCCGGTTTCGCTGGCGATTTCTCCGCTACTACCTCTCCAGCGCCATCGAACGGTTGACGGGTGTGCGCGTGTTCGAGTTCAGGAACTACAAAATTGTCGGAAGGGGATAGCCTTCACCCGCAAGGAGCAACCCGAGTCTGTGCGCGTAGGTATGGTGAGCCAGCGCATGGGCGCGCCCGGCCCGTGCGATGCGCTCCCGCTTCTCAGGGTCACGCAGATAAAGCCGGCTCAACTCGGCCGCGTGCGCCGCGTCTCTATACCAGGCGCAGTGCACCCCGTCGCTCGCGAAGCTCTCGATGCCCGGCACTAACCGGCCGAGGTAGAACCCGCCGCAACCCAGTATCTTCCACATCCGATTGGAGGCGGAGGCGCGATCCCAATCCTGTTCTCGATGCGCGCTCGCGCCGAGGCAAATCGCTGCCCCGCGGATTACCTGCGCCAGTCGTCTCCCGTGCACCGGCCCGCCGGCGATCGGCAAGTCCGCGGGGGCAGCGTCCCAGCCGGGTCCACGGATCTGCAGCCGGCTTACGGCAGCCACGGCTCGTAGGACTGTGTATCGGTAGGAATACTGGCCGGAGCCGACGAACGACGTATCGCACTCGAACTGGGGAGGAGCGGAGTCAGCGGGAGCGTCGACCTCGGGATCGACGCCCTGGGGCAGGAAGGCAACCTCGTCAATTCCCGCAGCACGATAGCGTTCCAGCTGCGAGTAATACGTGATGCACATTCTCCCGACCAGCCTACCCAGCGCAAGAACCTTCTCTTTTGGCTGAGGATCGAAATACCAGAAGACAGCAGCTCGGCTGCGAGTCAATGCTCGGAGTCTCGATTCACCTACGTCTATGGCGTGCCGGGTGAGGATCAGGAATTCAGGCTCAAACCCTTCGACGAGATACTTCACGATCCGACCAGCCAAGGGGCCCGCACACCGCGACCAGGCGACGGTATTCACCAGGCGGCAGTCATGTCCGAGGGTTCGGGCCGCACGAACGATCGAAGCTTCCGTTTTCCAGGCTCCGCCCGCTCCGAGCACCACGATGCGCATGCGGGTATTATAGCTGGCCCATGCGTATCGCTCTCCTGACGTCGGCAAAGGGATGGCGAGGGTCCGGTGCCAGCTACGCAAAGCTCGCCCGGGGGCTCGGCGAGCGCGGGCACCTGGCGCAGCTCATCACGACCGCTCCGGGTCTGAGCGCTCGGTTGACCGCCGAAGGACTTCCGGTCACTGAGATTCCGGGCCGCAATACCGGTCCTCGAGAGGTGTGGGCCCTCCTGCGTGCGCTGCGTCGAGTTGCGGCGGAAGCCATCGTGGTGGACACGCCGCGAGACCTCCGGATCGCCGCGCTGGCCACCCTGCTCCACGATGCCAAAATCGTCTATCGCTACAACCTCAACTACCGGCGTCCCCGCAATCATCTCGCCGACCGGCTGTACTCGGGACGAGTGGCGGCCTGCGTCTTTCAGTCGCTCTTTATTCAGGAGGATGCGCTACGACACGCGGCCTGGGTCGCCCGGGTGCCAGGATATCGAGTCCCCAACGGGTACGATACCGCTCGTTTCGCGCCTCGGCCCGAAGCCGGCAAGGCATTCCGGCGAAAGTGGAACATCCCCGGCGATGCTCTCGTCGCTCTCACCTCCGCCAAGCTGGAACGGAACAAGGGCCACGAGGTCGCCATTGACGCCCTCGACCGGGTGCGTCGCGGGGGGATCGATCTCATCTATGTGGTGTGTGGCGACGGTACCCGCGGGCCGGAGCTTCGCAGTCTTGCGGAAGCCTGTGGTCTGCCGGTGCGCTTCACCGGTCTGCTTGAAATAGATGACGTGGTGGCCGCGCTCGCGGCGGCTGATCTGGTCGTTCATCCCTCGCTCCAGGAAATCTTTCCCAACGCGGTGGGTGAGGCCATGTCCTGCGCTCGAGCGGTGGTTGCGGTAGATGCGGGCGGCACTGGCGAGCTGCTCGGCCGGGATGGCTCCTCGGGCGTCCTGGTGCCGCCGGACGATTCGGGAGCAATCGCCGCAACCATCGCCGCTCTACTGAAAGATCACGCTCGCCGGGCTGCCCTGGGCGCCGCAGCACGACGCCGCATCGAATCCGAGTTTTCGCTGGCGCGCATGATCGACGGTTATGAGGCTGCCCTCGAGCAGGTGATCCGTCGGCGGTGAATGACATTCGCTGGTTCGCACCGAACTCTTACGCCGCGCTCCTCGCCACCGCGCTTCGAAGGCGAGGGCTCTCGATCGCCCTGGATGGAGCGGAGCGCGCGCGTCTTGCGCTTTCGATGAGTGGCACGACGGCCGTGAGCGCCTGGCAGTACGCGCGCCGGTGGGGTTGCCCGCTGGTACTCTACATTTGGGATCTCCCGCCGAAGGCAACCGGGTCCGGATCCTACGATCCCGTCCTGCCGCTCGGCGGTCACCTCATTCGCCTTCCTCGCCTGAGCGGTGGCTTCGGACAGCGGCGGGGGTACTACAGCCGCCTCCGCTACATCGCAGCGCAGGCTCACGAGATCTGGGTTCCCAGCCGAATGACCGCCGAGCTGGTGCGGAGCCGCTTCGGCACGGCGTGTCGTCGAGTTCCGTATTGCTATGATTCCGAGCGGTTCCGGCCGGCCAACGGGCCCAAAGAATTTCCGCCTACCCTGCTTACGGTCGGCCGACTCAAGGCTCACAAGAATCACGCGGCCACGCTCCACGTTGCCAGCCAGATTGGACGGAAGGTGCAGGTCCGCCTGATCGGTCGAGGCCCCGAGCTGGAGCCACTCCAGCAGCTCGCGCGTGCACTGCGGGTGGACTGCCGGATCGACACCCGGGTCGACGACCGCGGCGTTGCGGATGCCTATCGCCGTGCCCAGGTGGTCGTCTGTCCCAGCCGTTTCGAAGGGTTCGGCCTCACGCCGGTGGAGGCGATCGCATCCGGCACCCCAGTTGTGGCCTCCGATATCCCCCCGCATCGGGAGTTTGTTGGCGCTGCCGCGCACCTCGTTCAACTCGATGATGATCCGGCGCTGGTGCACGCGGTCAGCGGCGCGCTCGATGATGGTCCCCCGGATCCGGCCGCGGTGTCCGACCTGATGATTCCCGTCGCAGCCGAACGCTTCATGTCCTTGCTGCGTCCCCTGCTGCAATAGATTGGCAATGGGCCTTCAGCTCCTGCTCAGCTACGATTTTCCTCCCATGGGCGGCGGCATCGCACGATGGATGGGAGAACTGGCCAAGCGCTATCCGCGCGGATCGCTGGTTGTCTCCACGGGGCACCACCCTGATGGCGCCGCCACGGATCAGCAGTTCCCCAATCTTGTAGATCGCCTGCCGATCGCGGCCCGGCGACTCCGCACCTTACAGGGCATGCTGCTCTGGTCCAGACGAGTCGCGGCGCTGGCCGGATCCCTTCCGGTCGAGTTCATCTGGTGCGGCAACGTCAAGCCGGCGGCATATCCCGCGCGATGGGCGAAGCGCCGCCTCGGAGTCCCCTACGGGATACTGCTGCACGGTGGCGATCTGCTCATCCTGCGTCGTCAGGCCCACCGGTCACTGCTCAAGCGCCGTACGGCCCGCGCCTTGCTCGACTCGGCATCGATCCTGGTCACCAACAGCGGCTGGACCGCCGATCTCTGCCGCGCCGTCCTACAAGATCTCAAGGTCCCCCGTGGCGAGGACCGCGTTCAGACGGTACCCCTGGGTGCCGACCCGGTCTTCTTCCGTCCCGGGCTGGACCAGGCTGAAATTCGCGTCCGCTACGGTCTCGGCCCTCGCCGGTGGTTATTTTCCGTTGCGCGCCTCACCCGACACAAGGGGATCGATACCGGGCTCAGGGTGCTGGCACAACTCGCGAACGAGTACCCCGATCTCGGATATGCAGTCGTCGGGTCCGGCGATGAGCGTCCTGCATTGGAAAATCTTGCGCACGCTCTCGGAGTGGCCGATCGAGTGCGCTTCCTGGGAGACGTGCCCGATGGTGATCTTCCCGGACTCTACAATTGCGCCGAGGTCTACCTGGGGCTATCCCGGCTGATGGATCAGAGGGTGGAAGGCTTCGGTATTTCGTTGGTTGAAGCCGGGGCGTGTGGGCTACCGGTGCTGGCGGCGCGAACCGGGGGTATTCCCGAAGCAGTTCGCGAGGGAGAGACCGGGCTGCTGGTTGACGCTGGCCAGCCCGACGGGATCTACGGTGCGGTGCGCCGCCTGCTGGATGACCGAGCGCTCGCTGCCCGGTTGGGCGCCGCCGGCCGCCGCGCGGTGGAGACCTACTACAATTGGGACCGGGTGACTGCGGATATCGGCCGCATCGGCCACGAGTTCGGCAGACCAGTTCGACGGAAGGCGGCACCCCCATGATGGGCACTGCTTCGCAGACCTCCTTGGCGGCGGAATACGACACCCAGTATCGCGGCTGGCTGGAGCGACAAGGTCCTCGGGC
>DASXRM010000076.1:0-2031 GCA_036506575.1 Gemmatimonadales bacterium | reverse complement strand
CCGCGTCGAAAGGCGCGGTAGCCTACATGGCGCTTGCGAAGGAGGTCGCGTCGCGTGTCGGACAACCAGCCGCAGTGGACTAACCGAAGTCGCCGGGGCGGTCTCGGTCGGGGCCTGGGTGCCCTGATCCCTGGGGCGGCGGCGCATGAGGAAAAGCCGTCAGAAGTGCCGATCGCCAGCCTCAGGGCGAACCCGTCTCAGCCTCGACAGAGCATGGATCCGTCGGAGCTGGAGGCTCTCGTCGACTCCATCCGGCGGCACGGAGTGCTCCAGCCCATCATGGTGAGGCCTACCGCCGGCGGGTTTGAGGTGGTGGCCGGCGAGCGCCGCTGGAGGGCAGCCCAGGCCGCCGGCCTGGAGACGATTCCGGCCGTCGTCCGGGCCATGACCGACCAGGAAGCGCTCGAGCTGGCGCTGGTCGAGAACCTGCAGCGCGAGGATCTGAACCCCGTCGAGCGGGCGAGGGCCTACCGAAGGCTTGTCAACGAGTTCGGCATGACGCAAGAGCAGGTGGCGGAGCGGGTCGGGAAGAGCCAGCCCTCCGTGGCCAACGCGCTGCGCCTGCTGGGGCTCCCCACTCGGGTGCTGGCGAGCCTGGAGGCTGGGAGGATCAGCGAAGGTCACGCCAAGGCGCTTCTGGCGATTCCTGATGAGACGGCGAGAGTCCGGCTGTGGGAGAGGATCGAGCGCCGTGGTCTCTCGGTGAGGGAAGCCGAGGTGCTTGCCAGGGGGACTATTCCACGTGGAATACCCCGCAGCCGGATGGATCCTGAGCTGGCCGGCATCGCCCAGGAGCTATCTCGAGCCTACGGGACCAAGGCGACCTTCGAGGGGAGCCGGCGGAAGGGGTCTATCCACCTGCATTACTTTTCTGAGGAGGACCTTCAGAGGATAGTAGATCTGCTATTGCCAAGACTTTAGATTGCATGTAATTTCTTTTCATGTTATCATATGTTTGTGGCAGAAACCGTCCGCGATCGGGTTGTGGGGGTTCGGGTGGATCGCCGGACCATTCAGGCAATTGATTTGCTGATCGACGCCGGTGTTCATGAGACTCGCAGCGCGGCTGCGGCGTGGCTGATCCGAGCGGGGATCGAAGCCCAGCGGGACCTCCTCGATAGAATTGCCACCACCGCCGCCCAGATTCGGGATCTGAAGGTCAGAGCACAAGCGGTCACTCAGGCGAGGGATGAATGACCATGGATCGAGACACGCTGGTGCGGATGTGGAGCGAAGCGTGGAAAGACGGCATCTGGTACGCGCCTTGGGCGAGCGCCGTCGACGGTCTGTCGGCGCGGCAGGCCGCGTGGAAGCCCGATCCCGACCGCCACTCCATCTGGGAGATCGTGACGCACATCATCTTCTGGCAGGAGTACACGCTGCGGGCGCTCGCCGGTGACAAACCGCCGCAGGAAGAAGTGGACCGGCGCAACTGGGAGGAGCCGGTGGACGTCAGCGAACGCGCCTGGGGTGAAACGCGGGCGGTATTCGCGGAATCCTACCGCAAGATCCTCGAGGCGATGCAGACCAGCGAGACCCTCGAGCGTCTGGTGTACCACCTGCCGCACGAGAGCTATCACATCGGCCAGGTCATGTACGTGCGCGCGCTGCAGGGGTTTCCGCCGATCGAGTAACATGTGGCGAAATCGCCAAATCCGTGGCGACCGGATGCGTGGGGGCCGCCACCCCAGTATCCTGCACGATGAGAGCAAAACGGCCCTCCACCGCTGTCGAAACTCGGAATAGCACTCGGGCGACGGCCGTTCGGCCTGGATAAGATGGCACTGATTGCCGCTGCCGGCGCGGTCCTCATCCTGCTCATCCTCTGGGACGCCTTTGAGGCGGTCGTGCTCCCGCGCCGCGTGACGCGCCGCGTCCGGCTCACCGTTGTTCACTTCCGCCTGCTCTGGTTGGTCTGGGGGCTGGCGCTGAAAATAGTGCGCAACCCGCGGCGGCGTGAAAGCTTCCTGAGTTTGTACGCTCCATTGTCGCTGATGCTGCTGCTGGCGACGTGGGCCGCGGGCTTGATCG
>DASXRM010000075.1:0-17291 GCA_036506575.1 Gemmatimonadales bacterium | reverse complement strand
TGAGGCGGTCGAATGTCACCCCTCCCTTGGAGGGCACTTGCATGGCTTCGGGCAAGCTGTCGAGCTGAGTCTCCGACAAGCTGAAAACCGGCTCGGTGGGTTGAGACCAACTGGTCAGGGACTTGGCGGAGGAGCGGGTTGAGTCCGTGAGCGGGACGCCGGGCTCCTCCGGACGGGGCTTCCAGAGCGCGGCCGCCTTGGAGGGGTCGAAGGGCGGCGTCTCCCGCCGACGAAGCTGGCGGAGATGCCACCGGGTGTTCATGAGCGAGAGGTTCGCCAGCGTCACATCGCGCCGGATACCTTCCACCTCCTGAGCGTACCAGAGCGGGAACGTATCGTTGTCTCCCGCCGTGATGAGGATCCCGTACGGCTCGACCGACTGAAGGATGTCGGAGGCAAAATCTCGAGGAGTCGTCTCGTGCGCCCGGCTTGCGGTGATCCGGTTTCCGAGAAGAGGGATCAGCGCGAGCGCAAGAATGGGGCTGGCGGCGGCCCACCGGCTCGCGTTGGTCCCGCGGTCACGCAAGAACTCGACGATTCTCCGCATCAGCGCCCCAAAGCCGAGCGCCACGAAGGCCCCGTATACGGCAAAGGAGCCGACGAAGAAATAGTCGCGCTCGCGCACCTCGCGCGGGAGCGATGGCTCGCCCGGGTACTGGGAGAAGCCGTACTTGAAGTTCATGTAGTACACCAGCCCGACGGAGAGCGTCGCCAGCAGCGCCACCCCAGCGATCCCGGCGCGGCGATCCCGCTTCCACAGCTCCCACAGCCCAGTCAGTCCGAGCACGGTGAACAGGGCGGTGGCGGCCGCTCCCAGGCGGTCCCAGTCGCGGGCGAATTGCCAGGAGAAATACTGCCAGAAGTTGGCCAGCTGGGCAGTGAAGCTCGCTTGACGTTGCGAGAGCGGCGGCTTGCCGTACTGAACGCGATTCAACACGTCTTGCAGCGCCTGACTCAGGAACCCGACCGGCTCTCCCTCGTTGATGGGTGGGTATTGTGCGGCACGGAGTGGCAGCCAGAAATAGTTCAACGAGATTCCGATTACCACAGCGGCCAGCCCCAAATAGACCAGCGGGTCTCGGGGTGTTTTCCAGAGGGCGTAGCCGAGGACCACCAGGCACAGCACGATGAGGACACCCCCGGTGGCGCCGCCGTGAAGCATGGCAATCCACTCGCCGGTCACCGCCAGCAGCAGGGCGAAAAAGGTGACGACGGCCCAGGGCCGCAGCACGGTGCGCCAGTCGGTCCATAGGACATAGACCGCGAGCGCGGGCAGCGCGAGCACCCCCATCAGGTGGTTGGTCGAGGTCAACGCCAGCACGTAGGCGATGAGCACGAGCCAGCGGTCGCGATGGGTGCCCGGCTCGTCATCACCCCAGCGTACTACCAGCCACATCACCAGCGCGATCGAGAGCAGCGACAGGGTGTACACCTTCTCGTTGACCGTGGACTGGTTCCACACCGTCCAGGACGTCGCCCCGACAAGGACTCCGCCGAACGCGGCTCCGTAACGGGCCCACCGCTGAGATACGATCCCCCGCAGCCACCGCTCGGCCACCAGGAACCAAAGCCCCGCGGCGGCGGCACTGGTCACGGCGGCAAAGAGGTTGATGCGAACCGCGTAGGATGCCGCAAGGGGCAGGAGACCGAAGGTGTGGGCCAGGATGACGAACAGGGGATTGCCGGGTGGGTGCGGGATGCCCAACACCTTGGCCGCGGCGATGTATTCGGACGTATCCCAGAACGCCGTGGTCGGTGCCAGCGTCGTGAGATAGATGGCCAACACGAGGACCGCGGTCAGGACGGCCCAAAGGTAGGGTGGCTGGTCGTGCTGCTCAGAATTCATGGCTGCATGTTGGTGAGAAGTGAGAGGTAAGAGGTAAGAGGTGAGAGGTAAGAGCGCGGGAGGCGAGGCGTTCCTTCTCACCTCTCACCTCTTACTTCTCACCGCGTTCAATGCCGAAACTGTCTCCGGCCGGTCATCACCATGGCGATTCCGTACCGGTCGGCGGCGGCGATGACTTCGGCATCGCGCACCGAGCCTCCGGGTTGGATGATCGCTTTTACGCCGGATTCGGCGGCGAGTTCTACGCTGTCGGCAAAGGGGAAAAAGGCGTCCGAGGCCAAGACACTGCCGGCCGGATCGTGTCCCTGCTGCCTGGCTTTGTGAATCGCAAGAAATACGCTGTCTACCCGGCTCATCTGACCCGCTCCGATCCCGATGGCCATCTCGCCCCGGGCCAGGAGGATGGCATTCGACTTTACCGCCGCCACCGCAGTCCAACCGAAGCGCAGGTCGTTCCACTCGGCCTCACTCGGCTGTCGTTCGGTCGCGACCTTCCAACCTTCCTCCGAGGCGTCGAACTGAAACTGGTCCTGAACCAGAAAGCCTCCGCGGACTCGCTTAAAATCCAGGGCTCCGGCTCCGGCGCTCACCGGCAGCTCGACTACGCGGAGCTGCTTCTTGGCGGCAAGAACCTCCAAGGCGTCCGCGTGAAACGAAGGAGCGACCACAACCTCGACAAAGAGATCGCTCATCGCCGCCGCAGTTCCCCGATCCACCACCGTATTGAACCCGATAACCGATCCGAATGCCGACACGGGATCGGTGGCGCGGGCCTTACGGAACGCCTCAACGGCCGAGGGTGCGACGGCAATGCCACATGGCGTCGTATGCTTGATGATGGCGCAGGCTGGCCGGGTGGCCCAGCAGGCCACCGTTCCCATGGCGGCATCGATATCGAGCAGGTTGTTGAAGGAGAGCTCCTTGCCCTGGCGTTGGGTGAGATCACGCATGCCGCGCGGTTCTTCCGTGACATACAGCGCGGCCCGCTGGCCGGGATTCTCGCCGTAGCGGAGTGCCTGCACCCGTTCCATCGCGACGGCCATTCGGCTGGGCAGGTCCTCGGTCTTTGGGGTCAGATAGGCCGCGATCGCGGCATCGTAGTCCGCGGTGTGAGCGAAGACCTTAGCCGCAAGTTCTCGCCGCGTCTCCGCATCGATCTCACCCTTCTTGAGCAGGTCCAGCACGACGGGATAGTCCATCGGGTCCACGACCGGCAGCACCGACTCATGGTTCTTGGCCGCCGAGCGAAGCATCGACGGTCCACCGACGTCGATGTTTTCCAGCGCATCCTCGAGGGAGGCATCCTCCCGCGCAATGGTGAGCTGGAAGGGATACAGGTTTACCGCTACCAGGTCGATCGGGGAGATGCCGTGCTTCTGAAGCGCCGAGATATGCTCGGGCAGTTCTCGCCGCGCCAGCAGTGCTCCATGGATCGCCGGGTGCAGGGTCTTGACCCGGCCATCGAGGAGCTCGGGGAATCCGGTGAGCTGCTCCACCTCGACGACCGGGACCTTGCCGCTGCGCAACGCCGCTGCGGTTCCACCGGTCGAGACGATCTCCCAGCCCAGCTCCACCAATCCCCGGGCAAAGGCGATCACCCCGCGCTTGTCGCTGACCGAGATCAGCGCACGAGGCATGGAGCGGTCACGATGAGGATTCCACGGTATCGGCCAACGGGACCGGGTGGCCTGCGCGGGCGGCCGCGAGTACGACAGCCGGCAACAGCCGGTGCTCGGCTGCGAGTACTCGCTCGGCCAAGCGCTCGGGTGTGTCGTCGGGCAGCACCGGAACCCGCACCTGAGCCAGCGTGGCTCCGCGGTCGTAGACCTCATCCACGAGGTGAACGGTGGCGCCGGTCTCGCGGGCGCCGCTTGCCAGCACCGCCTGGTGCACTCGCCGACCGTACATACCCTTGCCACCGAAGGATGGAAGCAGGGCAGGGTGGATGTTGATGATCAGTCCGCGATATGCCGCCACAACCGGTGCCGGTACCAGCTTCGTGTAACCAGCGAGCACGATGAGATCGGCCTCATATCGCCGGAGAGGATCCAGCCAGGCGGCGGCATTACCCGGATCGGAAAGGACCTCGGTCGGTATCCTCCGGCTGCGCGCCAGCGCCAGGCCGGCCGCTCCGGGGCGATCGCTCACGACCAGTACGATCTCTGCGGGTGTGGCGGGTCCCAGAGCACGCAGCAGCGCCTCGAGGTTGCTGCCCCGCCCGGAGATGGCCACGGCTATCCGCATAGTCATGGCGGGGGAAGCTAATGGGGGCTGTGGGCTATGGGCTATGCGCTATGAGCTGGGAGCGCTGGGATGAGGACCCAGGATGATCGAGACGGCGCCACCTAGATCCGCAGCTTGAATGAACCCGTGCTTTTCGGCCTCCGCGGCTTCGGACTCACCCGCGCCGGTGAGCACCAGAATCCCCCGCGCGCCGAAGGCCTCTGCCGGAAGGGCGTCTCTCACCCGATCGCCCACCCACCAGCTTTGGGTGAGATCGAGGGACCAACGGGCCGCGGCCTGCCGGTATAGGAGGGTGCCCGGTTTGCGGCATTCGCATGGTCCGCTCACGTCGGGAAGGTGGGGGCAGAAATAGTGACCATCGAGCCGCGCTCCCTGATCCGCGAGGAGCTCGTCCAGCCAACGCTCGGTCGAACGATAATCCTCCAGCGAAAGGAGCCCGCGGGCGATTCCCGACTGATTGGTGACCGCCACCACTCGGTAGCCGCTCGCGTTCAGCCGCCGTATTGCCGCGGCCGCGCCCGGTAGGAGACGCATCCCCGCCGGGTCCCTCAAGTAGCCAGCATCTTCGATGATGGTCCCGTCTCGATCCAGGAAGACGGCGCGGCTCACGACAGTAGTGCCGCTTCGATCGCCCTGGCCACGACGGGAAAGGAATCTTCCGGGAGGGTCCGCGGGTCCAGCAAGAGACGGTCACCGGCTACTCGGGCCACGATCGGAGGCTCGCCCAGACGCAGCCGGAGCGCCAGACCGTTGGGCCCCAGCGATCCGGCTTGGATGGCGACCAGCGTTGTGGGAAGCACCGCGGCGGGGAACGCGCCGCCCCCCACCGCCGACTCGCCGGCCGCGGTTTCGGGTCGAACTTCGGCGGGACAGAGGGATGCAAGCCGTTGTGCCCGACGGGCCAGCTCGCCCGGGTCGAGGGTCAGCATCGTCAGGACCGGAATCGATCGGATGGCCTGGTCGTGGTCCTGGTAGAGCGCCAGCGTTGCAGCCAGAGCTGCCAGAGTGAGCTTGTCGCTGCGCAAGGCCCGGGCGAGTGGATTGGTCCGGCAACGGGCGACGAGATCCCGTCGGCCGACAAGGCAGCCGGCCTGAGGTCCGCCGAGCAGCTTGTCACCGCTGAATAGGACCAGTCCAGCCCCGGCACCGAGGGCATCGGTTACCCGAGGCTCGCCCCGGAGACCCCAGGCCGAGAGATCCGCCAGCAGTCCGCTCCCGACGTCGTGGAGGTAAGGGATTCCGGCAGCCGCGGCGAGTCCAGCCAGCTCGGCGGGGTCGGGTGAAGCGACGAACCCCCGCTGCTCGAAGTTGGACCGGTGTACTGTGAGAATTACTGCTGCGCCATTCAACGCCCGATCGTAGTCTTCCAGGTGGGTGCGGTTGGTCGTGCCTACCTCGCGGAGCCGGGCGCCGCTCTTGGCGATGATGTCGGGAATCCGGAACGAGCCGCCGATCTCGATCAACTCGCCGCGGGAGATCAGAACCTCCCGGCCGTCCGCAAGCTCGTTGAGCGCAAGGACCAGCGCGCCGGCGGCATTGTTCACCACCAGGCCGTCTTCCGCGCCGGTGGTCATTCGCAGTAGTGCCCGGCAATGATCGCTGCGGCTGCCCCGGCTGCCTGAGGGGAGATCGAGCTCGAGATTACTGTAGCCACCCGCGACCGCGATCATGGCCTGGATGGCGGCATCGGCCAGCGGGGCTCGGCCGAGGTTGGTGTGGAGCACCACACCGGTGGCGTTGAGCACCGGCAGCAATGTCGCTCCGGTCTTCTGCGCCAAGCGCTCCCTCACATCTTCTTCCCACCGATCAGGTGGACCGGCGCGCCGGCTGCGCGCCGCCTCCAGCGATTCCCGTACCGCTGCCACTACCGCGCTCCTGGGCGCAATCTCGAGAAGCGCCTCGATCCCCGGCTGGTGCAGGAGTCGGTCCACCGAGGGAAGCTGCCTCCTGCTGTCGGTCATCTTCTCGGTGGACCGGGAGGCTGTCGACTGGGGGTACGCACCCCCACCGAGTCCCGTCCGCGCTTGAGCCGGGCGCTGTCGGCGGGCGTAGGCTTGGCCTTCTCCGGCACGGCCACGACGCCGACGGCATTCCCCGCGACCCCGCTCACATTCTTGATTCCGCGAACCTCGAGGACCAGGCGCGACCCGGGGCGCCACGGCTTGGGGACTCTGAGAACCAAACGGTCGAAGAGCGGTGGCCGGCTGGTCAGCGTACCGGTAGCCGGCGCTCGACCACGAAGGGCTGGCTCGGGTCTACGGCGGGCAGGAAGCGAATCGCCTTCTTCCAGCGTATCTACGGCCCCGGCACTTGGAGTGGTTCGCCGGTTCAGACTGTCGTCGATCGGTTTCGGCAAGATGGACGCAATCGCGGTAGGGACTGAGTCGGGCAGGAGTCGCAGCCGCGCGTCCTGGGGGCTCAGGCGTTGCCGCGGGTCCAGCTTCTGAGTAAAGGCGACGGTGGCTGACACGCTATCATCGACCGTGATGGTCTGGATCCGGGGTGGGGTGGTGTCGTGCACGAAGGCCCAGAGCTCTCCGACCTCGGATCTCCCCCGCTGCACCCGGGCGCTGGCGTACCCTTCCCGCGAATCTTGTCGCCGGTCCTGGTTCTGGTCCAGCACTCCGGTAACGATATAGTCACCGGCGGGGAGAGGCCCCAAGGAGAACCGTCCGGCCGAATCTGCCACTCCCCGATAGGGCAGACTGTCAGGCAACAGGTTCGCGATGACCAGGGCGCCGGGCACGGGCCGGCCGGTGGCCCAGTCCACCACTACACCGCCGAGGGTGTTCTGGGGCCGAGGTGCCCCGGTTGTGAAGGTGAGCACGGCACCATCCTGGCTTCGATTGTTCCTCAGGTCGGTGACGCCAGGCAGGAGTTGCACTCGATATACCCGATTCGGCCGCCATCCTTCTTTGGGTCGGATCGTGATCCGGTCGCGGTGCCAGTTCACCTCGGGGACTCGGGTGGTCGGTGAAAGGATGACGAGCTTCTCGAGTCCGCCGGTCCCCTCGCCGCGATTGGGCGCCCCGCCCTCGGAGACCACCTCATCGAACTGGAACTCGGCCACACCCCTGAACGCAGGCAGGACAGCAAACGAGTCCGGCTTGGTGGCGATGAGCCGGGGCGGTGCCCGGTCCGGCGGTCCTCCGGGAGGGGGCTCGATGCGGGCGCAGGCGGAGAGGGCGGAGAAGGCGGACAGGGCGGAAAAGGCGGAAAGAGCGGAAAGGGCGGAACATGCGGAAAGAGCGGAAAAGGCGGAAACGGCAGGGGGAGACCGATCCGCCATTACCGCCTGTGCCGCCTCTTCCGCCCGATTCAGACGCACCCCAGCAGCTCCCGCTTCTTCACCAACACCTCGCACTGCTCCTTCCAGGTCACGAGCTTCTGCCGCTCACGCTCCACTACATCCGACGGCGCCCGGGAGACGAACTGCTCGTTTCCGAGCTTCTTCTCCTGTGACTCCACCAGCCGAACCAGCCGGTCTACCTCGGTGCCGAGCCGTCCACATTCGCGGCCCACATCGATCGCGTCGCCCAGGGGCACGAATACGGCCGTGCCCTCGGAGAGAACGGCGTGCCCACCCGCCCGCTCCCGGCTTTCGCCGAACGAAAAGGCGGACAGCTTGGCGAGCCGGAGGATCGTGGAACGTTCCTGCTCCAACGCCCCCACTGTCACGCGGTTGTCTCCACTCACGACCGCCCGAACCGGCTGACCCGGCTGGACTCCATATTCGGCGCGCACGGCGCGGATGGCACTCACCAGCTCCTGCACCAACCCGAACTCCTCCAGCGCCTGGTCGTCATGCGCGCGGGTATCGGGCGCAGGCCAGGGAGCGACGGAAATGGAGGCCGTGTCGGATCGCCCTGGGAGCCGCCGCCACAATGCCTCGGTAATGAATGGCATGGTGGGATGAAGCAGCCGGAGCGACACGTCGAACGTTCGCGCCAGCACCGCCCGAGCGACATCGCCGCCAGGCAGATCACCGTATAGGCGAGGCTTAACCTGCTCGATGTACCAGTCGGCCAGATCACTCCAGATGAAGTGATAGATGGCTCCTGCGGCCTCATTGAGACGCAAGCGCTGATACGCCTCGGTCGCTTCGGTCACGGTTGCGTCGCACCGAGCGATGATCCACCGGTCTGCCAGCGTGAGCTCCTCGCGCCGGACAACGTGCGGATGGCTCCCGGCGAGCGGTCGGGTCGGCCCGTTCAAGTTCGAGAGGATGAATCGCCCCGCGTTCCAGAGCTTGTTCGCGAAGTTGCGCCCAGACGCGAATGACGCCTCGAGATCGTTGGGGTCGAGGATCACGTCGGTGCCGACCGACATGCCGGAGATCAGCGAGTATCGCAGCGCGTCGGCGCCGTATCGCTCCACCACCTCCAGCGGGTCGATCCCGTTGCCGAGCGACTTGGACATCTTGCGATGTTGAGTGTCACGAACGGTGCCGTGCAGGTAGATGTCCCTATACGGAACCTGGCCCATGAAGTGGAGTCCGGACATGATCATCCGCGCGACCCAGAAGAAGAGGATCTCGGGTGCGGAGACCAAGGTATGACCGGGATAGAAGGTGGCGAGGTCGCGGGTGCGGTCGGGCCAGCCCAGACTGGAGAACGGCACCAGCCAGGAAGAAAACCAGGTATCCAGGACATCTTCATCCTGACGCACTGGGCCCCCGCAGCCGGGGCAGGTGTCGAGATCGGTCCGACTCACGCTGACCTGGCCGCAGCCGGCGGCCTCGCAGTACCAGACCGGGATTCGGTGACCCCACCAGAGCTGTCGGGAGATGCACCAGTCCCGGATGCCCTCCAGCCACGCCTCGTAGTCGTCGCCCCGGCGCTCCGGAACGAAACGCAGCGTTCCTTCCCGGTATGCCGCCAGAGCGGGACGAGCGAGTGGCTCCATGCGGACGAACCACTGGTCCGACAGCCGCGGCTCGACCACCGTACCGCAGCGGTAACAGTGGCCCACCGCGTGCCGGTGCTCTTCGGTCCGCTCGAGCAGGCCAGCGGTGTCGAACTCCGCCACGACCCGACGCCGTGCCTCATAGCGGTCGAGTCCCTGGAATCGCTCGGGTGCAGCCAGGCTGATCCGCGCTTCCGGCGTCATGATGTCGATGCCGGGAAGCGAGTGACGGCGGCCGATCTCGAAGTCCGCCGGGTCATGAGCCGGAGTGACTTTGACGGCGCCGGAACCGAAGCTGGGATCGACCGCCTCATCGGCCACGATGGGAATAAGCCGCTCTACGAGGGGAAGACGGATGTCGCGCCCAATGAGGTGCCGGTACCGCTCGTCTGCCGGATGTACCGCCACCGCGGTGTCGCCCAGCATCGTCTCGGGACGGGTCGTTGCCACGGTGAGGTGCCCGCTGCCGTCGGCCAGCGGGTAGCGCAGGTGCCAAAGATGTCCGGCCACCTCGTCCTTCTCCACCTCCTCGTTGGACAGCGCGGTGAGGCAGCGGGGACACCAATTGATGATATAGTGGCCGCGGTAGATCAGGCCCTGCTCATAGAGCCGAACGAAGACCTCGCGCACCGCTCGCGAGAGCCCCTCGTCGAGCGTGAAATAGGTGCGAGACCAGTC
The DNA here is from genome assembly GCA_036506575.1 of Gemmatimonadales bacterium. GTDB lineage: Bacteria > Gemmatimonadota > Gemmatimonadetes > Gemmatimonadales > GWC2-71-9 > CAVVWJ01. Next base: position 7,618 of record DASXRM010000075.1, on the reverse strand, counting down.
AGCGGAACACCCGATGGCCTTGAGCTGCTCGAGGATTGCCGGGCCGGTTTCGCGCACATGCTCCCAGACGCGGTCTACGAAGGCGTCGCGGCCCAAATCGAAGCGGGTGAGTCCCTCCTCGGCCAGCAGGCGTTCGACCACATTCTGAGTAGCAATACCGGCGTGGTCGGTGCCGGGCACCCAGAGCGCGCGGCGCCCGCGCATGCGCTCGAAGCGAATGAGCACGTCCTGCACGGTGTTGTTGAGACCGTGGCCCATGTGCAGCACCGCCGTGACGTTTGGCGGCGGCATCATGATCACGTAAGGCTCCCCGGAACCGGGGGCGTGACTATCGGGCGAGAAGAGTCTGCGCTCGGTCCACCACTGATAGAGCTCGGACTCGATGGAGGATGGATTGTATTGTGGAGGGAGCGGCTGGGTCATGCGCTCTGGTTGGTCACACGCTTGCCGCCCGGGAAGCTGTCGTCTTCTCCGCGGACCAGGATGCTGTTGATCACGGTGTCGACCCCGGGAACCGCGCGGGCCACCCGGGCCGCGAGGGTACGGCTGCCCCGATCCGTCACCCAGCCGCGGAGCTCGACCGTCCCGCGGCTCACGGCAGTCACCTCGATCGTGAAACCGGCGAGACGCGGCTCAGCATGGATGGCGGCATCCACCGCGCGGGCGGAAGCCGCGGGGGTGACCCGGGCGGGCACGGACTGTCCCAGACGACGCGCGGCGCGGCGAAACCGCGTTCGATTCACTCCCCCGACCCACTCGCTCAAGGCAAAGCCGGCCACCAGGCCGGTCCCTACGCCGAACGTGGTCCAAAGGAAGATCTGGGTTCCGCTCAGCTCGTCTCGGCGCACGGGCAGTCCTCTTACAGAAGAAATCGCTCTTCCATTAAGTTAACCTTTTTCCGGTCTGACGGCAGCGAATTCTTTCATTCGAGTGCTCGCGTATGGATGACGATCGGGCAAGGTTGTCGGGATCCGAGCTGGTTCGGTGGATGGTCGTCGCCGCGGTCGTTATCGCGGGCATCGCCCTCTTCTTCTATTTCGCGCCGTCAACCCAGCCGGCAGTCCCCCCGTCGGTTCAGGAATCGCCCCGGTGACCATGGTTCAGGTGACACTCCCCGACGGCACCCAGCGCGAAGCTGCGGCCGGTACCACGCCACGGCAGATCGCGGGAAGCATCGGCCCAGGCCTGGCCCGCGCGGCGTTGGTTGCCCGGGTAAACGGGGAGATCTGGGATCTGGACCGGCCGCTGGAGGCGGACGCGTCAGTGGCCATCCTGACCGAACGCGATGCCGATGCGCTCCAGGTGCTGCGGCACTCCTCCGCCCACATCCTCGCCACCGCGGTTCGCGAGCTGTTCCCCAACGCGGGCATCGGCTTCGGCCCCCCCATCGAAGATGGCTTCTATTACGACTTCCAGGTGGATCGCCCATTCACGCCCGAAGACCTGGAACGGCTCGAGGCTAAGATGGCCGAGGTGACGGCGCGGGACTTCCCCTTTGTGCGGGAGGTGGTTGACCGGGAGGAGGCTAAACGCCGGTTTGCCGACGACCCGCTCAAGCTCGAGCGTATCGCGGAGCTGGGCGACGATGAGACCATTACGGTCTACACCGATGGTCCGTTCGTCGACCTCTGTCGCGGTCCCCACATCCCCAGAACGGGACGCCTCAAGCATTTCAAACTGCTCCACGCCGCCGGCGCCTATTGGAGAGGTGACGAGAAGCGGCAGATGTTGCAGCGAATTTACGGGACAGCCTGGTTCAAGAAGGACGATCTCGATGCCTATCTGCACCGGCTGGAAGAGGCGCGACGGCGCGATCACCGGGTGCTTGGCAAGCAGCTCGATCTCTACTCGGTCCAGGAAGTCGTCGGCCCCGGCCTGGTGTTCTGGCACCCCAAGGGAGCCATGGTCAAGTGGCTGCTGACCCGTGCAGTCGAAGACGACAACATCCGGAGCGGATACGACCTGGTGTATACCCCCAATATCACCAGGGAGGAACTGTTCAAGATCTCGGGTCACCTCCCTCTCTATGAAGCGAATCAATACCCGCCGATGGCGGCCGGCCACGAGGAAGCCGAAGACGTGCGCTACCGGGTGAAGCCGATGAACTGTCCGATGCACGCCCTCATTTATAAGAGCCAGCAGCGGAGTTACCGTGATCTTCCGGTGCGGCTCTCGGAGGTGGCCAACGTGTACCGCAACGAGCGGTCCGGCGTGCTGCACGGCTTGCTGCGGGTACGGGGCCTCTCGATGGATGATGCCCACATCTTCTGCACCCCCGATCAGGTCGAAGACGAGATCTTTCTCTGCCTGGGCCAGGTAGACCGGCTGGTGCGGCAGACCTTCGGGTTCGAGCTCGATTTCGAGGTCTCGACCCGGCCTTCCGAGCGCCTGGGCGACGACGCGATATGGGATCGGGCCGAGCCCGTTCTCAAACGGGCGCTCGATCGAAAGGGAATTCCCTACCGGGTGGATGAGGGCGGTGGCGCGTTCTATGGCCCCAAGATCGATATCAAGTTCCGGGATGCAATCGGCCGGTTGTGGCAGGGCCCCACCATTCAGCTCGATTTCAATCTGCCGGACCGCTTCGAGCTGGAATACACCGGCCCCGACAACCGGCCCCACCGGCCGGCGATGATCCACCGAGCCATCTACGGTACGCTGGAACGGTTCATCGGGAACCTGATCGAGCACTTCGCGGGAGCGTTTCCGGTCTGGCTGGCTCCAGAACAGGTCAGAGTCATCCCTATTTCCGATGCCCAAGCGGATGCCGCTCGGCGGCTGGCGGAGCGCCTCAAGGCGGCTGGGCTGAGGGTGCATGTGGATGATCGCGGCGAGACGCTCAACTACCGGATTCGCGAGGGTGAGATGCAGAAGGTTCCCTACATGGCGGTTGTGGGGCAACGGGAGGCGGAGTCCGACAGCCTGGCACTGCGGGTCCGGGGGGCGGGGAAGAAGCAGGAGGTGATGAAGGTGGACGCGTTCTTGGAGCGAATCAACGAGGAAGTCCGAACTCGCAGCATGTCGCCATAATTGTCACCCTGAGGGAGCGCAGCGACCGAGGGGGCCGGAACGCCGGTTGAGTTTCGGCCCCCTCGCTGCGCTCAGGGTGACAACCGTTAGCAGCGCTCAGGGTGACAAACGCCCCCTTTCCGCGTAATTTTGCCGCAGCGAAACCCGAACCGGACCAGTACAACGTGAGCGATAGCACCACCCCCGTTATTGTCTCCGCCGTCCGCACTCCCATCGGCCGCTATCTCGGCGGGCTGTCGTCTTTCACCGCTCCCCAACTCGGTGCCATGGTGATCCGCGAGGCCGTTTCGCGTGGCGGAATCGACCCGGGCAGCGTGGAAGAGGTGATCATGGGGCAGGTAGTCCAGGGTGGGTCAGGGCAGGCGCCTGCGCGTCAAGCTCTCATTCACGCGGGGCTGCCGCCGGCCATCCCCGCACTCACCATCAATAAAGTGTGCGGCTCCGGCCTCAAGGCCGTCATGCTTGCATCCCAGGCCATCAAGGCGGGCGACGCGGAGTGCATCGTAGCGGGGGGACAGGAGTCAATGTCAACCGCTCCGCACTACGTCTACGGAATGCGCTCCGGCATCAAAGCGGGCAACCAGACCATGGTGGACGGAATGATCCACGATGGTCTATGGGACTCGTTTGGCTGCTGCCACATGGGTGAGTACGCCGAATACACCGCGGAAAAAGCAGGCGTGAGCCGGGCCGACCAGGACGCGTTCGCCTACGACAGTCACCGCAAAGCCGTGGCCGCGATCGATGCTGGAAAGTTCAAGGCCGAGATCCTACCGGTGCAGGCACCAGGCAAAGGTGGACCGACCACCGTCGCGACCGACGAATCGCCGCGCCGCGACACGACCGCCGAGACTTTGGCCAAGCTGAAGCCGGCCTTCCGTAAAGATGGTGGCACGGTGACGGCCGGGAACGCTCCCGGCTTGAACGACGGCGCCAGCGCCCTCGTAGTGACCTCTCTCGCTTTCGCCAGAGCGCACGGTTTGAGTCCCCTAGCGCGGGTTACCGGCTACTCCACGGGCGGGGGGGAGCCCCGGGACCTCTTCTTCGCGCCGGTCCAGGCGGTTCGCGCGCTCATGGATCGCGCCGGAACGAAGATCAGTGACTACGACCTCATCGAGGCAAACGAGGCCTTTGCGGTCCAGGCTCTTGCCGATGGGCGTGAGCTCGGTTGGGACTGGAATCGGGTGAACGTGAACGGCGGGGCGGTGGCCCTGGGCCATCCGATCGGCGCAAGCGGCGCCCGAGTTCTTACCACGCTGCTCCATGCCTTGAGAGATCGGGGCGGCACGACCGGTCTCGCCACTCTCTGCCTGGGCGGCGGCAATGCCGTGGCCCTCAGCGTGGAGCTCATCTGATGAATCCTGAAGCTGGTCCCGCCGCCGCAGGGACAAGGCGGGTGGGCTCGCGCCCTAGTGCGGGCGAACGTTTTGTTTCCACGAGGCGGATCGCAGCGGTCGCCCTGGGGGCCCTGGTGGTTTCGGTTGCCGCTCAGTTCGCCGTCCCGGTTCCTCTGAGCCCGGTGCCAATGACGCTCCAGCCACTTGCCGTGTTGGCTGTGGGCGGGCTTCTGGGCGCCGTTGGTGGGGCGAGTGCGCTGGTTCTCTATATCGTGCTGGGCGCGCTCGGTCTCCCGGTCTTTGCCGGTGGTGGCGCTGGACCGTTACACCTGATCGGGCCCACCGGTGGTTACTTGCTCGCTTTTCCCGTCGCCGCCGGGCTCACCGGCGCGCTGGTCACACGCGGGCCCTCCTCGGTGCTCCGGGTGCTCCTCACCTGCGCACTCGGCATGGTGATCATCCACCTCGGAGGGGTAGCCCAGCTCGCACTCCTCGGCGGGGATCCCGCGCTGGCTTTCCGGGTAGGCTTCCTTCCTTTTCTGACGGGTGACCTCCTCAAGGTTGGTCTGGCGGCCGCGGTCATTCTGGCGGGCGGTCCCAGAATCCGCTCGCTGCTTTGACCTCTCCGACCACTGGTCCCGAGAGGATGACCCTTCGCAAGGCGATCGGCTGGTCGGTCGCCTTCATGCTGCTGGGCATCGCTGCCAGTGGAATCGTGATGGCGCTGTGGGCGCGACTGACGTATGGGGACCTGCTTCGGGGCCTGAACACGCTGGTGCAGCCTGGTCCCGCGCAGGTCGTTGTCGCCGGCGTGAGCCAGTTGCTCGGCTTCGCGTTCGCTACCTGGGTAATAGGATTTCGAGTGCTGCGGCTGAAACGCTCTCACCTGCGTTTGGCCGACCCTCGCACCGGCGCGCCCTGGTTGGCAATGGGCCTCGCTCTTGGTGCCGCGGCCGCCGGGGTGGCCCTACTTGCCGCTGTCCTGGTGGCCAACTCCCATTGGACCAGCGACGCCGGCAGTCTGGGGGAGTATCTGGCGCAGGTGACAAAGACCTCATTGGCTCTGGCGCCTGCCGCCCTCAGCGAGGAGGTCATGTTTCGCGGGATCCCGCTGGTCCTGCTGGCTGCGGCAATCGGCCGGGGAACTGCTTTGGTGCTGGTCGCCGGCCTGGTCTTCGCGCTGTTCCACGGGTTGAATCCGGGCGTTACCCCGTTGGGGCTCGGCAACATTGCCCTCGCGGGGATCTTTCTGGGCGTGGCATTCTATGCGCCGGGTGGGCTCTGGACCGCGTTCGGCGCCCACCTCGGCTGGAACGCCACCCTCGCGGCGCTGGATGCTCCGGTGAGCGGTCTGCCTTTTACCATCCCACTCATTGACTATCGTGCCGGGGATCCGGTCTGGCTCTCGGGCGGTCGGTTTGGTCCCGAAGGGGGCCTCCTCGCGACGGTCGCCATTACTGCCGCGCTGCTTGTCACGGTGAGGTGGGTGCGGAAGGACCCGCCATGAAGCGCGCCGCCGTGGTGGGTGCCGGCACCATGGGCAACGGCATCGCCCATGTATTCGCCCAACACGGCTGGGAGGTAGCGTTAGTAGACGCCGTCCCCGCAGCCCTGGAGAAGGCGACCGCCACGATCCGCAGCAACCTCGACCGGCAGGTGAAGAAGGGGACCCTGGCCCCGGACGCGCCGGCACAGGTGCTCGGCCGCATCAACACCGGCACCGCTCTCGAGGCCGCCCGCCAGGCCGAGATCGTGGTCGAGGCGGCGAGCGAGGATCCCGCGGTCAAATTCTCGGTCTTCGAACAGTTGGACCGGATCTGCGCGCCGGCGGCCATCCTCGCAACCAACACCAGCTCGATCTCGATCACAGAGATTGCCGGCCGCACTCGCCGGCCTGAGCAGGTGATTGGGATGCACTTCATGAACCCGGTGCCGGTCATGCAACTGGTGGAGGTGATCCGCGGCCATGCCACCAGCGATGCCACCACCAGAGCCGTGGTGGAAACTGCTCAGGCGCTCGGCAAGACGCCGGTCGAGGTAAATGACTATCCCGGCTTCGTCTCCAACCGCGTCCTCATGCCGATGATCAATGAGGCGATCTTCTGCGTGATGGAAGGCGTCGCAACCACCGAGTCCATCGATACCGTCATGAAGCTGGGAATGGCTCACCCAATGGGTCCCCTCGCTCTGGCGGACTTCATCGGCCTCGATGTCTGCCTCGCCATAATGGAGGTGCTTCACCACGGCCTGGGAGATGACAAATACCGGCCCTGCCCGCTGCTACGGAAGATGGTGGCCGCAGGGCATCTCGGCCGAAAGAGCGGGCGGGGGTTCTATGACTACGAGGAAAAACGTGAGCGGTAAGCGGTTAGCGGTAAGCAGGGTGGCTAGCGAATTGCGGACCGAGCCCGCTCACCGCTCACCGCTCACCGCTGACGCGGTTGGTCCATCAGCCGACGTCTTCTCGCAGATGCAGGCCATGGGACACGAGCAGGTCCTGCTGTCCCACGACCCATCCTGCGGGTATCTCGGTATTATCGCCATTCATGACACCACCTTGGGACCGGCGCTCGGCGGCACCAGGTTCTGGCAGTACGGGAGCACCGAGGAGGCGATCACCGATGCACTCCGGCTCGCGCGGGGGATGACCTACAAGTCCGCCGTAGCCGGGATCAACCTCGGTGGGGGCAAGTCCGTCATCATCGGGGATAACAAGCGGGTCGACCGGGAGGCGCTGTTCCGGGCTCACGGACGGTTCATCGAGACCTTGGGCGGCCGGTATATCACCGCGGAAGACATCGGCACCAGTCCCGCTGATATGGAATACATCAAGCTGGAAACCGACCACGTAGCCGGGCTTCTCGGCCTCTCGGGTGATCCCTCTCCGGTGACCGCCTACGGCGTGTACGTCGGGATGAAGGCAGCGGCAAGGGTCCGCTGGGGCAACGACACCCTGTCGGGCCGGACCATAGCGGTGCAGGGGTGTGGCAAGGTCGCATACTCCCTGGTTCAGCACCTGCACGCCGAAGGGGCCAAGCTCGTCGTCACTGATATAGATCCCGAGAAGGTGAAGCGGGTGGTGCAGGAGACCGGTGCTCGCTCGGTACCGCCGGACGCTATTTATGATCAGGCGGCGGACGTCTATGCCCCCTGCGCTCTGGGGGCCACCATCAATGATGAAACCCTGCCCCGGCTGAAGGTCCAGATCATCGCCGGCGGGGCCAACAACCAGCTCGCCGAGGACCGTCACG
>DASXRM010000074.1:0-5518 GCA_036506575.1 Gemmatimonadales bacterium | reverse complement strand
GGGTCCGCCTGTTCGAGCCCCACGAGATCTCCGGTATGCTCGAGACAGCGGGTGTAACTGTCCGGTCTCGCTTCGGCGATTACGACGCTTCTCCGATGACGCCGGAAGCGGCCCGAACCATTCTCCTGGGACAGGTCGGATGACCTTGCGCATAGTACCCACCCCGATCGGATCGGTGACGGAGTTTCCAGCACCGAGGGATGGGGAGTTCGATCCGACGCTGGCGGATGCCATCGTCCCCAGCGCGGCACGGGAACCGGCACTCGCCCGGCTGCGGGAACCTGGTGCGGTCGCGGTCACGACGGGACAGCAACCCGGACTGTTCACCGGGCCGCTCTACACCATCTACAAGGCGCTCTCGACTGCCGGCGTCGCCCGCATCCTCGAGCGGCAGTGGCAGCGGCCGGTGGTGCCGGTGTTTTGGGTGGCCGGGGACGACCACGATTTCGCGGAGGCGAGTCGCGCTACCTGGATCACCGCGGACGGTGCGGTGCGAACGGCTGCGCTGCCACCTCGTCCCGCGGATGCCCCACTGACGCCTTTGTATAAGCAGCCGTTTGGCCAGACGATCGATGAAATGCTCGGTACCCTCGGCGCTGATCTGCCGCCATCCGAGTTCCGTGACTGGACTCTGGGGTGGCTGCGACGACACTACCAGCCCACAGCCACGGTGGCCGCCAGCTTTGCCGGGGCGCTCGCCGAGTTGCTTGCGCCTGCCGGTGTCGTTTGTCTCGAGAGCACGCACCCCGGGGTCAAGCGGGCCGCCGCCCGCTACCTGGTGCGGGCGCTCGGTCTGGCCCGCGAGCTCGATCGCGATCTCGAGCAGCGGCTGGAGGACCTCCGGACGGCAGGGCTGGACCCTGACGTGCCGGTAGGTGAAAATGCTACCCTGGTCATGCTGGAAGGTGCGGTCGGGCGCGATCGCCTCCTGATCGAAGACGGCGGTTACACCACCCGGCGAGGTCGGGAGCGCTTCGATCTCCAAGCCCTGCAGCGGATCGCGGCGACCGAACCGGAGCGGCTATCGCCCAACGTGCTGCTCCGGCCGGTCATCGAGAGTGCGCTGCTGCCTACCGTGGGGTATCTCGCCGGCCCGGGCGAGCTGAGCTATCTAGCTCTCACCTCCCCGGTATACGAACGGATGCGAGTCCCGCGGCAAGTAGTGCTGCCTCGGTGGTCTGGCATTCTGGTCGAGCCCCGAGTCGATCGGGTCCTGCAGAAATTCGGGATCGAGCTGGACGATCTGTTGGAGCCTGCCGGTCCGCTCGAGGCCAGGCTGGTGCGTTCCCAGCTTCCCGAGGCCGCCGCTCGCACTCTCAGTGCATTACGCGAGGCGCTGGCGACGGGCTACGACGCTCTCGCGGCAAGTGCAGCGGAGATCGACCCCACACTCACCCGGCCGGTGCAGGGCACCAAGCATCAGGCGCTTGGCGGGCTGCAGGACATCGAGAAAAAGCTGGTACAGCACCTGAAACGGCGGCAGGAGGTCGAGCTCGGACAGATCAGCAAAGCGCGAGCTCTGGTGCTGCCCGAGAATCAGCCTCAGGAGCGGGTACTCACCATCGCCTCGTTTCTGGCGCGCCACGGTCCCACTCTGATCACCGAGCTGGGTGAGACGATCGAGGCCTGGTACGCGGCGGCCCTTGAAGGGGCCCTGGATCCATCGTAGACTCGACCTATGTCGATCATCGCGCTTATCCTGATTGTCGCGCTGCTCATTCCGATCATGGGCATCGTGGTCGATTCGCCCATCGGCCGTGCCTTGGCGCGCCGGCTGGAGGGCCCCCAGCAGGTCCCGCCCGCGCTCACGGATCTGGCCAAGAAGATCGAGCTGCTGGAGGCCGAGGTGGATGATCTCGCGCGGAGCGTTCAGACCCTGCAGGACGAGAACGCGTTTCTGCAACGCCTGCTGGAGGATCCCTCGCAGCGCGTCACCCTCCCACCGCCGCAACGTCCCTGAGCGGACGGCCAGGCCGGCCCGCGGCGACCGTAGCCGCCGGGATCCTGCTGAGCCGGATACTGGGACTCGTCCGCAACCGGGTCTTCGCACACTTCTTTGGGACCTCCGATGCCGCGGATGCTTTCAACGCGGCATTCAAGATCCCCAACTTTCTCCAAAATCTGTTCGGCGAGGGGGTGCTTTCCGCCTCCTTCATCCCGGTGTATGCCCGGCTGTTGGCACGGGATGAACGGGAGGAAGCCCGGCGAGTAGCCGGCGGGATCTTCAGCCTGCTGGCGATGACGACATCGGTGCTGGTGTTGCTGGGCGTCCTGGGCACGCCCGCTCTCATCGCGATCATCGCGCCGGGCTTCGAGGGAGAAAAGCGGGAGATCACGATCCGGCTGGTCCGGATTCTCTTTCCGGGGGCAGGACTCCTGGTGCTCTCGGCCTGGTGCCTGGGGGTGCTCAACAGTCATCGCCGGTTCTTTCTCTCCTATACCGCTCCGGTGCTCTGGAACGTGGCCATCATCGGCACCCTGATCGCTTTCGGTGGCTCGGCACGGGGCTACCGGCTGGCGGAGTACGCCGCGTGGGGATCGGTTCTCGGCAGCGCACTGCAATTCGGGGTGCAGCTTCCGATCGTGCTCCGGCTGCTCAACGGCCTCGCTCCGGGTCTCGACCGCAGCTCGGCCGCGGTGCTGAAGGTAGTGCGCAACTTCGTTCCGGTCTTCATCGGACGCGGCGTGGTCCAGATCAGCGCCTACGTCGATACGGTGCTGGCGAGCCTCTTGCCTACCGGGGCAGTCGCCGCCCTGTCCTACGCGCAAGTACTTTACACGCTGCCAGTGAGCCTCTTCGGAATGTCCGTCTCCGCTGCAGAGCTGCCGGCGATGGCGAGCGCCACCGGGGAAGGCAGCGAGCTTGCGGCACAACTTCGGGGCCGGCTCGAGCGGGGACTGCGGCAGATCGCGTTCTTTGTGGTTCCTTCGGCGATGGCCTTCATCGGCCTGGGGGACGTAATCACTGGCGCCCTGTATCAATCGGGTGAATTCACCAGACCCATGACGCTTTATGTCTGGGGGATTCTGGCCGGCTCAGCGGTCGGACTGCTCGCGTCGACCCTGGGCCGGCTGTACGCTTCGACCTTTTACGCCCTGCAGGACACCCGCACTCCGCTCCGCTTCGCGATCGTCCGGGTCGCCCTGACGATCGTGCTCGGGTACCTCTTCGCCATTCCGCTGCCGGGCAGGCTGGGTCTCGATGCGCGCTGGGGGGCGGCCGGGCTCACGATCTCAGCCGGCATCGCCGGGTGGGTCGAGTTCACCCTACTCCGGCGGGCACTGAACCAGCGGATCGGACCGACCGGCATTCCCTCAGCGCTCCTGGTGCGTCTCTGGGGGGCTGCCGCGGCTGCCACGATTGCCGGCGCGGTTGTTAAGCTTGCGCTGGAGTACCAGCACCCCCTCCTGGTCGCGTTATTTTCCCTAGGTATGTACGGCATCACCTACTTCGCCATCACCGCGGAGCTCGGGGTACCCGAAGCCCGCCGCGTCTTGGGCAGAATCAGATGGGGCCGGAGAACCTGAGGCGCGGGACCTCGTGACCACTCCAACACTGCCCGAGACACTGCAGCGGAAGCTCGATACGCTTCCGGAGGGTCCGGGTGTGTATTTGTGGAAGGGAAGCGAAGGGGACGTGCTATATGTGGGGAAGGCGAAGCGGTTGCGCAGCCGGGTGCGGAGCTATTTCGCCACTGACTTTCCGGACAGTCCGAGAAATCGTCTGCTGCAACGGCTCATCGCCGACGTGGAAACGATCGTGGTGCCGAGCGAGCCCGGATCGCTCATCCTCGAGAACAATCTCATCAAGGAGTATCGCCCCCGGTTCAACGTCCGGCTCAAGGACGACAAGAGTTACCCCTCCATCGCGGTGACCTTGGGAGAGCCGTTCCCGCGGGTGCTGGTGACCCGGCGACGCGACATCCCCGGCGCCCGATATTTCGGGCCGTACACCGACGTGGGACAGCTCCGGCGCACTCTCGCCATCATACGCCGGCTCTACACCGTGCGCAGTTGCCATGACAAGCTCCCGGAGGAGCGGCGCGAGCGGCCCTGCCTGGACTATTACATCGGCCGCTGCCGCGCCCCCTGTATGGGGTGGCATGACATGCCCGAATATCAGCGCATGGTCGAAGATGTGGTGGACTTTCTGGAGGGTCGAACCCAGGACGTACGGCTCAGAGTACGGGAGGCTATGCTCGAGGCGAGCCAGCGGGAAGATTTCGAACGGGCCAGGGAGTTGCGCGACGCGCTCCGCTGGCTCGACCGGCTGGAAGAGCCGCTCAGTGTGGAGGTAAAGGGAACCGGAGACGCCGACGTGGTCGGGTATGCCCGGGATGGGGACGATGCCGTCGGTGTCCTGATCCGGGTCCGCGAAGGCCGGGTCGTGGGGCGGGAGCATCGATTTCTCGAGGGGGTTGAAGAGGAACAGGACAGCGCCGTGTTGAGCGCCTTCCTGGTACGCTACTACGTGCCGGTCGAGGAGCGCGTGCGACGACTGGTGATTCCCTTTCCACCCGACGAGTGGGATACACTGCGTGAGCTCCTGCCCGGCACCGACTGGTCGGTGCCCCAGCGTGGGACCGCTCAACGATGGCTCGCCCTCGCCGATCAGAATGCCAGGCATCTGCTCGAGAGCCTGAAGATCGAGTCCTTCGAGACCGAAGAGCGCGCGGAGGACCCAGTATACGCCTTGGGACGGGACCTCGGTCTCAGCGCAGTGCCCCGCAGCTTCATCTGCATCGATATCTCGCACAACCAGGGACGGGACACGGTAGGGTCCCTGGTATGGTTCGAGGCGGGGCGACCGCGGAAGAGCGAATACCGCAAGTTCAAGATTCAGGGAATCGGTCAGCAGGACGATTACGCCGCCATTCAGGAAGTCCTCACCCGCTATTTGACCCGCCGGAGGGATGAGCAGCGTCCGTTCCCAGACCTCATCGTGATCGACGGCGGCAAAGGTCAACTCAGCGCGGCAATCGCTGCCGCAGACCAGCTTGGCCTTTCCGATCTGCCGATGGTGAGCCTGGCCAAGCGGGAAGAAGAGGTGTTTCTGCCGGATCGCGCCGAGAGCTTACGACTGCCGCGGCGCAGTCCTTCGCTGCGGCTGCTGCAGCGAGCTCGAGACGAGGCTCACCGATTCGGACTGGCTTACAACCGGAAGCGCCGCACTCAACGCACGATCACCTCGGAACTGCTCAGCATTCCGGGCATCGGGCCTACCAAGCGGAGGCGCCTGCTGGAGCGCTTCGGAAGCCTCGCCGGTGTAAGATCGGCCTCAGCGGCCGAACTGGCCTCGGTGCCGGGCTTCTCCCTCCGCCAGGCCGAGCGGATCCTTGAGCATCTGAAGGTCAACGGGCGGTGAGAGAGAAGGAGGTGGAAAAGGCGGAAAAGGCGGTAGGGCGGTAGGCGGGAAGGAATCCTTATCCCGAACCCTTCGCTCCCCTCAGGACAAGCTCTAGGGACCCAGCCCGTCCGGCTCGGGAACTCGCGCGATCTCCTAAAGCGGTTTTGCTGG
>DASXRM010000073.1:0-4157 GCA_036506575.1 Gemmatimonadales bacterium | reverse complement strand
GGGTCTGCCAGGCTCATTATGTGAGGATTAGACGACCCAGGCAGCCCAATCTTCAGCCAGGCCGCCCTCCACTATGCGGAGCTACTTCATCCCCACCATGGGTCACCTATGGAGGACACGAAGATGATTGGTATGCGATGTCTCGGACTTTCTCTGGCGCTTCTGCCGCTGGTTTCCGCCTGCGGCGGTGACGCTGCCAAGTATGCCGGCACCTGGAAGCGAGATCTGTATGGCGAGGGCGAGGTCCATATGAAGCTGGCCTCGAACGGAGGCGTGGAGCTGATGCTGCCATCCCCGCGCTGGCCGGATTCGGTGGACATGAAGGGCCGGGGCAAATTCAAAGGAGACACCCTGGTTTTCAAGGCGGATACGGCTGCGAGCGCTTGCCAGACCAACGACGCCTTTTATGTCGTCAGCCGGGACCAGGACCAATTGCATATTGCGGGCGTGGGCATCGACAACTGCGGCGGCCGGCGGGCGGCGCTGGTTGGGACCTGGCAGAAGTCGTGAACAGCGGGAAGCAAAAGCGTGAGCGGTGAGCGGTGAGCGGGGTGTCTAGGTACAGCTCGTCGTAAACCAGTTGTTCCCGCTTACCGCTTACGCATTTCTTCCCCGCTCACGCTTTTCATTGAGACGGCCACTGCTGGGTGACGCAGTGAAATGCACCGAGACCCCAGACCAGATCGGTGCAGTCGATGCCGATGACCTCGCGGGTGGGAAATAAGCGCTGGAGCGTAGCCCGCGCCTCTTCGTCGCGGGCGGGATCGTAGGTCGGCAGCAGGACGAGGCCGTTGGCGATGTAGAAGTTGGCGTAACTTGCCGGAAGCCGCTGGCCGTCATGCCACAGGGGGCGCGGCATCGGAAGGGTGACAACCCGCAAAGGCCGGCCGTCCTGATCGGTCATGCGATTGAGCCGCTCCAGATTGCTCTGGAGCGGCTCGTAGTTTTCATCGGCCGGGTCGTTTTCCACGACCGTGACCACGGTATGGGGATCCACGAAGCGGGTGAGGTCGTCCACGTGCCCGTCGGTGTCGTCGCCTACGATCCCCTCGCCGAGCCACAGGATGTGTGACACACCGAGATAGGATCGTAGGTACTCCTCGATCGCGGAGCGATCGAGTCCCGGATTGCGATTGGGATTGAGCAGGCAAGCTTCAGTGGTGAGGAGAGTGCCACACCCGTTGACGTCGATGGAGCCGCCCTCCATCACGATGCCGGGGTGGTACACTGGGAGTCCCAGCTCTTGGGCCACGCGAGTCGGGATGACATCGTCTAGATCATAGGGCGGGTACTTGCCGCCCCAGGCATTGAAGTTCCAGTCGATGATCGCCTGGTCCCAGCGGCCGGCCTCTCGCCGCTGGATAAACATGGGCCCGTGGTCCCGGCACCACGCGTCGTTTGTCGGATGGTAGTGAAAGAAGACGTTGCCGCTGTCAGCGCCGGCATCGGCCAGTAGGCGGCGGACTCCCTGCTCCATGGGAGGACCCGCGACGTTGATGTGCACCTCCTCGTGGTCGGCGAGGTGGCGCACCGTCCGGGCAAAGATGACGGGCACCGGCCCGAACTTGCCGGGCCAGGAAGCTTCCTTATGAGGCCAGCTGAGCCAGGTACCGCGGTGAGGCTCCCATTCGGCGGGCATCCGGTAGCCGAGCTCGGCGGGGGTGGAAATCATGAAGGCGTGAACCGTGAACGGTAAACAGTGAACCGGGCGAGCGGGACGGCGGCCCGTTTACGGCTCACCGGTCACCGTTCACGCTGTTAATCCAGATAGCGCTTGGTAATATCGCCGTAGGCGTCGATGCGGCGGTCGCGCAGGAAGGGCCAGTGGGTGCGGCTCGCGTCCACCTTGGAGAGATCGCAGGCAGCGATCAGCACCTCTTGTCCGGTGCCGCCTTTGACGAGAAGCCGGCCACCCGGATCGGACACGAAGCTGCCGCCCCAGAATTCGAGGCCGCCTTTCGGGTCGCCCTCGTGGCCCACCCGATTGACCGCGCAGACGTATACGCCGTTGGCGATGGCGTGGCTGCGCTGAATGGTTTCCCAGGCGGACTGCTGTTGGGCGCCGTGCTCCTGCTTCTCGCCGGGCAACCAGCCAATGGCAGTGGGATAGAAGAGGATCTGGGCCCCGCTCATGGCCGTCAGTCGGGCGGCCTCCGGGTACCACTGATCCCAACAGACCAGCACGCCGATTCGGCCGAAGCGGGTGTCCCACGAGCGGAAGCCGAGATCTCCGGGAGTGAAGTAGAACTTCTCGTAATACTGGGGGTCGTCGGGGATGTGCATTTTCCGGTACTTGCCCAGGTACCGGCCGTCGGCGTCCAGAATGGCCGCCGTATTGTGGTAGATGCCCTGGGCGCGCTTCTCGAAGAGAGACGCAACAACCACGACACCAAGCTCTGCGGCGAGGTCGCCTAGCAGCTCGGTCGAGGGTCCCGGCACCGGTTCGGCCAGATCGAAACAGCCGTGATCTTCGGTCTGGCAGAAATATTGGCTCCGGAAGAGCTCCTGGAGACACACCACCTGGGCCCCGCGAGCCGCGGCGTCCCGAATCCCCTGGAGGGCGGTCCCCATATTGTGCTCGGGATCGGCCGTGCAGCGCATCTGCACCAGGCCCAGCGTCACCGTCTTGGAATCGGCCGTTGTCATGCCGGGATAATAATTTGCCGGAGCAGGAGAGTCATCATTGGGTGGAGGTGACCTGCGTCACCTAGCATTCCAGCGGCAGACACAATCTTGGGTCACACATGTCGCCGCGTAGTGCGGGGCCCTACTCACGGAGGGATGAGCTCATATGAATGGTGGCGGCCGGAGCCTCTGGTCCCGTTCGACCTGGCAGGGACTTCATACCTCGACGGTCTTCCTGGCGGTATTTCTCGGGTGCGGTGGCGACCGGCGCTCCGGAGCCGTGCCGGCCGACACCAGCCGAGCGGCGGTCAGCGACACTTCGACGGCGATGGCCACGGACACGGCCGCGCCACCGGCTCGGGATACCGCAGCTGCCGCGGCACGGCCGGACACCACACTTCCCCGGGGCGACACGGGCAAGAGCGTAGCCGCCAAGCCAGCCACTCCCAAGCCGGCCGCGAAGCCGGCGCCGAAGCCAGCGCCGACCAAGCCTGCGCGCTTCGATACCGCAGCGGCTGCCCAGCCGGCCGAGACCACGACCACTCCACCTACCCAGGCGAGCGCGCCCCTGCGCGACCCATATCACACCGCTCCGTTAGATACCGTTTCCCAACAGGTATACGACGGGTGGAAGCAGTTCAACCTGAACTGTGCCCGCTGTCATGGGGAGGACGTCCAGGGCACCACTATCGCACCGCACCTGATCGTCTCCCTGAGGCCGGACGGCCCGATCAATACCAAGGAGCTTTTCATTCAGACGGTATGCGCCGGGCGTCCCGCCAAGGGAATGCCCTCCTGGTGCGCCCTTGGCATGGAGATGCCTACGATCGAGGCGATCTATTCCTACGTGAAGGGCCGCAGCGACGCCAAGATTCACCCTGGTCGCCCGGCGGTGAAGACCGGAGGCTGATCCGAATCGAGGAAGTCAATGATAAGCAAAACATCGAGCTTCACAGCAGCCGTGCGTCTAACTTTGCTTCTAGGACTTGGTGGAGCCGGTTGCACCTCGAAAGCGCCGGATAGCGATGACCGCGCTCCGGCGCCGATGGACACTGCGGCTGGGCCCGCGCCGATCGACACCATTGGCATGCCCGCCCCGGCAGACACTGCCATGATACCCGGCCCGGACACATCGGTCGCGACACCTCCGATCAATCCCTCGCCATCGGAGGCTCCCCGCGACACTCCGCCGTCCGGTGCAGTGAAGCCAACCCCACCGGCCAACCAGCCGAGCACCGGTGGAGCTGCGAAGGTGAGCCGGGTCGAGTACGAAGGTTGGCGGCAATACAGCGCGAACTGCGCCCGATGTCACGGACAGGACCTGCTTCCCAATCCGGTCGCAGCCAATCTTCTGATCTCGCTGGCACCCGGTGGCCCGAGCGACACCCCCGAGGAGTTCCGCCAGGTCGTGAGCGAGGGCCGGCCTGACAAGGGCATGCCGGCCTTCAAGAGCATCCTTACCCCCGAGCAGATCGACGCGATCTACGCCTACGCCAAGGGCCGAGCAGAGAAACGCATTCCACCCGGCCGGC
>DASXRM010000072.1:0-4166 GCA_036506575.1 Gemmatimonadales bacterium | reverse complement strand
GCCCGGCTTGCGGGCTCGGCAGGTGCGCCGCGAATCGGTTAACCTTTACCGACCTATTTCGGAGCCGCGGGGAAGGATCCATGACTACGTCTCAGCCGGATTCCCCCGTGGCGCGTCCGCGCCGACAGCCGCCCCGGGCCGCTCCACTCCTGCTCGGTTCAATCCTGGTGCTCGGGGCAGTTCTGGGCTGGTACCTGCTGCGCCGGCCACGCCTGGTCTTCACCAATCAATTGGCGGCTCCCATCTGGCTCGCGGTAGGCCAGGGCGCTCCGGTGAAGCTGGGATCCGGAGACACCCAGACCCTACCGATAGCGGGCAGTGGTTCCCTGGTGGTGCAATGGAATCTGGCCCGGCCACTCTCAGCCGATCAGCGGCCGATGGGCGAGGAGCTGCGTGGATCGATCGTGATCCGAGACCCCCAGGGTACCGTTAATCGAAGCGCAACTGCTCGGGGCGAAGGGGCTGACTATTTCGCCCCCCTGGTCACCAATGCCACCGAAGATCTGCTTCGCGTCATGGTAAATGCGGGGCTGGAGGGTGCAGTAGACTGCGGCTGTGCGGTTCGTCCCGGCGCACGCCGGGTGTTTGTGGGGTACTACCGGCTTTATAAGAACAGTACCGTGCGGGCCAGGAATAGCGCCGGCCGGAGTGCGACCTTCCGTGACTTAGGGCCCAGCGTCACGACGCCTGACGGCACCCTGGGGCTGCGGTTCGAAGCCAAGGATTTGCGTTAGAGCGCCATCTCGGAGCAAATACCCCACTTGATAGGCGTGACCGCCGTCTAGTGGTTGCCTCGCCTGCGGCGTAGGTCGACAATGAAGCCCGGCCTTACGGCATCGAAGCCGAACTTTCCCCTCACCTTGTCTACCGCCTTCGTGAGCTGCCGGAGCCGGACTCGCTCCGGCGATTCGAACAGATCTTCTTCCGCCGCCGTGCCCAGGTTCGTGGCTGCCACTCCGATGAGGCGTACGCCGCGATCTCGCAGCCGAACCTCGTGGAACGCGGCTCGGAAGAGGGCCCGAGCTGTCAGATAGATCTCCGCATCCAGATCCGTTGCGGTCGCCAGGGTTTGCCTCCGAGTCACGGTGCGGAAGTCGTCGTGGCGAAGCTTGAGGGTGACTGCTTTGGCCAGGATCTGCTCATCTCGCAGTTGCGCCGCCACCCGAGCGGTGAGCAACGCCAGGATCTCCTCCAGCTCTGCCGGATCTCTCAAGTCTCGCGACAGCGTGGTTTCCCGGCTCACCGATTTGGGTAGCCGGTCGCGCCGGAGGACGGTGCCGCCCTGGCCCCGCGCCCGAAGCTTGAGCGCTCGCGCATCGGCTCCGATGAGCTGCTCGAGGGCACGCTCCTCCAGTTGCTGCACCTGGTGCACGTCCACCAGCCCGAGCTCCGCCCACCGCTCGGCCGTCTTCGGCCCGACCCCGGGAAGTGCCTTCAATGGTAAGCCGGCAAGGAACCCTTCTTCCCACCCAGCCCGCACCTCCATCAGCCCACGCGGTTTGGCGCAGTCCGAGGCGAGCTTGGCGACCATCCGGTTGGGGCCGATCCCTACACTGACATCGAGGCCAGTGCGCTGCCTCACCTGATCCCGCAACTGCTCGGCGACCGGGAGGAGGGAGACAGGGTGCAGCCGATCGGTCCCGCCGAAGTCGAGATAGGCCTCGTCCAGAGATGACATGACCACAGTCGGCGAAAAGTCTTCCAGCACGGCCCGAACCGTCCTCGAGGCCTCGCGATAATGGACGAAGGCGCCTTGGAAAAAGGTCGCCTGGGGACACAGGCGGACGGCCTCGGCGATGGGCATGCCGGCGTGGATGCCGAAGCGGCGTGCGGCGTAAGAAGCCGACTGGACGACGCCACGCTGGTCGCGCCGGCCACCGACCACGAGCAGCTCGACCTGTCGCAGCTCGGGATGATACTGGCGGCACACCTCGACGAAGAAGGCGTCGAGATCCACGTGGAGAATTCGAGCGGCCATGGATGGAGCTTACACCAGGAGGATCGCGGTCGCCTTGAATGCCACGAACACCCGCACGCCTGCCCGGAGACCCATTTCTTCGCTGGATGTGGTGGTGACCGAGGCGATCAGCAAACGCCCGACATCGAGGTGCACCAGCGTGATGGGCCCCAGGCGTTCGAGACGCGCGACGACCCCTTCCATATGGTTACGGGCCGAGTCAGGGTGGTGCGTGAGGCTCAGGACGATATCCTCGGGCCGGATGACGGCGTGGATGGGACCTTCGCGCTCGGCCACCACGTCGAGCACGAGGTTGCCGCCCCGGAATCGGCCTCGAAATGAGCCCGGCGCACTCCCCGGCTCGGAGCGCTCTACCGCGCCCGCGATGACGTTGCCGGTTCCCACGAACCGGGCGACGAAAGCCGAATTCGGATAGCGGAAAACCTGCTCCGGAGTGCCGCTCTGGGCGATCCGTCCCTCGGACAGTACCGCGACCAGATCGCCGAGCCGCAGCGCCTCGTCGAAGTCATGGGTAACCTGAAGCGTCGTGATCCCCTCCCGTTCGTGCAGCTCTCGCAGCTCGCGACGGAGAACCAGTCGGGTGGCCGGATCCACGGCCGCGAACGGCTCGTCGAGCAGGAGAATGGAGGGCTTGGGCGCCAAGGCGCGCGCCAGCGCCACCCGCTGCTGCTCTCCTCCGCTGAGTCCACGCACCGGCCGCTCCAGTAACGGAGTAATCGCGAGCATGTCCGCCAACTCCTCCACCCGCCTTGCCGGACCACCTCCATCTCCGGTTCCGCGCCTGCGGGCAATGCCATAGCCGATGTTGTCTCGCACGCTCAGGTGAGGAAATAGATGGTACTGCTGGTACACGAAACCGAGCCCGCGACGCTCGGGAGGAAGGCCGGTCACCTCGTCGTCGTCAATGAAGACTCGTCCCGCGCGGAGGCGAGCGTGGCCCGCCACGGCCTCCAGCAGAGTGGTCTTACCCGAGCCCGTCGGTCCGATGATCAGGGCGTACCCGCCCTTGGGCACCTCCAGCGAGATATCCTGCAGATCGAAGCTGCCCACCCGCACATGCAGGTTGTCCAGCCGGATCACCCGTGCTCCTCGGGTTGGAGCACGCGCACCACGAGAAAGACAGTCAGCGCTACGAGCAGGAGGATGACCGCAGCCGGCACCGCGGCCTGGAGGCCGAATGCGGTGAAGCGGTCGAAGATGTAAATACTCGCGACCTTCGGATTGTAGGTAAGGATGACGATTGAGCCGAACTCGCTTACGCTGCGGGCCCAGGCGAGAATCGAGCCCGCCAGTATGCCGCGCGCGGCCAGTGGGAGGGTCACCCGGCGAAAGGCGCCCCACGCAGTGTCGCCCAGCGTGCGAGCTACCCGCTCCAACTGCGGATCGACACTGCGGAAGGCTTCGCGTGCCCCGCTCACCAGGATCGGAGCAGACACGAAAAGCATCGCCGCGACAATGCCGGGTACATGGCTCACGAACTCGAGCCCGAGCTGGGCGAGCATACCCCCCAGTTGAGACCGTCGCCCCAAGAAGAGCAGAAGAGCGATGCCTGCCACCGGGTGGGGAATGACCACCGGAAGATCGATGAGCCCCTGCACGATCCGGCGGCCGGGGAATGAACGGCGGGCCAGGAGGTATGCGAGTGGGATCCCGAGAACGGCCGCGAGCAGCGTCGCCGCGCTGGCTGTGAGAACCGTGAGTACGATGGACGCCCGGAGCTCAGGATCCTGAAAGGCTTCACCTACACTGCGGGGCGAGGACTCCCACAGAAGCCGGAGCAGGGGCCCAACCACGAAGAGCACCAGGCAGGCACCGAGTCCGGCGAGTACCACGCGGGACCATACAGCGCGGACTGCGGATGGGATCATGTCTTTCAGGGCTCAGGTCTCAGATCTGCGACCTCTATTTGCATCACCACCTTTACTTTGTCGAGGGCTGGCCGGCTGTTTGCCCGCCCGGCTAACTTGACGCCCCGACTGCCGCACCACTCGGCTTGAAAGGCTTCTCTCCCATGGTTGTGGGGTTTGTCGGCGCCGCCGAGTTCGCGGCCCGGTACGGCGCTCGGATGGTGACGCCGCCGCGGGAAGTCGCCCTGGGGGCTGATGTGATCGTCACCTGCCTGCCGACCTCACGTGAGGTCGAAGCGCTTCTGGAAGGTAGCGACGGGCTGCTCGCCCGGCTGGCCGAG
>DASXRM010000071.1:0-2694 GCA_036506575.1 Gemmatimonadales bacterium | reverse complement strand
TCCAGATGAAGTTCACCGGAGGCTTGGAGACCGGGCCCATTGATGCCGAAGATGGCCAGCCGGATCTGCTGCCCCGGCCGGGCGTCTCTAGTGAGGACGACCCGGTTGGGAGCGTTGAATCCTTTGATGACCCGACCTCCCGTCTGCCCCAGCACCAATGGCAGTCGTCCGTCTACCCAGATCTCGGCGTAGTCGTCGATCACCAGCTCGAACACCACGGTCGCTCCGGTGACGTCGAACCCGCCGACCTTCTCCGGCAGTGTGATCGTCGTCCGATACCAGTTGAACGCGAGCCTGCCATGTGACCTGCGATTCTCGAGGGCGGCGGGCTCGATCGTCTCCCATGCCGAATCATCGAAGTCGGGACTTTCGGCATGCGGCGTGATGTCGTTGGTACGATTGGCCGCTCCCGAAGGGCGCAGATCCGCACCGGGCTCACGATGGTCGACGTCGATCACCTTGACATCGCTGTATCGCCACTGCCCCTGGACCAGTGCGGCTCCAGCCGCCGTGCGGAGATCCACGACCGCGGCCGGCAAAACCACCGGAAGGTCGACGGTCGCTTGCGGCCTCGCGGAGGAGGGTACAGCCAGGCCGAGTGCCACACCGGCAAGCGCGAAGAAGCGGGTCATCGTCACATCGCCCCCGCGGTCGTCTGCCGGCTTGCCTGCCGCACCTTGACCACATAGTAGAGGAATGGGGCCTTCACTTCTTTGAACCAGTGAGGGACCCCGTTCGGGATGACGACGACGTCGCCGACCGCGAGCTGACGGGTCTCGCCGCCCTGGATGGCGCTGCCGCGCAGCTCCTCCGTCCCGGTCGACTTCACCCCGAGCGCGGTGCCTCCGGTTACGAGAGTTGCCGATCCCTGGAGGATATAGGCGATGTCGGTGTCGCGGGTGTGAATCTCCGCCATCCCCGGGCCTTCACGCCGGCTCGCGTGGATCTTGTAGTCCGCTACTTCGATCATGGGCATCCCCTTGGCGAAGGCCGCCTTGACCTGATCGTGATCGATGAGGGTGACCTTGGAATCGTCGGACTGGGCGCGAACGGCTCGGCACGGAAGCGCGACGAGCGTGGCCAGGCCGATAAGCGTCGAGAGTCGCATCAGGGTCTCCCTAGTTGGTTGCGTTGGTCTTGGTGCCGAGCGCGGCTGCGCCGGCAATGGCGATCACCGCATCCCGGGCTGCGCTCGACGCGCCGCTGACACCAATGGCTCCCACGATCTTGCCGTCAACCAGGATGGGTTCACCGCCATTGAGTGGTGCGGACCAGGCGTTTAACAGTGGAGTGCGGCCGCCGACGATCGCGTCTTCCAGAATCTTGGTGGGTTTCTGGAAGAGTGCGGCGGTCCGGGCCTTTTCGGTGGAAATAGTTGCGCCCATGGGGAAGGTGGGCTGAATCCGCTCGAGGTACATCAGGTTCCCGCCGTCGTCCACGACCGCGATCGATGCTCCCTCGTTCCCCTTCTTTGCCTCGGTGGCTGCGGCCGCGGCAACCGCCTTGGCTCCCTCGAGGGTGAGCGTCTTCTTGGTTTCGGTGACTTGCGCCTGCGCCCGAACGGCCACGGCCAACAGGGCCAGGGAAACCAGGCAAGATCCGGTGACTCGCATGACAGAGCACTCCTCTCAAGTGAGAACGACA
Source organism: Gemmatimonadales bacterium (assembly GCA_036506575.1). Taxonomy (GTDB): domain Bacteria; phylum Gemmatimonadota; class Gemmatimonadetes; order Gemmatimonadales; family GWC2-71-9; genus CAVVWJ01. The sequence goes on along the minus strand of DASXRM010000071.1, from coordinate 1,050 downwards.
CGGTGATGCGGCTGTAATGCTGGTGGTCCTGTAATGGTTCCACCCCGCCTGATCGAGCAGCCCAGGACCGCCTTCCCGTGTCGCACTCGAGGTACTGATTCAGGAGGACCCGGCTACCTTCACGTCATGAAAGTCACCCGGAGGCGCTTCATTGCAGGACTCGGGGCGGCGGGAGCGGCTATTGGATTCGATGCGTTCGGTCTCGAGGCCAACCGCGTGCTGGTGAGCCGGCACGATGTGCCCGTGCCGGGGCTGCCGGGTGCCTTGGATGGACTTCGCATCGCCCAGATCACCGATGTGCATCTGCCGGGCAATCAGTTGGCCGCGCGCGCTGCGCTGGAGCACCTCCATCGCGAGCGTCCCGAGGTGGTGATCTTGAACGGGGATATGACCGAGTCGTCCCGGGCGCTGAATCAGGTCAGAGACTTCGCCGCCAACGCCCGCGGCAGCTTGGCTACAGTGGCCGTCCTGGGAAATTGGGAGTATCGCGCCGGGGCAGTGGGAGAGGTCGCCCGTGCAGCCTATCGCGGAACCGGAGTCGATCTACTGATCAACCAATCAAGGGTGCTGGCTGTAGGTGGGGCCCCACTGGCGCTGGTCGGTCTCGATGACGCGCTTCTGGGACATCCCGATCTCTCGAGCGCCCGCAGCGATCTGGTGGCGGGGTATGTGGAGATCTGGGTGGTGCACGAGCCCATCTTTGCCGACGATCTGCCCGCCGGAATCTCAGGGCGGCCGGCGATGCTCCTCGCCGGTCACACCCATGGCGGGCAGATCCGGCTCCCTCTCCTGCCGCCGGTCAAGCCGGTGGGTGCGGGCCGCTTTCTCGAGGGGTGGTACCGGGATACGATTGCTCCGCTGTACGTGTCTCGAGGCGTAGGGACCACGGGGATTCCGGCTCGGTTTCGCTGCCCGGCGGAGCTCCCCATCTTCACACTCCGCGCCGGGTAGACGTCAGGCTCGTTCGCGCGAGGCTTTTCGGTCGAGCGAAGCGATGGTACCCAGGTGCCGTTCCATTTCGGTATCCATCTGCCTTCGCAGCTCCGCCAA
>DASXRM010000070.1:0-8458 GCA_036506575.1 Gemmatimonadales bacterium | reverse complement strand
GACACGACCAGGCGGTGGGACTCACTGGTGGTCGTCCTGGGACGGGAAGACCCCGCCGCTGCGTCCAGTTTGGTAGACCGCGTGCGTCGCTTGCCCAACCGCCCGCGCGAGCAGCAGGCCCGATTGCTGCTCGAGGATGGGCTCCGTCTGGTCCAGACCGACAGCGCGAACGCGGCGCGGCGGTTTTACGAGGTAGTCAGCGCCGGCGCTACCGGCGAGGCCGCGGGTCGGGCGAGCCTCGAGCTCCTGCGGCTCAATCTCCGGCGGGTGAGCCAGCCCCAAGACCTTGTCGCCCTGATGGAAGCTCTCAAGGCGATGGCGACCCGCTTCGAGACGGTGTCCGGCGAGATAACCGGACTGGGCAGGACCATTGCCAAGGTTCACGCTGCTGCCGCGGCGGTGACACCGGATTCGGCCCAGGGTGACCTTCGGTTGTTTCTCGCTGCCGAGACGGCGCGGGATACCCTGGCGGCTCCGGGGCTTGCTGAAGGGATCTTCCGGCGCATTCCGGAGCAGTGGCCCACGTCGCCCTACGCCCCGAAAGCGATACTCGCTGCCCAGCAGCTGAACCCCGGTTGGGTCGATAGCGCGCGAGCACTCCTGGAAGAGCGCTACATCGACAGCCCCTACCTCGCAATCATTCGTGGCGACGCGACCGCGGAGTACCGTGCGCTGGAGGACTCATTGGGTGCGTTTGCGGCCTCATTCTCGAGGCCACCACCCTCCGAGATACACCGAAGACCGCCGGCTCGCAGGGATGCCGGCGAACCTGCCCGCCGCCCTAGGCCGGCTACCGGGGGCTCCCGGGTTCCCGAGCCCCAGTGACGCGCGCGAGCCTCTCCCGAGAGCTGTTCGGCCGCCGGTTTCAAAATCCTCTTCTGCTCGCCGCCGGCACGGCCGGCTTCGGACGAGAGCTGGATGGCGTCCTGGATCTCGAGCGCCTGGGTGGTCTGATCACCAAGGCGGTGTCGCTGGAGCCGCGGCACGGTAACGCCGTCCCCCGAGTGGCGGAGTTTCCCGGAGGGATGCTGAACTCCGTGGGGCTCGCGAATCCCGGAGTGGAGCAGGTCCGGAACCACTATTTGCCATGGCTTGCCGGCCGCCTGGTTCGGGCGCACCTCGTGGTGAACGTGGTGGGGTTCACCCTCGACGAGTATGGCGAAGTCGTTGGTCGGCTGGATGGGCTGCTGCCCATCACCGCCTTCGAACTGAACCTCTCCTGTCCCAACACTGCCGCAGGTGGAATCGAGTTCGGCGCCGATCCCGCCTGCGTCCGGCGTATCGTGTCCACCTGCCGCACCCGTACCCGGCTGCCACTCATCGCCAAGCTGTCGCCTCTCCTCCCTGACATCGGTGGAATGGCTCTGGTGGCCCGTGATGCCGGTGCCGATGCCATCAGCGCGGTGAACACGATCCCGGGTCTGCTCTTCGGAAGCAACGGCGGCACCCGCCTGGGTCACGGGAACGGCGGCATCAGCGGCCCGGTGCTCCTGCCCCTGGGTGTTCTCGCCGTGTCACGCATTCTCGAGCGAACCGGGGGGATGCCGGTCATCGGAGTCGGCGGGGTGCGGTCGGCGGCGGATGTCCGGCAGTACCTCAGAGTGGGAGCGTCGCTCGTGGCCATGGGCACCGGGGCCATGGCCGATCCCCGCCTGCCCCAGCGAATCATTGGAGACTTGGAGCGGGGCGATGGCTGAGCTGATCCTGGCCCTCGACCTGCCGCGTAGCGACGACGCCTTTCCCTTGCTCGACAAACTGCCGGATCTGCGGTGGGTCAAGGTGGGCTCGATTCTGATGACGCGGGAAGGTCCCAGCGTCGTCCGAGCGCTGATCAATCGCGGTCTGAATGTTTTTCTCGATCTGAAGTGGCACGATATACCCAACACGGTCGCCGGCGCGGTGACGGCCGCACGGGAGATCGGTGTCACCATGGCGACGGTTCATACATTGGGCGGGAGGACTATGCTCGAGGCCGCGGCCGTGGCGGCCGGCAGAGATCTCGCGCTGGTGGGCGTGACTGTGCTGACCTCTCACGATCCGGGCGAATACGGGCGGGCCATCGGCCGGAGCGAGGTCGACCTCCCGCGCGAAGTAGAACGGCAGGCGCTGATGGCGGCTGAGGCGGGGCTCCGGGGAGTGGTCTGCTCAGCCCAAGAGGTATCGGTTTTGCGTCGGCGGCTCGGGCCGGATCCCTATATCGTCGTCCCTGGGATCAGGCGCCGCTCTGATCCTCTCGCGGACCAGGCCCGGGTGGCCACTGCGAAGGACGCTGCGGGTAACGGAGCGACCCACCTTGTGGTCGGACGGCCGGTGATCCAGGCGGCGGATCCGGCCGTGGCCCTGGAGGAATTCATGAAGGAGGCGCGGTGCATCGGATCCTGATCGCCCTCGCCCTGATCACAGCGCCCGCTGTGGCCATGGCTCAGGGCAGCGATCTGGACCAGGCGGCCGAGCGGGCTCGGCAGGCCTGGTTTAGCCACCGTCCATTGGCCCTGGTGGCGAACAGCCCTCGTCTCCTGATCCAACTCCCCGGTGCCGACCCCTCGGTAGCTCTCGGACCAGCTCAGGCGGCGGCTCTGCTGGGGGACTTTCTGGCATCTGCCCAGGAGGTTGAGACGTCGGTACGGGCAGCCCGGGAGGTCGGGCCCGGCCGCGGCTATGTGGAGCTCCAGCGCAAGTACCGCGTGGCGGGGACGCAGAACGTCCGGGTTCAGGTTCTGCTGCTGGGTTATCGGCTGGACCAGACAGGGTGGAGGCTGGTCGAATTCCGGGTGGTCGGCTAGCCCGGTCTCTCCTTTAATCACCATGTACCGGCGTTACTTGCGTGGCCTCCAGGGCCTTTCTATATTGCCAAGCTAGCCCCAAACCTGGCCCGGAGACGCGAGTGAAGGTTCGTTCGAGCGTGAAGCCGATTTGCGAGCACTGCAAAGTCATCAAGCGACAGGGCGTGGTCCGCATCATCTGCAAGCGCAATCCCAAGCACAAACAGCGGCAAGGCTGACCATGGCGCGTATCGCTGGCGTGGATCTCCCGCGCGAGAAGCGGGTCGAGATCGCGCTCACCTACATCTTTGGCATTGGCCGGCCCACCAGCAGCCGCATTCTCGGTGAGACCGGCGTCAATCCTGATACCCGGGTCCGCGATCTTTCCGACGGGGAAGTTGCGCGGCTGCGCCAGATGATCGAGCGGTCGGTCAAGGTCGAGGGCGCGCTCCGCACTGAGGTCGCCATGAACATCAAGCGGCTGATGGATATCGGGAGTTATCGCGGTATCCGCCACCGCCGCGGCCTTCCGGTCCGGGGTCAGCGGACTCACACCAATGCCCGGACCAAGAAGGGTCCCCGGCGTGCCATCGCCGGCAAGAAGAAAGTGACCAAGAAGTAAGATGACCGCACCTGCTCCGGCCAAGGCGCCCAGCCCGAAGCGTTCCAAGAAGGTGGTCGACTCCGAGGGCATCGCTCACATCTCGGCAACCTTCAACAATCTGCTCATCACCATCACCGACATGCGGGGCAACGCACTCGCCTGGGGGTCGGCCGGTAAGGCAGGATTCAAGGGCTCGAAAAAGTCCACTCCGTTCGCGGCTACCGTAGCGGCCGAAAACTGTGGGCGAGAGGCCATGAATCTCGGCCTGCGGCGAGTACACGTCCGGGTGCAGGGACCGGGCAGCGGACGCGAGTCGGCGATTCAGGCGCTCGCCTCGGTCGGGCTCCGGGTCGTCTCTATTCGCGATGTCACCCCGATTCCTCACAACGGGTGCCGTCCCCCGAAGAAGCGTCGGGTCTGACGTCCAACAACAGCTCATTGGAGCGCTACTCGAAGTGACCATGACTATCGATCTCACGGGGCTGGTTCGCCCCCACCTCGTCGAAATGACGAAGCGGGACGACAACCCGAACGCCGCTGAATTTCGCCTGCAACCATTAGAGCGTGGCTTCGGCTACACGCTGGGCAACTCCTTGCGCCGCCTGCTGCTTTCCTCCCTCAGAGGCAGCGCGGTGTGGGGCTTTCGTCTGGATGGAGTGGTGCACGAGCACCAGACCGTGCAGGGAGTGCTCGAGGACGTTCACCAGATCGTGCAACGGCTCAAGTCGCTGACGCTGGTCTTGGCCGACAACGTCGACGACGCGGTGCTCCATATCCGGCGCGAGGGGGCAGGGCCGGTATACGCCCGGGATATTCAGGAGCACGGCTCGGTGGTCATCAAGAACCCTGATCATCTCCTCTTTACCCTGCAGGACGATCGTGACGTGAGCATGGAGCTCTACGTCAACAAGGGGCGCGGGTACGTGGAGGCAGAGATGCATCCCGCCGACCGTTCGCTCCCCATCGATCTGGTACGGGTAGACGCGATCTATAATCCGGTCCGCCGGGCCAACTTCACGGTCGCAGAAACCCGGGTGGGCCAGCGGACCGACTACGACCGGCTCACTGTCTCGGTCGAGACTAACGGCACGATCACACCGGAAGATGCGATCGCTTACGCCGCGGCGCTGGCGCAGGTGCACTTCCAGTACTTCGTCGATTTCGGCAAGGTGCCCACCATGCGCGACGCCGGGGCGTCCCCCGTCGGCACGGCGGGCAGTAACCTGCGCCAGCGGCTCAGCCGACCCATCGACGATTTCGGGCTCTCGGTGCGTTCCCTCAATTCGCTGAAGAACTCCAACATTCGAACCCTGAAAGATCTCGTGGAGTTCTCCGAAGACGATCTTCTCAAGGTCAAGAACGTGGGCGAGAAAGCCTTGAGCGAGATTGCCGAGCTGCTGCAGCGGGAGGGCTTGAACTTCGGCATGGGCTTCGAGGAAACCGATGGCGAGCTTCGGATCGTGCGTCCCGGGGTTGCACCGGTGGTTCAGCCTTCCACCGTCATCGGCGACGGGCTCTGATGCGGCATCGCGCCAAAGGTCGGCAACTCTCCCGTACCTCGAGTCACAAGCGCGCCATGTTGAACAACATGGCCACCAGCCTCTTCGTGCATGGCCGAGTGATCACCACCGAGGCCAAGGCGAAGGAGCTGAGGCCTTTTGCCGAGAGGCTTATCACTCTGGCGCGGCGGGGCGATCTACACGCCAGGCGTCTGGTTGAACGGCGAATCAAGGATCGGGAGACCCTCAGCCGGCTTTTCGGTGAGATCGGTCCTCGCTTTGCCGCGCGGCCCGGAGGATACACCCGGATTCTCAAGCTCGGTCACCGCGAGGGAGACAGCGCCGATGTGGCTCGGATCGAGCTTCTTGCGGAGTAGGCCCGCACCCACCGCAATGATAAAGGGGACCCTAGGGTCCCCTTTTTTTAGGCTGGTTTCGAGCGCAGCGCGGGAATCAGCTCGCCTTCTTGATCCGATTACTCTTCAGGCACTGCGCACACACCCGGATTCGCTTGGGCGCACCGTCCACCATCACGCGCACCGTCTGCAGGTTCGGGTACCAGCGCCGCTTGGTTCGATTGTTGGCGTGGCTGACGTTGTTGCCGGTGACCGGCCCTTTGGCGCACACGGCGCAAACCCGTGCCATAATTTCCACCCTGGTATCATGTCTCTGACGCAACGAGCCACCAAACGTAATCAGGCCCGGCCGATGATACAACCCTGCATAGCAGCTCACCGTGCCTAAGGCGCTCATCACCGGTGTCACCGGTCAGGACGGGTCCTACTTGGCGGAGCTCCTGCTCTCCAAGGGCTACGAGGTGGTCGGCGTGGTTCGCCGGACCAGCCATCACAGTTATGAACGGATCGAGCACCTGCTCGACCGCATCGAGGTAGTCGCCGCGGATCTGCTCGACCAGCACTCCCTCACCATCGTGCTCCAGGACACCCGGCCCGACGAGGTCTACAACCTCGCCGCGCAATCCTACGTCCCGACTTCGTGGTCCCAGCCGGTGCTCACCGGGGAGTTCACCGCCCTCGGCGTCACGCGCATTCTGGAGGCGATCCGCCTGGTGCACCCGTCGGCCAAGTTCTATCAAGCCAGCTCGTCGGAGATGTTTGGCCGGGTCACCGAGACGCCTCAGCGCGAGACCACCCCGTTCTATCCCCGGTCTCCCTACGGGGTAGCCAAAGTCTACGGCCACTGGATCACGGTGAACTACCGGGAATCGTATGGTCTCTACGCGGTGAGCGGCATTCTCTTCAATCATGAGTCGCCCCGGCGGGGCATCGAGTTCGTCACTCGTAAGGTCAGCGATGGAGTCGCCCGGATAAAGCTGGGGCTCGCCCGCGAGATCCGGCTGGGCAATCTCGACGCTCGCCGGGACTGGGGCTTCGCGGGCGACTACGTCGAGGCGATGTGGCGCATGCTCCAGCGGCCCAGCCCTCAGGACTATGTCGTGGGGACGGGGCAAACCCACAGTGTGCGCGATCTGATAGAGGCAGCCTTCAGCCACGTCGGGTTGGATTGGCGCAAGCATGTGGTAGCCGATCCGAAATACATGCGGCCAGCGGAAGTCGACCTGCTCCAGGCCGATCCGTCGAAGGTACGCCGCGAGCTGGGCTGGAGCCCCACAGTCGGCTTTGCCGAGTTGGTCGCGATGATGGTGGACGCGGACCTCGAACGGCTGCGCAGTCGCTCATGAGGCATCGGCCCGCATGAGGGTGCTGGTGACCGGGGCTGACGGCTTCGTGGGACGGCATCTGGTTGCAAGGCTGGTGGAGACAGGGCACGAGGTCACGGCCGCCTGTCGCCCCGGGGGCGAGCCGGTGCAGAGCTGGCTTGACGCCCGCTATCATGAGGCGGTCGGGCTGGTCCCCTTTGAGCTGACCGACTCCGCGGCAGTGAAAGCGGCCGTGAATGGACCGTGCGACGCCATCGTTCATCTTGCGGCGATCGCGACCGTCACCGAAGCCCGCCTGGACCCCGGCCGTGCCTGGCTGATCAACGCAGGGGGCACCGCGAGTCTGGTCGATGCGGTGATTGCGCGAAGGGATGCGAGTGAGGCGGATCCGCTGGTTCTGGTCGTATCCAGCGCCGAGGTGTACGGGAGGGGCCCTGCCTCGCCCAGAACGGAGAACGACCGGGTGTGCCCCCAATCGACATACGCGGCAACCAAGGCGGGGGTTGAGCTTGCGGCCCTGGAGGCGTGGCGGCGGGCGGGAGCGCGCGTCGTAATCGCGCGGCCGTTTCAGCACATCGGGCCGGGGCAGCCTCTGCGCTATGTCGTCCCATCTTTTATCCAACGATTGCGTGCCGCCAAGACCTCGGGGGCCACTCGGGTGCCGACAGGCAATCTCGACCCAGTGCGGGATCTACTCGACGTCCGCGACGTCACCGAGGCGTATCTTGGCCTGCTGGCTCATGGGACTCCCGGCGAAGTGTACAATATCGCTCGGGGCGAAGGAGTGACACTCCGTCAGGTATTTCACATGCTGGCGGACCTTATCGGCGTCCAGGCCGATCCGGTCACTGATCCCGCGCTGGCACGGGCCGGTGACATTCCCTATCTCGTCGGGGACGCGACTAAACTCAGGGCCGCGAGCGGCTGGTCGCCGACCATCCCGCTGGAGCAGACCCTGCGGAACATGGTGAATGCCGAAGCGCACTGACCTCTCGACCATTCTCCTGATTGGCTCAGGCCCGATCGTTATTGGCCAGGGGGCTGAGTTCGACTATTCCGGCACGCAAGCCGTTCGAGCGCTGAAGGAGGAGGGGTACCGCGTCATCCTGGTCAACTCCAATCCCGCGACGATCATGACCGATCCTGAGTTGGCGGACCGGACCTATATAGAGCCGGTCACGCCGGAATGGGTCGCCAAGGTGATCGAACGGGAGCGGCCCGACGCGCTCTTGCCGACCATGGGAGGGCAGACGGCGCTCAATGTGGCCATGGCGCTTCAGCAGGACGGCACACTGCGGAAATACGGGGTCGAGCTGATCGGCGCGAACGAGCGGGCCATCCGGCTGGCCGAGGATCGTGAGGAGTTTTCCTTAGCCATGCGGCGGATCGGCCTCGCGACACCCCAGGGCCGCACCGTCCACGGGGTGGAGGAGGCGTTCGAGGCGGTCGAGGCCACGGGGTATCCGGCGATTCTCAGGCCCTCTTTCACTCTGGGCGGATCCGGCGGCGGAATCGCCTATAACCGGGAGGAGTTCGAGATCCTGATCCGGCGGGGGCTGGAGCTGTCACCGGTGGGCTCGGTGCTTGTCGAGCGGAGCATCATCGGGTGGAAGGAGTTTGAGCTCGAGGTGATGCGGGATGGGGCGGACAACGTGGTGATTGTCTGCTCGATCGAGAATCTCGATCCGATGGGCGTACACACCGGCGATTCGATCACGGTGGCGCCCGCGATGACCCTGACCGATCGCGAATACCAAACCATGCGGGATGCGGCCATCCGGATTATCCGGGAGATCGGCGTCGCCGCGGGGGGATGTAACATCCAGTTCGCGGTGAACCCGACCACGGGCGAGCAGCTCGTGATCGAGATGAACCCCCGGGTGTCACGCTCCTCCGCGTTGGCATCCAAGGC
>DASXRM010000069.1:0-11766 GCA_036506575.1 Gemmatimonadales bacterium | reverse complement strand
AATGGCGGCAGGAACCGGGTGGCGACGATGTCGCGCTGAACCGAGGGATCCACCGCGAGCAGGGGAGCAAAGACGGCTACCAGAATGGCTAACGCAAGCACGCCCAGGCCGAAGCGGGCTCGGGGGTCGCTGAACAGAGAGCTGCCGCCAGCCATCAGGTCGCCCTGGCCGGTTGCGCTGACCTGAGCCGCGGGTCGGCCCAGGCCGCGAGCGCCTCAGCCAGCAGGTTCCCCACGACTACCAGGGTCGCGCTTACCGCGGTCGCGGCCATGATGACGGGATAGTCCCTTGCTCCTACCGCCTCGACCATGATCCGTCCCACTCCCGGCCAGGCGAAGATCGCCTCGATGAACACCGCGCCCGAAAAGAGGGCAGGCAAGGAGAGTCCCAGAAGCGTCAGTACCGGAATGAGGGCGTTGCGCAGCACGTGCCGGAGGGTGACCTGTGACGGTGAGAGTCCTTTCGCCCGCGCGATGGCGACGTGGGGCGCGCCCCGCACGTCGAGCATGGCGCCCCGGACGAAGCGGGCGGTCCCTCCGATGCCGATAAGGGTGAGCGTTGTGAGAGGAAGTGCCAGGTGCCGGAGCCGATCGGCCAGGCGGCTCCAACCGGTGAGAAAATCGGCGTCGAAACCAGCGGCGCCGAAGGCCGGCAGAGCCCGGGCCCAGTAGGTGAACACCATCACCAGCATGAGGCCGAGCCAATACCCGGGTAGAGCGAACAGGGTAACGGTCACGACCGACAGCGTGGTGTCGAGTCGGCCGCCTCGCATGGCCTGAATCGCCCCTACCAGGATGCCGAGCAGGTAGCTCAACACCAGGGACAGCCCGACCAGCCTCACGGTGGCCGGCCATGCATCGGAGACCATGGAGCTGACCGGGCGGCCGGTCGCGATGCTGGTGCCCCAGTCGCCGCGCACGAATCGGTTGAGCCACACCGCGTACTGCTGGGGTAAGGGTCGATCCAGGCCCAGCGCCTTTCGCTGGGCCGCGAGCTGCTCTTGGGATGCGGTGGGGCCGACCAGCAGGAGTGCGGGGTCGCCGGGTGCGAGCCGGATGAGGAAGAACATGAGGGTGACCACGCCGGCCACGACGGCGAGACCGGCAAGAGTGCGACGTAACAGCGCACGAAGCATGGCTTGAATGTACGCAAGCCCCACCCCCCCTCGGCTAGCGGCCCTGGACCGAGCCCCTCCGGCTTCGAGCGCCGACTTCCCCCCACCACACCCCTTGCGCTCAGCCTGCGGGGCTCAGCCCAGTTCCGCTGCCGCCCCGCCCCATGTGTCCTAGTGGGTGGGGTGGAGCGGCGGGGGAGCATCGATTGCTCCCCCGCCGCGATGGGTGTTGGGGCTTAGTCACAAGGTGGCAGCGTGGAGCGCGGCCCGGCTAGAATACGCCGTGCGCGTGAGACCATTTTGGCTTCTGTTGCTATCAGTCATAACTGTCGCCTGCGGATCCAGCGCGGACCGGCGGGGAGCCACCGTGCTCTTCGCCTCCGGTGCCGACCTGCAAAGCATCAACCCGCTGCTGACGGTGCACCCGCTGGCCCGGCAGGTGCAACGTTACGTGCTGCTCACCACCCTGGCACGGTACGACAGCACGCTGACGCCGCAGCCGTATCTCGCCCGAAGGTGGGAGTGGTCCCCCGACCGCCGGAGGCTCACCTTTCACCTCGAGACCGCGGTGCGCTGGCATGACGGCCGCCCCACCTCGGCGCGCGATGTGGTATGGACCCTCGAGGCTGCAAGAGATCCTGCCACCGGATATCCTCGCGCGAACGAGCTGGCTGCACTCGAATCGGTTGCCGCGCGCGATGACTCCACGGCGGTGTTACGGTTCCGCGCACCGCAGACCGGCTTTCCCGATCTCCTGACCGATCTCGCCATTCTTCCGGCCCACCTGTTGGAGAGTGTGCCGCATGCTCAACTGCGGCAGGCGTCTTGGAACAGCCTGCCGGTGGGAAATGGACCATTCCGTTTTGTGTCGCACGAGCCGAACCGGCGCTGGGTATTCACCGCCAACCCGGAGTTCCCCGCACAGTTGGGCGGGCCGCCCCGGCTGCAACGGTTCATCGTGGTCGTGGTGGATGAGCCGACCACCAAGCTCGCGGCACTCACCTCCGGTGAACTCGATTTTGCCGGCATCCAGCCGGCCCACGCCGAGTTCGTCCGGCGTGACCCGGATCTGGAGGTGGTGAGCTATCCGCTCCTCCTGACCTACGGAATCGTATTCAACACTCGCCGTGCCCCATTCGACCGCCTGACTATCCGCCGCGCTTTGAGTGACGCCATAGATCGCGAGGAGCTGGTCCAGGGTTACGTCTATGGTTTTGGGACACCGGCTGTCGGTCCGGTGCCTCCCACGGTGCCGAACTATCTCCCCATCGCCACTGTGTCGCATGCCTCGACCGGTCCTAGTGGGGAACGGGTATCCTTCGAGCTCCTGACTGTGGGGAGTGGGGAAGCGGCGCTGGAGCAGATGGTCCAGGCACGTCTGAGGAGGGCCGGCTTCGATGTCGCCATACGGCAGCTCGAGCTGTCCGCCTTCCTGGCCCGGGTTTACGGACCGGCCCACGACTTCGAGGCCGCGGTGCTGGGAATCCCGGGGGACCTTGGGCTCGGATATCTCGGCCCATTGGCCGCGCTAGCGGGCCTGAGCGTTCCATTGGATCCGGCAGTCGCGCAACGCATCTTCGCGGATTCCCTCCCGGTGGCCTTTCTCTATCACGCGCGCGGCCTACAGGGGATGAACCGGCGGGTTCACGGAGTCACCATGGATCTCCGGGGGGAGCTCCCCACGGTTCAGGGTTGGTGGGTTGCACCGTGAACGGCCACGACTTCAGCGCAACGGCGCCGGTGCGTCTCGACTTGGCCGGCGGTTGGACCGACGTTCCTCCCTTCTCGGCACGAGAGGGAGGCATCGTCGTCACCGCGGCTATCCGGCTCCTTGCCCACGCCGAAGTGCGCCTGGGTGGCAGTGGATTCCGGCTCGTCTCGGAGGATCTCCAGGACAAGCTGGAGGTGAGCGATTCATCCGGCCTCGTGCGCGACGGGCGGCTGGATCTGCTCAAGGCGGGCCTGCGGATGCTGCCGGTCGGTGGCTGCACCCTCACCACCCGCTCGGATGCGCCGCCCGGATCGGGCCTCGGCAGCTCGGGCGCGCTCGATGTGGCCCTCGTTGCCGCCTTGTCGTCGGCCCGCGGCGAAAGCCCGGATCCGGTGGAGATCGCCGAGACAGCCTGTCATCTCGAGGCGGTCGAGGCCGCCATCCCGGGCGGCCGCCAGGACCAGTTTGCCTCCGCGCACGGCGGCTTTCTCCGCCTGGAATTTCACGACCCGGATGCCGACGTCAGGCGGCTCAAGCTGGATCCCGAATTCATGACCCAGTTGGCTCATCGGATGGTCCTCTGCTACACCAGCGCGTCCCACTTCTCGGGGACCACGATCGAGCGCGTCATGCGCGGATATGAGCAGGGCGATCGTAAGATCGCGGCCGCTCTACACGGTCTGCGTGATGTGGCCGAGGGGATGGCCGATGCTCTCCTGGCGGCCGACTTCGCACGCATCGGACAACTCCTGAGCGAGAACTGGCGCCACCAGTTGGCGCTCGACCAGCGTATGCGCACGCCGGAAATGTCCCGTCTCGAGCGAGCTATGCTCGATGCCGGCGCGCTCGGCGGCAAAGCCGCAGGGTCCGGCGCCGGTGGATGCATGTTCTTCCTCGGTCCGGATGATCCGTCGGCGATGCTCGAGGCGGCGAAACGCTGTGACGTACAGCTGCTTCCCGTACGCTGGGCCATGCGGGGCGTGTACCTGTGCTGAGCGCGGCGGAGTTGAGCGGAAGGCGGGAGGAGATCGTTGCTGCCCCGGAACTATCGGCTCTGCTCCAGCGACTCAGTGACCGGGCCACACCGCTACTCGATCGCATGCCGCCGGTCCCGAAGTCGAAGGCGCTGCTCACGGCGGATGGCGGTATGTGTCCCGAGGATGGAACCCGCCTCCTGTTCGATCCCTGGAGCCCAACGGAGCACCGCTGCCCGCGATGCGGCCAAGGGTTTGGGGGGGAGCGCCACGATCGTGCGTGGGCCCATTACCAGCACCTCTGGTTGGCCGAGCGCGCCGCTCATCTCGCCACGGTGGCTGTGATGGGTGGCCGGGAAGACGCGGCACAACGCGCCAACCAGCTCCTGCAGGCCTACCGGGATTACGGAGACTATCCCAACCGGGACAACGTCCTCGGTCCCAGCCGGCTTTTCTTCTCCACCTATCTCGAATCGATCTGGATCGGCAACTATCTGGCGGCCGCGACGCTTCTCCGGGAAGGCGGTCTGCTGGCCGATCAGAGCGCTGAAGTCGTCGCAGCCGTGGCCGATGAAGCCGCAAGCCTCATCGGAGAGTTCGATGAAGGCCTCTCGAACCGGCAGACCTGGCACAACGCTGCTCTCGTGAGCGTGGCGGTGTGGTTCGAGGATGAGGAGCTGGCAACCCGTGTGATCGAGGGTCAGACCGGCATCCTGGCTCATCTGCTCCACGGCTTCGGACCGGACGGGATGTGGTACGAGGGGGACAACTATCACCTCTTTGCACTGCGAGGTCAGCTTCTCGCCATGTTGTGGGCCCGGCAGGCTGGGGTCGATCTCCTCGCGGACCCTCGCCTCGCGGGACGGCTTGCCGCGGCGCTTCGGGCGCCGGCCGTCACCGCGCTGCCGGACTTTACCTTCCCTGCGAGAAAGGACTCGCGCTTCGGAGTGTCGCTCGCCCAACCGATGTACCTGGAGCTGTGGGAAGTAGGTCTCGCCCGGTTGGGTGCAACGGAGGGGCGGGACGCCGAGCTATGGGACTGGCTCAGCCGGCTCTACCAGTCACCGGCACCACCGGCACAGACCTTTGACTCCTACCTTCACGAGGCTGGGGAGCCACCGCCCGAGCGACCCCGTACGCGGACGGATCTCTCCTGGTGGCCGCTGCTCGAGATGGTGCCGTCGCTCCCTATCGATTCGCCGTCATGGTCGCCCGGAAGCGTTTTCATCGAGGGACAAGGGTTGGCCCTGTTTCGTGAGAGGGATCGTTACGTCAGTCTCGAGTGCGGCGCCTACGGTGGTGGACACGGGCATCCCGACCGGCTCAATCTCACGCTCCACGCCAACGGCGAATACTGGCTCCCTGACTTCGGAACCGGGTCGTACGTCACTCGCGATCTCTTCTGGTACCGATCCACTCTGGCGCACAACGCGCCGAGGCTCGATGGCGTTTCCCAGCCGGTCGGCGATGCCCTGGGCGACAACTTCGAGCAGAGCGGCGCCTGGGGCTGGGCGCGAGGGCGTTTCCAGGATATGACTCGCAGTCTGATAACCGGCCCGAGGTATCTGCTCGATGTGGTCGAGCTGTCGGCGGCCGAAGACCATCTCCTTGAGCTGCCTTTTCACCTGAACGGCCGGGTCGAAGTGAAGACGCAGGGAAGCTGGGTGCCGGCGGAGCTCGCGGATGAGTTTGCGGAACAGGTGGAGCGGTTCGTGCCCGGGTCGGCTGAGCCGCTCGTGCTCCACTCATGTGGCCGGGAAGGCGCCATTCTGGGCGTGCACCTCGCATTCGATGGCGACTTGCTGCGCGCGCTCGGCCCCGGTGCGCCGGGTACCACCGGTCTCCTTCCCTTTTACCTCGCGCGCGCAACCGGCCGGAATCTCCGCATCGTGACGGTGCTCGAACCAACTCAAGCGGAGCCGGTCGTGAGAGGCATCCGGATGGTGGACGGTGCACTCGAAGTCGAGACCTCCGGCGGAGTGGAACGCCATGTCGGCACGGTCCAGGGATGGGAGATACGAACGCCGGATGAGGTCGTGAGATTGGGCGGGGCTCGCCGCCAGGCGCCGGTCTTCCAGCCGCTGGTCCCCCACCGGCCGCTCGTGATGCAGGGCGTTGCCATCCAGGTCACCGAGCCTCCTAGTCTGGATGGAACCCTCGATGGATTCGACCCCGGCGAGCCACTCGAGCTGGATCACGAGGATCAATACCGGCGAAGTGAAGAGCCGTATCCCGGTCCCGAGGAGTTCTCGGCCCGCGCCATCGTCAATTGGAGTGATGAAGGGCTCTACCTCGCCGTGGAGGTGACGAAGCCGGAGATCTTCCCCCGCGATCCTCGAACCCCTCCGCTTCGGTTGGACAACGAGCCGGACGAGATTCATTCGGACGGCATTCAGGTGTACTTCCGCCTGCCGACCGATGCCTCGGTGCACGGTCTGCTCATTGTCCCTTCGGCCGGAGGAGGGCTGATTGCCCGGCCGGTCTCCGACACCCTTGCCAAGGAGGACACTATACGGGGGAGCTGGCAAGCCACCGAGACCGGCTACACCCTTACTGTCGCTATCGGCCTGGCCGGGTGGCCTCAATTCCGTCCCGGAGACGAGATCGCCTTCGATCTGCTGGTCAATCAGATGCTTCCTGATAGGATCCGGCGGGCGGGACAGTTGGTGTGGAGTGGAGGAGGGGGCTGGGTCTGGCTTCGGGGAGATCGCCAGGATCCGGGGAGTTTCGGGACTCTGGAATTGCGCTGAACCACTAAATTGTGCGACTCCTCGAGCGCCGCGAGGGACCTTATTCGTCGGGGATGAAGAGTTCCGCCTAAGTCATTGAGAGAACGAGTGACCAACCACATCGCGGGCTTCACCTCCACCGGCAGCAAGCGCCCCGAAATTCTCTTCGGTGCGCCCGATCTCGATCTGCCCTCCCGGATGACGCGCTCGTCTGGCTGCCGGGTGTGGGACGAGAGCGGCCGGGAGTACCTCGACTACCTGATGGGACTCGGGTCCGTCGCGCTGGGCTATGGTCATCCGGAGGTCACGCGCGCGGCGATCGATGCGGTCGAGGCTGGTGTCGTAGGTCCGCTTGCGCCGGTGCTGGAGGAGGAGGTCGGTGCCGAGATCTGCCGGCTGATGCCCTGGATCGAGCAGGTGCGCTTTCTCAAGACCGGAGCCGAGGCGATGGCGGCCGCGGTGCGCCTGGCGCGCGTGGCCACGGGTCGGGAGTATATCCTGGGGTGCGGCTACCACGGCTGGCTCGATTGGTGTCAGGGCGCTGCCGGAGTTCCTCGCTCGACTCGCGTCTTATACGCTGAGCTGCCGTTCAACGAGCCAGCCAAGGCTCGGGAGATGATTCAGGCCAACGGTGACCGGTTGGCTGCGGTGGTGCTCGAGCCGGTTATCGTCGCCGAGCCTGATGCCGAGTGGCTTCGGGTCCTCCGCGATGAAACCGCGCGCTCCGGCGCCCTGCTGGTGGTGGACGAGATCAAAACCGTCTGCCGGCTCGCGGTCGGCGGCGCCAGCGAGCGCTACGGCATCCGGCCTGACCTGGTGGTCATGGGCAAGGCGCTGGCCAACGGCTTTCCACTCGCGGCGGTTGGCGGAGGGCATGAGGTCATGGCCGGAGTTGGTCACACCTGGATCTCCTCTACCCTGGCAACCGAGTTCGTATCTCTGGCTGCTGCCAAGGCGACGCTCCAGGTCATGGTGAGTCGCGCCGTCCCCGCTCACCTGGGCCGAGTGGGCGGCCGCTTGCTGAATGGCCTCCTGGCGCTTCATCGCGAGCATCCCGATGTGGTGGCCGGCGTCGGCGGCATTCCCGAGATGTGCTTCCTCCAGTACGGGGACGAGATGCTCTCCCGTTCGGTTACCGCCGCCTGCGCTCAGAATGGGCTCCTCTTCAAGCGCTCGGCCTACAACTTCGTCTCTCTGGCCCACCAGGACACCATCATCGATCGGACGCTCGAGCTGCTCCGCGAGGCACTCTCGGCCGTAGCCAAACCAGCCTAGATTGGAAGGGTAGGCCGGAGAAACGCTGCAACCGATGAGGAGCATGATATGTCACCCCGCAAACCGACCGTCGATGATCTCGACGATGTAGATGACGAGGATGGCGTTCTCGAGGAAGAGGCCGCCGAGGAAACCGATCTCGACCTGACGGTACACGAGGCCGACGAGGCTGGGCTGGGCGGGCTTCCGAACGATGTCGCCGAGGAGGAGGCGAGGTAGCGCCGGGTGCTCATAGACGTCCACGCGCACTTTCTGCACGATCGCTCCCCGCGCCTCGACTGGCGCGAGCGTAATGCGAGCCGGTTGCGCGCCGGGGAACGCGTCGGGATCACAGTGCATGTGGCGTCGATCCTCGGCAGTTGGGGCGCCTCGTCTCCGATCTACTTTCCCTCCCCGGCGGACATCGAATACGGCAATGATTTTTTACTCGCCTTGCAGCGGACCCATTCGGCCCGGATTCGCGGGTACGTCGTCGTCAACCCCAACTTTGAGGACCACGCGTTGGCCGAGCTCGAGCGGTGCTTGGACGCCGGTATGATCGGCATCAAGCTCGCAGCCAGCCGGCGCGCCGATGATCCCCTATTGGATCCCATCTGCCGGGTGGCTGCGGCGCGGGGCGTGCCCGTGTTGCATCACGTCTGGCAGCATCGCCGCCGGGACTACCCGGGGCAGGAAGCCAGCGACGCGATCGAGCTCGGCGCTTTGGCGGCGCGTCATCCCCGAGTGAACTTCTTGCTCGCGCATATCGCTGGGGGTGGCGACTGGATCCATTCGTTGGCCGCGGTGCGGGATCTTCCCAACATCTTCGTGGATTTGTCGGGTAGCGGCGTGGATGGTGGCATGCTCGAAGCCTGTGTGGAGGCGGTTGGCGCCGAGCGGTTGCTGTGGGGCTGCGATCTGACTATCGACACCGGGTGGGCTAAGCTCCGCTACCTCGAGCACGTGCTCACCGACTCAGAGCTCGAGTTGATCAGCTGGCGGAACGCCGCGCGCATCTTTCCGCCCAGCGCCTTTCCCGGCGATTGATGCGTATCGACGTCAACACTTTCCTGGGCGCATACCCCTTTCGACGGGTGCCCGGCACGTCCCCCGATGCGCTGCTTCACGCGATGGATCGTGTGGGCGTGGATCAGGCGTGGATCAGCCATCTTCCCAGCGTCTTCTGGCAGGACCCCGCGGCCGGCAATCCCTGGCTGTTCGAAACCGCCGACCGATACGATCGACTCCGGCCAATACCCGCCGTGCATCCCGGGCTCGAAGGCTGGCAGCAGATAGTGGGCGAGGCACGGGCCAGTGGTGCTCCCGCAGTCAGATGCGATCCCGCCTACTACGGACTGGAGCCTGCCGGCCCGGAAATGCGGGCGCTGGTCGCCGCGTGCAGTGCGGAGGGCGTGCCGCTCATGTTGGCCGTGCGGTTGGAGGACGCCCGCCAGCGCCACCCGAACGACCGCGCCGGGGAGCTGCCGCCCTGGGCCGTGCGGACCCTCATCCGCGGTGACCCGGCAGTGCGCCTGCTCGTGACTCACGCGGAACGCGGCTTCGTCGAAGAGGTGCATTTCGGGTCAACGCCCGAGGAGTCCACCCGCATCTGGTGGGACATCTGCTGGATCTGGGGTCCGCCGGAGGATCACCTCCAGACCTTGCTCCGCACCATAGGCGTGGAGCGGTTTGTCTTTGGCACCGGCCAGCCACTTCGGTTGCCGGAGACCAGTGTGGCCAAGCTGGATCTGCTGGATCTCACCGGGGAGCAACGCGCGGCAATCGAAAGCGAGAATATCCAGAGTGTCACGCTGCCCCCGACCCAGAGCGCAGCAAAGGGGAGGGGGAGGCGGCCGAAGCTCAGCGGGACAACGTAATGCAAGTGGAATGAGTACTCTCATCGAGCGTCTCGATGGCGGGCTGATCCCTGCCGTTCCCGTGCCTTTCCGAGGCGACGAGATCGATGCCGCCGCGCAGCGGGGCTATGCCCGCTGGATGGCGGCGCAGCCGGTGGCCGGGGTCGCGGTCTGGGCTCATACCGGGCGTGGTCCCCACCTCACCGGTGAACAGCGCCGGGATGTGCTCGAGGCCTGGCGCGAAGCGCTGCCCGATCGGGTGATCGTCGCCGGGGCTCGCGACATCGGCATGGCCATCGAGGCCCGCCGCGGGAGGGCCGATGCGCTGCTCGCCTTCCCCCAGGCCAGCGATCCGATCGGATATCACCAGCGACTGAGCCGGGAGCTCCCGGTCATCGCCTTCTATCTCTACCAGGCTGCCGGTGGCGTCCCCTACGACGACCACACCCTGCACGGGATTCTGGAGCTTCCCAATGTCCTGGGTATCAAGGTCGCAACCCTGGATTCGGTAATGACGTTCCAGCGCATCGCGGCGGTTCTCCGGGATCACCCCTCCAAGCTTCTCATTACCGGGGAGGATCGCTTTCTCGGCTACTCCCTCCTGCTGGGAGCGCGGGCGGCGCTGATCGGTATGGGTGCCGCGCTCACCGATCTCCAGGCCGATCTGCTACGGGCACGGATGGGCGAAGACTGGCCCCGTTTTGTCTCTCTGTCCGAGCTCTGCGACCGGTTTGCCCAGACCACCTTCATCGAGCCGATGGAGGGCTACATCCGCAGGATGCTGTGGGCTGCGGCGGCCGAAGGCGCCATCCCACCGGAGGCATGCGATGATCCCTGGGGGCCGACACTCTCCCCAGATGAGCGCGACGCGGTCGAGCGTGCGGTACGGGATGCGCGGGCGACTCGAGCGTGACTTCGAGCGCTTCAAGCGCGAGCTCCCCGCTGACTTTGCGGGGTACCTGCGAGAGGCGTATCGCATCGATCTCACCGCCCGCTACCTCGGCCATCCGATACCGCACCCCATCGGTAAAGGATCGGGCCAGCTCTCGCTGAACCTGGAGCAGCTGGAGACCGATCGCGCAGCCGGTCTCGCCTTCGTGGTACTCAAGACGGTCATTGCGGAAGATCCAACCGGCATCCGCGCCATGAGCGCATGGGCCATCCACGAAACCCGGATGAAGGTCGAGCGCCGCCGGTCCTCGAGCGCTCGCGATGGCTGGACGGTGACGTGGAAGGGTCGGGGCTGGGACCGCACGTTCGACGAGTACCTGGCGCTGGTCCGTGCCGCCTCCGATCTCACTCGGTCCGGCGATATCGTCGTGGTCCCCTCGGTGAAATACCACCTGCCTCGGTTGGAAGAGCCGTTCCGTAGTGCCGAGTACCAGCACACGACCGAGAAGTTGGCGCAGGCGTGGGGCAGGGAGCCGCTTCCCCTGGAGAAGGACTTTTCTCCCACGCTGGCGGGCGACGCCCTGGCCCAGGAGCAGGGCCAGATCCTTCGCTGGCTGCGCGAGGTTCCAGACCAGATCCGCCGCTCGGGCAAGAATCCGGTGCGGCTCGCGCTCAAGCTGATGAACGCCCGCTTCGATGACGCTTTCCAGCTCGAGATGCTCCAAGCAGCGGGTGGGGCTGACGCGCTAGTGGTGTTCAACCGGCTGTGGGATCCGGCGGCGGCGGTCGCGTTTGGCGGGTACGACCTGAGCGAGCGCAATCTTCGAGTGCTCGACACCGCGCGCAGGAGCAATCTGGCTACCCCGCCGCTCGTGGGTACCGGAAACGTGTGCACCGGTCGCTTCATCCTGGACTACGCCCGGGTTGGCTGCGAAAGCGTGCAACTCCATACCTTTTTTCAGCTGCCGCTCTCGGAGTACCCGGCCACCGGCGGCTCCCGTCCCCAACGCGCCCTGCACGCGCTCGTCTTTCACCCGCAGGATGGGCTTATCGCCGGCATGCTCGATCTCGAGTCCCAGGGATCACTTGAACGAAGGGGTGGGGAGCTGCGGTACGTCGACCTGATAAACTCCGCCAATACCTCACCACGAAGGCACGAAGGTCACGAAGGGCTGCAGGTCACATAGAAACCGGGTGATAGAGCCTTGTTTCTTTTTTTCTGCTTTCTTTGTTTTTG
>DASXRM010000068.1:0-5853 GCA_036506575.1 Gemmatimonadales bacterium | reverse complement strand
CAGCGGCGCTGATGCCGACCAACTGGCCGCTGCCATCGAGCCGGCGAATGGCCCGGAGCTGCCCGATGGCCTCAGGGAGTGCAAACTGCTCGCCCGACATGCCCGAGACAAAGCGCCCGCCCCGGATCTCGCCTCTGGCCTCTAGTCGCCGATACACCATTAGCAGTTCGCGCCAGGGCGGCCTGACGGATTCCCGGGCGAGGAGCCGCTTGAAGACCACGCCGTAACGGCGGAGCAGGGTCCAGGCTACGAGCTCGGATGACCGGGCGGACGGATGGGCCGGTCCGCCCGCCAGCAAGGCCCATCGTCCGGCGCTCTCAATGCCATGTACAGCCGTTCGATGCCGGCGACGGGCACCGCCGAGTGGCTTCCGCTTGCTCGAAGGCGTGATGAGAGCGCGCAAACCCGCAAAGCTATCCGAGGTGACCAGGCCGGTACCCGCGAGCTCGCCGAGCGCCTGCTCCACCTGAGTCGGAAGCAGCCCTGACAGCGCAACCAGCTCGTGGAAGAACGAGGCGCCGAGTTGCTCCAGGACCTCCTTGACCCGTGCGGCATAGCTCGCGAGCGAATAATCCGTCTCCTCTCTTTCAGCCAACCAGTCACTCGCATGCTCCCGAAGGAACAACGCGATCGGTGTGGAGCGAATCGGCCCGCCGGTGCGTCTGTCCGCCCGTCCATCTGTCCGCCCGTCCGCTCGTCCGCCCGTCACCCGCCCCCACGCCACCCGTCCCATCATGCAAAGCGCATCCAGCAGCGCCGGGTCGTACTCCTCGCAGCGCGATGCCAATACTTCGGTCTCCCAGGCAGACGCCGGAAGCTCGAAGCCGTCGAGCTGTGCGACCACTGTCGCCAGGCCTTCGAGACCGCCCGCGCGATGCTCCGGATCCAGTCGCTGCCAGGCAAACAGGAACCGCATGAAGTCCGCCGCACTCACCGGCTCGATCTCGGCGCGGAGCCGGTTGAGGGTGTAGCGATGGATCCGCGCCAGGAGACGTCGATCGCACCACTCGAGCGGAGTCGAGCCGCCATTGCTCGTAGACGTGAAGCGTCCGCGCAGGATCACGCCCTCGCCCTCCAGAGCGGCCAGCGCTATATCCGCGTCGGCTTCCGGCACGTTGAGAGAAGCGCCAAGCTGGGCGGCGGTGATCGGCCCGGTGATACCCAGTCTCCCACGCAGCAGTTCACGAATGGCGTCTTCCCGGGCTGATGGTTCTGCCCCGCTGACTGCCCGCGCCTCCGAAGCTCGCTCCGTTGACACCCATATCGTCTGGCCTGCTCCCAGCTCAATCCGGTCCGCCCGTCCTGCTTGTACCAGCTCCCGGAAGTAGCCACCCCACGATGCACCATCACGGCCGGAGATGCCCTCGACCTCGGTGAGAAAACCGGAGGTGAGGAGGGCATCGTGCAGCTCGTCGGCGTTCTGGACCTCGGGCCAGGCTTCGTCCAGGACCCGCTCTATCGCGGCGGGGTCGAGTGCGCCGAGATCGTCGGCGGACGATGGCTCGAAGGCCCGTCGGGTGTAGACCGCCTGGGTCCGGCGTTCCTCCAGTGGTGCGTCGTCCAGGAAGGCGTAGGGCCGGGCATTCAGGATCTCGTGGGCCAGTGGCGAGGGCTCCGGCAGGTCACGGGCGACCAGTTGGATATCATCCGACTGAATCCGGCCGAGAATCTGGGTGAGCCGGTCGAGGTCCATCACCTCGTGGACGCAGTCGTCGATGGTCTGCCGGACCAGTGGGTGATCCGGGATCTCCCGATCGCCAGGGATATTCTCCAGGCACGCGGCGGCATCGGGAAAGGCGGCCGCGAGTAGATCCTCCGCCTGCATCCGCTGGATCTGCGGCGGCGTTTTGCGTCCGCCTCGGCTCCGGGGGATGGCGAGCGAGATGTTGGCGTTCCAGCGCCAGTGAGTGCCGAACATCGGGGCATCGAGCAGCGCCTGGATCAGGATCTCTTCCACCGTGCTCGGGTGGAGGAACCGGAAGACGGTCTCCAGGGGAAAGGAGTGCTGCGGCCCGAGCGAGAGCAGGAGCGCGTCTTCGGTCGCGGCAGCCTGGAGCTCGAAGTTGAACTGGCGGCAGAATCGCTTCCGAAGCGCCAGCCCCCAGGCCCGGTTCACTCGACTCCCGAACGGGGCATGAATGACGAGCTGCATCCCGCCTGCCTCGTCGAAGAACCGCTCGGCGATGACCGTGTCCTGAGTGGGAAGGGCACCCAGGAGACGCTTGGACTCGGCGAGGTATTCGACGAGTTGATTCGCAGCGACTCCCGCTGCTCCTCCCCTATCTTCATCCCGAGTGATCCTCACTCCTTCGCTAGGCTCAGGGTTGGAATGAGGAGGCGCGAGGCCGGGCTCCGCGTTGTTCTCCAGCACCGATGCCACCCAGTCAACTGCCTCCTCCCGGTTTCCTAACCTCTCTTCGACCCCCCTCCTCAGCTTCGACACCGCGGCCGACAGCTCGTCGCTCCTGGCCGGCGACTCGCCCAGCCAGAACGGAATACTCGGCGGCTGCCCGTGCGCGTCCTCGACTCGAACGGTGCCCTGCTGCACCCGGAGAATCCGCCACGACATGTTGCCCAGCTGGAAGATGTCGCCCTGCAGACTCTCGACCGCGAAGTCCTCGTTCACGGTACCGATGAAGGTGTTCTCCGGCTCGAGCACGACCCGATAATCCGCGTTGTCCGGAATGGCGCCGCCCGAGGTGATCGCGAGGAGCCGCGCTCCCCGCCGCCCGCGGACCCTCCCGTTCACTGCATCGTGGTGGATCAACGCACCACGCCGGCCGCGCCGGGTGGCAAATCCTTGAGCCAGCATCCGGACCACATCGTCGAACTCGGCCCGCTTGAGATTCCGATATGGGTACCCTCCGCGGAACAGTTCACATAGCTGCTCCTCGGGCCAGTCCTCTGCCGCCGACTCGGCTACGATCTGCTGCGCCAGTACGTCGAGCGGCTTGTCCCGGATGACGATCCGGTCCAGCTCGCCTCTATGCACCGAGCCGATGATCGCGGTGCACTCCACCAGCTCGTCCCGGGTGAGAGGGAACAGGCGCCCCTTGGGCGTGCCGTGCACCGTGTGACCCGAGCGGCCCACCCGCTGGAGAAAGGTGGAGATCCGGCGAGGGGTGCCCAACTGGCAGACCAAGTCCACATGGCCGATGTCAATGCCGAGCTCGAGCGATGCGGTCGCGACCAAGGCTTGGAGCTTCCCGGCCTTGAGCCGCTCCTCGGCGTCGAGCCGGGTCTCCTTGGAAAGACTTCCGTGGTGGGCGGTCACCGCTTCCTCGCCCAGTCGCTCACCCAGATGTCGGGCCACCCGCTCGGCCAACCGGCGGGTGTTCACGAAAACGATGGTGGTCTTGTGTGCCTTGATCAGCTCGGTGAGTCGCTCATAGACCTCGTCCCATACCTCGCCCGACATGACTGCCTCGAGCGGAGAGCCGGGGAGCTCGAGGGCCAGATCGAGAGCGCGCCGGTGGCCCTGGTCGATGATGATGGGAAGGGTGGGCCTTGCTGTCCCACCGACCAGCCACTCACCCACTTTCTCGATCGGCTTGACCGTCGCCGACAACCCGATCCGCTGAACCGGCTGCCTCGCCACATGGGCCAGGCGTTCGAGACTCAAGGCCAGGTGGGCACCACGGCGGGACTCGACCACCGCATGAATCTCGTCCACGATGACGGTGCGCACCGTGCGCAGCATCTCCCGGCTGCGCTGGGCTGTGAGCAGGAGGTAGAGCGACTCCGGCGTGGTGACGAGAATGTGGGGAGGCCTTCGGATCATCGCGGCGCGCTCGGAGGCGGGGGTGTCGCCCGAGCGGATGGCGGCTGTGATTCTGGGTGCCTCAAGGCCCATCTCTTCCGCCAGGCGCCGGATCTCCCGACGGGGTTCGGCCAGATTGAGATGGATATCGGCGCTCAGCGCCTTGAGCGGCGAGACGTAGACCACCCGGGTCTCGTCGGGAAGGGGTCCCTCCAGCCCCTCGCGGAAGAGCTGATCCAGGGAGTGCAGGAACGCGGCGAGCGTCTTCCCCGAACCGGTCGGAGCCGAAATGAGGGTGTGCCGGCCAGACCGAATAGCCTCCCAGCCGAAGCGCTGGGGAGTGGTTGGTTCACCGAATCGTTGCTGGAACCAGCGGGCGACGATGGGATGGAAGCAGGCGAGTGCCATGCTCCAAATATAGCCGCGGCTTCGCACCCCTTAGTAATCCTGCCTGAGCGGTGGTTCCCCTTGTCAGAATCGTTGCAGGTCGACGATCGGGACCGTCAGAAATGCCACCTCGGAGTCTGAGCCGGTCCAGGAACTGCACTCCAGGAACGCGCAAGAAGAAATCAATGACTGAGAGCCCGCGCTTGGCTCACACCGGGGCGGATCCCCAAGCCCAGACCCCTAGCGGTTCTGCCCAATTGGGAGTATATTATGCCCAGATGGAACAGGGAGAACTCATGGCCAGCTATCCCGATGTCCTCAAAGTCACCCAGGCCCTCGGCGGCCCTAGGATCCTGAGGGAAAAGGTCTCGAGCGTAGCGGATCTGGAGCGGGCGGTGGGGAAGGGACTCCCATTTGCCGCCCTCAAGTACCTGCTACGGCACTTTCCCCAGCGGCAGAAGACCCGGGTGCAGCAGATCGTGGTGCCCAGGTCCACCCTGCAGCGCCGGGAAGAGGAAGGCAGGCTCCGGCCGGCGGAGAGCGAACGGCTGGAGCGGATCGCGCGGTTGGCCACCCTTGCCGAGCAGGTCTGGGAGTCGGCCGAAGAGGCGCAGAGGTTTCTCACCTCGCCCCACCCCCAGTTGGAGAATCAGGCCCCGCTCGACCTCGCTGCCACCGACCTCGGCACCCGGCGTGTCGAGACGCTGCTCTGGAAGCTCGAGCACAGCCTACCGGTCTGACCGGCTCATCACAGCCGATGCCCACGGTGTATCGTCTGGCCAAGCGCCGCTATCCGGTCTACGATGGCGGCGGGGCCGCGCTGGAGGGCGCCCGCTGGAACTCGCCGGGCCGGTCGCTGATTTACGCATCGGAGCACTACGCCACCGCCATCCTCGAGCAACTGGTGCACGCCGGGCGCACGCAGCTGCCCGGCACCCATCACGCCGCCGCGATCGAGATTCCCGATGATCTCTCAACCGAGCGTTTCGACCCCGCAGCGGTCCCCGGGTGGGAGGTAGAGGAGTCGAGCGCGGCGCGTGCCTACGGCGACGAATGGCACGCCACCGGGCGTACCGCGGTACTCATTGTACCGTCGCTGCCGGGACAGCCGATCGAGCGTAACTTCATCATCAACCCGGCCCATCCCGACGCGGTGCGCATCCGGGTCATGCCATCCTTCGACGTCGTGTGGGACGGCCGCCTCTTCGGGCCACCGGCAACCGGTACATGAATAAAAGCCCCCCAATGCGGCTCCGGTAAGAATTTTTCACCCCATAGTCCTTCAAGCCCTCTGTGGTGAACATTGTCACTGGAGCTTTGGCATGATGAAAGTTCCTACGCGCCGGACCGCCCCACTCTCAGTGCTTATACTGGCTCTCGCCAGGGTGGCCTCAGCCCAGCAGCCGGCATCCGATACGGCGAAGGCACTCGTTCTGGTGCCCGATGCGGTGTGGGATGGCGTTGCCAACGCGCCCGCATCCGGCTGGGTCGTGCTGGTCCGCGGGAAAGTCATCGACGCGGTCGGGCCGGCCAGTGAGGTGATCGTGCCGCGTGAGGCGGACCGCATCGAGCTTGCCGGCACCACCCTGATCCCCGGGCTCATCGAAGGACACTCGCATCTCTTCTTGCACCCCTACAACGAGGCGACCTGGGACGACCAGGTCCTCCGCGAGCCGATCGGCCAACGCATGGCCCGTGCGGTGGCG
>DASXRM010000067.1:0-3344 GCA_036506575.1 Gemmatimonadales bacterium | reverse complement strand
GCTGCCCCGCTGCCCCGCTGCCCCGCTGCCCCGCTGCCCCGCTGCCCCGCTGCCCCGCCGCCCCGCCTACCCACCTACCCGCCGGGCAATCACCGGCGCGGCCGCCGCTACCCGGGTATGCAAGTTGAAGGTCGAGCCGTGATCGAGGATGTGCAACTTGAGCCCGATGAGACAGACTGCATCGTTCTTGCGGACTCTGGCCATGGACGAAAATTCGAGACCGGAGGGGTCGACGATCGTGAGCGCGCCACCGCCCACGACCTCCAGCGTCTCATCCGGGCCGATGAAGGCCGCGGTGTTCTCGTCCAGCCCGATGCCGATCACGAACGGATTGTAGGCCAGCGCCGTCAGCAGGCGGCCCAGACGGTCGCGTTGGCGGAAGTGCTGGTCGATGATGACCCGGTTGGTAAGACCGAGCCCCGGGGCCAGGGTCACGATCTTGGCTCGGGGCGAGGCGCCCTCCTTGCCGAAGGCAATCATGTGCTCGCACAGAAACGCCGCGCCTGCGGAGGTTCCCGCCACATGCATGCCCTCCCGGTTTCGCCGCCGCAGCGCCTTTGCCATCTGAGTGCCACCTATCGTGGTGCTCAGTCGCAACTGGTTCCCGCCCGCCAGGAAAACGCCGTCTACCTGATCCAGCACCTCGAGCCACTCGGGGTGCTCACCGTCAGCGCGGGCCGCGATCGGAAGGGATCGTGCCTCCTGTACCCCGAGGCCGTGGAACAGCTCCTCATACCGGCTTCCGGTCTCGGTCAGCATCGACGCAGTCGGAATGATTGCGATCCGGGAGCTGGATCCTCCGCACAATGTCGCGAAACGCCGAAGGATGGTGATATCCCCTATCTTGTCCTCGGCACCACCTACCGGAACGATGTACCCGCGGCTGGTCCCCACCTGGCTCACTCCTCCGGCTCGAAGCCGCCCCGAACGACGGGCTGCCCCGACAGCACATGCCACTTGCCCCGGGCCATCACATCTTCGACGGCACCATTCGCGCCGAGCACCACGAGGTCGGCGTCGGCTCCCGGAGAGAGGTGCCCCTTATGCCCCAGCCGCAGGAGACTCGCAGGATTGGAGGTGAACGCCGGCAGCACCCGCTGAAGCGGCTGTCCGCAGTCGAGCAGCTCCCGCAGCGTGTTTGCCATAGCAGAGGGACTCCCGACTTCCATTGCGACGACTCGACCCTCGCCGTCAAACACCGGGAAGCAACCGCCTCCGTCGGAGCTCACCGTGACGCGCTCGGGAGGAAGCCCCGCCTCCAGATAGCGGGTCAACGCGGCCGCCGCAGACCAGGCATCATCTCCCTCTGCGATGGGAAACGCGGTGATGTCGATGGTGCACCCCTGCTTCACCAGAGTCATGGCCTCCTGAAACAGCGCCTTTCGCCGATTCACGTGGGTTGGATTGAAAACCCGGCCAGGGAGCTCGCTCTGCTTCAGCGCCTGGCGCACCGGTTCCAGCCCACGGGGGCCGTCGCCGACGTGGAGATGGACAATGCCTGCCTTTCCGCTCATGAGCCCAGCGACATGGGCATCAGCGGCTATCCGCAGCAGCTCATCCAGCGTCGGCTGACTCGAACGGTGATCACTGATGGCCAGCTCGCCGACACCAAGAATCAGATCGATGAGCACGATGTCCCGCCGCACGCTCCCGGTGACGGTGGCCGGCGGCACGTGGTACCCACCGGTGTGGCAGTAAGCACTCAGCCCCTCGACAATGAGGCCTCGAGCAGTGGTCACCAGCTCCGCCGGAGAGCGCACGGTGTCGTCGGTGCCCAGCACACCGATCGCCGTAGTCACGCCGCCTGCCGTGAGCCGGCTGAGTAGCAGAGGAGGAACCCGGGTTTCCGGACCGGCTTCACCGCCACCCCCCGTCAGATGGACATGACTGTCGATCAGGCCCGGGATCACCCGGCGTCCCTCAAGATCGCGCTCGGTAGCGCCGAGACCGGACGGCAGGGCCGGCACGTCGGTGCCCATCCAGACGATCGTCCCCCCGCCCACCAGGAGGTGGGTGCGGCCCTTTGGCTTCGGATCGTACACGTCGGCGTTTCGCAGCAGCTCCATGAAACCTCAACTGAGTGGCGGCGCGAGTTGAGAACTTACTTCCGACTTGCGACCCGGACCATTGGCGTGAATCGTCAGATCGGTGAAACCGAGCTGTCGGTTTGGCCCGAGGAGCCAGATTCGTGGGGAACCGCTTACCGCCCATCGGGTGCTACGGAATGATTGGGGATTTGGGAGTGGACCGGCAGCGAGTACCTGCCTTACGAGGGAGCGGACGAATCGCAGCCATCCGCGTCTCGGTGCGCCGCGGCGGCTTGCCAAGTGCCCGGCACAGGTTCAGCGGATTTCGTTGTGCTCGTAACGCCTGAGCTTTCTAGGTTTCCAGACCCTCGGGCAGTCCGTTCGGGAAACGTTCCTTGATCGCCTCCTGAATCCGCTGGATCCGGTTTTCTGGGTTGGGGTGGGTGCTGAAGAACTCCGGCGGCCGGTTCCCCTCCGAGCTCTCCTGTAGAATCTTCATCAGCGCTATCATCGAGCGCGGGTCGTAGCCGGCTTCGCTCGCGAACCGAACCCCGAGCCGGTCGGCTTCGAGCTCATCCTGTCGCCCGAAGCGCATGGTGACTAGCTGGCCGATCATGGCTGCCACCGCTGCTGAGTTGCGGCTCGAAGGATCGCTGGGGTCGTAAGTTGCCAGTACCGCCGCACCGGTCAACCCCTGGGTGAGCTGCTGCTTGGCAATGTGCTCGGCGCCGTGCCTGGCCGCCACGTGCCCGATCTCGTGACCGAGCACTCCGGCCAGCTGGCCGTCGGTCTTCAGGCGGCGCAGCAGACCCTCGGTGATGAACACCTGTCCACCCGGCAAGGCGAACGCGTTGATCGTCTCAGGATCGTCCAGGACGTGGAAGTCGAAACGGTAGGGACTTCTGCCGGCAGCACTCCGGGCCACCACCCGTTCGCCAATCCGGTCGACTCGGGCCTGGGACGCGGCGTCGGGGTCGAGTCCGCCGAACTGCTGCGCCATCTCCGGCGCGGCCTGAAGCCCGAGGGCCACTTCCTGCTCCGGGGTGATCCCGGCGACGTGCTGTTTTTCTTCGGTAATTGGATTGAAGACACTACTGCCGAAATAACCGAGCAACGATATCGCCGCGACGAGGAGCGCCACCCACAGCCGGCTGCGTGACACGAGACCTCCCTGAGTAGGGAGGCTAAGCTATAAGCATGCGCCGGCCCTGGACGGTGACTTTCCTCACTGTAGCCTGAAGCCGCCGACCGCGCCGGTCAGCTTTTCCGCGGCCTGAGCCAGGTGACCGGCCGATGCGGAGATCTCTTCGGTCGAGG
>DASXRM010000066.1:0-2957 GCA_036506575.1 Gemmatimonadales bacterium | reverse complement strand
CAACGCAGTGGGCTGGCTCGCAAGCTGGGATGCCGTTTCACCAGCAGGGGCACGGTCGCCACTGGGACCTGCGAGGCGACCGACGTCCCCGGACTGTATGTGGCAGGTGACGCGTCCAAGGAAGCTCAGTTCGCTATCGTGGCCGCGGCGGAAGGTGCCGAAGCGGGGATGGCCATCAACAAGGCGTTGCTCAAAGAAGAGTTGGCTCAGAACAGGAGTTCGACGCCGAGGCGGACCAGTCGCGGCGGCCCGTACGCGAAAAGCGGCTGAGTGAAATCTCGCGCTGCCGCCAGATAAAGCGGGAACAGTTCCTCCCGACCCTCGATGTATCCGTTTCCATCCGTATCAGCCGACGCGCGATAGTACGGCGATTCGTAGGGGATCCCCTCCGGGTGAGCCTGATAGGCGCTTTCCGCCAGCGCGATCGTACCCGCGCTATCCGGACCCGGCAGACCCGTGTCCCGCCGCACCGCCACGATGTTTCGCCGGTTCAGCAGATTGCGCATGTCCAGGTAGAGCCCGCCCCGAACGCTTCCCAGCCGCAATGGATGACGCACCAGCAGATCGACCGTCTGGGTTGCCGGCAGGCGGGAATCGTTCGGTAAGCCTATCGCCGAATCGCCGGAGGCATCGGTGCGGGAATAGGGCAGTCCGCTGCTGACCCGCACGATCGCAGCCGCCTCGAGTCCACCCAGCGCGCGGACCCCGAATACCCGGGGGCCCGCGCTGTCCGACACCCGGCTTCGCAGGATCACGGTGACGCTATGCCGCCGATCGAAATCCAGGGGAAACTCCGCTCGGGCGGGACGTAGCGTATCTCCGGTTGCCGGATCGATCGAGATCAGCCGGTTCAGCAGAAAAGCGTCCGTGGCGGTGGCGGTAGCGTGCTGCAAAGTGTAGGTCACCCGTGCACCAAACCCTCCCCGCAGCTCTCTCTCGAAGACCAGGTCCACGCCCTTTACGCTGCCCGCGTCGGCGTTGCCGAAGATGGTCGAATCAGGATCGAGGCCTAGCGGGACCGACGCCACGAGCCCATCCAGCCGCTTGACGTAGACACCGAGCCGGAGTGAGGTGATCGGAGTGGGACGGACTCGGAGGCTCAGCTCGTACTGGGTTGCGTCTTCGAAGCCGATGTTGGGATTGCCTCGCCGGAACCGGCCGGTGCGCGTGGTGTCGTTGAACGCGGCGTCTACTAGGTACTGATAGTCCGGTGCCTGGGCAAAGCGACCATAGCTGGCCACAAAGGTAGCGCCCCTGAGCACGGTCGAAATCGCGAGGCGGGGACTCAGTTTGCGCCGCGCGCCGCGGGATTCCGCCACCAGATCGCTGCCCGCCTTGAACTGGTCGTACCGGAGGCCACCGGTGAAGGCCAGATCGCTCAAACGGAGCTGAGCCTCGAAGTATCCGGTAGCACTGGTCGGCGAGAACGCGGAGACCGCCGCTGGCGGTACGCTGTCGCCCAGCCCCACCGGCAAGTAACCCAGTACCCGCTGAAAGGTGCGAACCTGCTGGGCGACCAGTTCTCCACCGAAGTACAGATCGACACGCTCACCGGCTCCCAATGTGGCATCGAGCTGGCCCCGAGTCTCACCAAAGTGACTCCATCCCAGTTCACCGCGGGAGCCGGTGCCTACGAAGAAAGAAGGGACCCCCCAGGGTGTCTCCGTGCTCGGCAGCGGTGCCCGGAGCCCGGGGACCGGGTCGAGCGATGCCTGCTGCTCTCGCGCGGCATCCTCTCCGATAAAGTGGAAGCGCTTCCCGGTGAGCCCACCGAACGCGTAGTCCACCTCCCCCTCGAGCGTGCCCCGGAGAAATTCCCGGGTGAAGCGGCCTACTCGTAGATCTATGATGAAGGGATGGTGCGTCGTGGGTCCGCTGGTGTATTGAGCGTGGCCCGCCACGAGGTCCCCGCGCAGGCGCTGGGCGGGTGCGAGGACGAGGTCGTACTTGTAGGCGGGGTCGAAAAGCAGTCGCTGGTCTTCGGAGTGGACGCCGAGCAACCTCAGGGTGACCCGCTCACTTAGCGGAAGCGTGATCTTCCCCAGGCCGCTCCACTGCTCGCCGCTGTTGTGGGGCAGCAGGTTCGGCGATGTCGTGCGCGGGTCATGACTGTCGGTGGGGGCCGGGGCATTCACCGGATCGGCATCGAGCCGGCCGGTCACATCGACCGCCGTCACCACCCCGAGCCGGCCGGCCACGGGTCCATCGGCCTGGAACACGAAGCGATCGAGCCCCCAGTCCCAGCTTCCGCCGAACGGTCGGTCCGTCTCGTAGCCGAGCCGCCCCTCCCACTCGCTGCCCGGCTCCTTGGTTACGACGTTGACCAGCCCGGAGAGTGCCTGACCATATCGGGCCGAGAAGCCGTTGGTCACCAGGGAGGCTTCGCTCAATACATCAGGCGGAATTCTGAGGCCCAGACCGCCGGTGGAAGCGTCGAGCTGGTTCTTCACGCCCAACCCATCGAGGATGAACGACTCTTCGCCCAGCCGGCCGCCTCGATAACTCTCTCCTACGCTGCCGGCCGATAAGGCGAGCGCCTCCTCCAACGAGCTCACCGGCAGATCCCTGAGGTCGGCTGCGCTGATCTTCTGTTCGGTGGCCGTGGCCAGGGGATCCAACACTGGATCAACCCGAGCGGTGACCACTAGCGGAGCGAGTTCCAGCGGATTGGTTTCCAACGGGAAATTCAGGATGACGGTCGTGCCTGCTCGAACGAAGACGCTGTCACGCACGACACTGCGATAACCGATCAGCCGTGCCGCAATACGGTGCCATCCGCTGCGAACTCCGCGCACCCGATAAATGCCCGCGGTATCGGCGATGGCGCGCACTCGATCGTCCACCAGAATCTGAGCTTGTGTCAGGCCTCGTTCGGTATCAGCCTGGTACACTCGTCCAGCGATGGCACCTTCGGTCTGGGCCCGGAGCGTTGCGGGCACCAGGGTACCGAAAAGCAG
>DASXRM010000065.1:0-2147 GCA_036506575.1 Gemmatimonadales bacterium | reverse complement strand
AAGTCATCCAGGTTCGATAGCTCGTAGCCAGCGATATTGGGCCGGTTGAGGAAGAGTGGGGCCGCAGTGCTGGTGCGCGTATCGACGACCTCATACTCCATCGGAGCATCGTCATGGACATGGGCGACGAGCCATCGGGAGTCAGTGTTGTCCCGCTCGAGAGGCACTGTTATCGCTCCCGCTCGCTTAACCGATGCAAGCTTGCCCAGGAGTCGCTCGTCGAGTGGATGCAGCCGCAGCCGCTGGTCAATTGTTGCGCAGAGATCCGGATCCCCCGTTATCGGGTTGAACCACACGCCATCCCTGCCTATGGGATAACCCGCGACGTCGAAGGACGGGTCCGAAAAGACACAGGTGGGCTCCTGCGTTCTCAAATCGATGGAGAGCAGTCGCCGCGTGGGCGCATTCCAGCTGGTGAGGACGTAGAGTCGCGCACCGTCTCGACTGAAGCCCAGGACAGCAAAGTCCATGCCCGTGTCCGGATCCAGGCGCAGCTTCTCCCGCGCCTCGTGCGGAGCCGGCCCGACGAAGAGGCTGACGGAGCCATCTCTGTCCAGCCGGGTGCCACCGCGCGGAGACAGCTCGCCATCGACAAGCCAGCGATGAAAACCCGGATTGCGGGACAGTAGCTTGCACTCGATCTCCTCAGAGGACTTCAGGTCGAGCCGGAACAGATCCGCTCGCGCCGAGCCGGGCGGTCGGCAGCTCACGGCGATGGCGGGCCTGTTCCGCGAGACCCAGAATTCCGTCACGATGCCCGGAACTGGCATTAGAAGGCAGCGGTCGGTGGTGAGGTCCACCGCCGACAACCGCCACAGCTCCCGGCCCCGCTGCACATGCAGGAACAAGACCCACTGGCCGTCACCCGACCATCGGATGTCACCGACGATCTCGCCGTCGAGCGCTGCTAGTCGTCGCTCGGTTCCGTCCACGGGCCGCAGCCAGAGCTCGTGGTCGTCGCCGCCGATCCGCAGAAACGCGACAGCCGTGCCGTTGGGTGATAGTCGGACCATCTGGTTGTGCTCGACTGCGAGCAGGCCGCGCCTCAACCTCGCGGTGGCATCCGTGGGTGCGGGGTCCGCGCTCGCTGTCGAGGTGGTCGCATCAACCGATGGTGCCTGGCACATCAGCGGTCTCGTAGAAGTCATCAGAGTCCTCGTAGAAGTCACCGCACATGAAACGCTCTCCAGAGATGGTCAGTGGAAGCCCCAGTGCAACGCCGAGCCGGCGGCCTGGGGCGAGCCGGCGCCAGCCGTGGCCAGGGCAAACGACGGCTTGGGCCAAGCGGCGTAGGCACGGCGGTAGTACATCAGCGGCACGCGCTCGTAGACCACGCCGGCCTCGATGCAGCCGATGAGGGCCCAGTGGTCGCCGGCGTCGATTTCCCGGGTGACCACGCACTCGGCGACCGCCACCACGTCGTCGACCATGATGGGCGCACCCGCGGCGACCCGCGAGGGCTCCCAGGTGACCCCCGCCAGCTTGTCGGGCTCCTTGGAGGCGAACCGGTTGGACAGTTCCTCGCGCCCCGCGGCCAGGAAGTTGACCACGAACGAGCCCGCCGTGCGGATCGACGGCAGCGTCCGGGACCTCTTGTCCACGCAGACCAGCAGCAGCGGCGGGCTGGCCGAGACCGAGCAGATGGCGTTGCTGGTCAGGCCACGCGGCACCCCGTCGGCGCCACATGCGGTGACCACCGCCACCCCGGCCGGGAACGACCCCACCACATTCTTGAACAGCTCGAGGTCAACCGGCACGGCACCACACCCCCTCCGGGGTCCGATCCGCTTGCGGTGCAAGCATGCGGCTTCTCAACCTCGCGGCGGCATCCGTCGGTGCGAGGTCTGCGCTCGCTGTCGAGATGATCGCCTCAACCGATGGTGTCTTCCGGCACATCAGGGTTCTCGTAGAAGTCATCAGGATGCTCGTAGAAGTCACCGCCGCCCGAGCGCGGGACCAAGCCCGTCGTGAGCGTGTAGATCGGGACGTACCGGTCGCGCGACAGTTTGAAGAACTCAAGGAAAAGCCGGTCCTGCTGGGCCGGAGTGGTCAATGTGCTCAAGCCATACGAGCCCCCCAACAGGACGAGCTCTTGCCCGAGAATGCCAGCCTCCACATACAGTCGCCGCAGACCCGACTCGCTTCGA
>DASXRM010000064.1:0-5494 GCA_036506575.1 Gemmatimonadales bacterium | reverse complement strand
CTGGCCAAGCTCGCCGGTGGCGTGGCCATCATCAACGTCGGTGCCGCGACCGAGACCGAAATGAAGGAGAAGAAGGCTCGAGTCGAGGACGCTTTACACGCGACGCGTGCCGCGGTCGAAGAGGGAATCGTTGCGGGCGGCGGCGTCGCGCTCATCCGCGCGCAGTCGGCCCTGGAGAAGATCCGGGGTACCGATGACGAGAAGATCGGGGTGGAGATCGTGCGTCGCGCACTGGAGGAGCCCATCCGCATGATTGCGCAGAACGCGGGGGCCGAAGGCTCGATCGTCGTCGCCCGGGTCAAGGAGTCGAAGGAGAAGAACTTCGGGTACAATGCGGCCACCGATGCCTACGAGGATCTGGTCAAGGCCGGCGTCATCGACCCGACCAAGGTGACCCGTACGGCGCTGCAGAACGCCGCGTCGATCGCTGGGCTTCTGCTCACCACCGAGTGCGTGGTGGTCGAGAAGAAGGAAGACAAGCCCGCGCCGGCTGCGCCTCCGGGTGGTGGCATGGGCGGCATGTACTGAGTCCCGCTGAGCTTAGGGGCCGCCAGTGAGCGGCCCCTAAGTTCATTCCGGGCTCAGTATCCTGAGCCTGCGCTCCGCTCAGGCGAAGGATCTCTTAAGAGAAACGCCCCGAGCAAGCTCGGGGCGTTTCTCTTTCGTTTGCCTCCCGCCCACCCTCGACAAGGCCGAACGTACCCTTCAAGTTGCTACCGCAAGCTCCGAAAGGGTCACTTCGCGCTCGAATCAGGGTCGCTGTGGCCGCCGACGGAAAACCGTTCACGAGGAGGGCCCCCCATGACCGATATCCCGCTCGGACGCACGCTGGCGTACTGCATGGCGCTCATGTCCGCCGCCGTCACGCCGTCGCTGTCCGGACAGACTCCCGCACCGATCGCCGAAGCCGTCATCGGAGAACCGAACCCAGTCACTCCGGAGATCAGCACCGCCCAGCTCCGCAAGATCCTCGAGGAAGGAAAGACGCCGGTGCTCGATGTGCGTTCGGCCCAGGAGTACGCCCTCGCGCACATTCCCGGGAGCATCAATCACTACGAGAAGGAAGTCGAGCAAATCACCAAGGCGTATCCTGACCGTCATGCAGCCCTGGTCCTCTATTGCAACGGACCGTATTGCGGCAAGTCGAAGCGTCTCTCTGAGGAGTTGCTCAAGCAGGGGTACACCAACATACGCCGCTATCAGCTCGGGCTTCCGGTCTGGCGGGCCCTCGGCAATACGGTGCAGACCGATCTGGCCGGGGTGCGCTATGTGCTGGCGGGCGACAAGACGGCCGTGTGGGTCGATGCTCGCGGCGCCCAGGCCTTTGCCCAAGGGAGCATCCCGGGCGCGGTGAACATCGGGAAGGGAGAGGCGGAGGCCGCGAACGATGACGGGAGATTGCCCAAGAAGGATAAGGGTACCCGGGTCATCGTCTTTGCTGACTCTCCGGAGAACGCCCGAGTGGTGGCGGAGGAGGTCGCGCACAAGGCCTACTGGAACAGCAGCTACTTTGGGGGCCGGTTCTCCGACCTAAGGGCGGTCGCGGCTCGGTAGTCGGGTTGGAGGATTCCACTGCAACTGGTGGATTGCACTGCAGGCGCTCGCATCGGTATCGCTGGGCTACGCGCCAGACCAAAGACTTACGTCCGCGGACCTCCTGGTATGACAAATGCCATCGGCGAAGCGACATTCCGCAGGAATTCACAGACCGAATACCTGGGAGCCGCATGTCAAAGCCTTCGCCCCGCCGCGAGCCCGACCCCATGGCGGGAGTGGTAGACCGCCTCCTCGCCCAGCTTCCCGGCTTACAGGGCGAATCACCTGTCTCCCGAACCACTCCGCGCCAGGTGGGTGCGGTAGGCGCAGCCAGTCCCTACGTCGACCCGGTTGCGAACGAAGACTTGCTCGGGCCGTGGGCCCGCGTGCTTCTGGGCCTCGCCTTGGGAACTATGATCGTTTGGTGGCCCTACCCGCGAAGCTGCGGCTTCCCGCTAGTCGGGTATCTGAGCGTGATCCTCACCATCATTCTGGCCGGCGGTTGGGCCGCGGCCTCTGCCTGGAGGTATCGGGCGAGCCTGGCCCACATCCTCTCACTGATTCTGATGTTCTATGGGATCATGTTGGGTGCCGCCGAGCTACTTCCGCGTACCGGGTATGCCGTGGACCACGCGAACTGGCAGTGTGAGGAAACAGCTTCGCCGTCCGCCTCTGTCAGCGCGTAGGCTCTGAGCCGGAGCGGGCCCGCCCAGCGGCTCTTCCGCCTCTTCTCCAGCAAGCCGAACTCCGGATCGCTCCCCCATAGATCTTCAACCTTCCTAATAGTGCTAAGCGGCCTCACTTCGTCGGCCGGGCCGCCCAAGGATCCGGCGAGAGTTACAACTCCTGGAGGACAGAGGGATACTGGTGGGGTCGTCGGAGCGACCGTGGGATGCAATCTGGGCGGCCTGACGACTAAAGCGGCAACCCGAACTGGATCCCGTCGACCTGAGCCACCAGGATCGGGGGAAGTGGCTCATCCTGATCCGCCACGTGGAGGATTCCGTCGAAGCCGACCCGGCGGAGCGCCGGCGTTACGGTTGCGCGCGCGTCGGCCGCGGAGTTGCAGCGTTCGCTCAGGTGGGCGAGCACCACGATGGACAGGCCGGGATGATGTAGCTGGGCCAGTAGCTCCGCGGCGGCCCGGTTCGACAGGTGCCCGCCGGATCCGGCAATCCGGCGCTGTACCACCGGCGGGTAGCCGCTGGTTCTGAGTTGCACCTCGTCGTGGTTCGCCTCCAGAACGATCGCCGTGAGATCGCGCAGCAGATAGCGCACCGCCATGGTGGGGCGCCCCAGATCATAGGCCACCCCGACGCTCGCTCCATCGGATCCTCGCACCACGATGGCCAGGGGCTCCGCCGCGTCGTGACTGGTGGGGCAGGCATCGACAGTGAAGGGCCCGACCTCCACCCGGGCGCAGAGCCCCAGGGTGCGGTGTTCCGCCTCCTCTCGGAGAGCGGCGAGCCGGCCCCACGTACCGGGAGCGGTGAGCACCGGGACGCGGAGACGCCGCGCCAGACCCGCCGCGCCACAACTGTGGTCGCCGTGCTCATGGGTCAGTGCGATCCCGGCGATTCGGCCGATATCCAGGCCCACCGCCGCGGCCCGCCGTTCCACTTCACGGACGCTGAAGCCGGCATCGATCAGCAACGCAACACCGTCGGACTCGACCGCGCAGCAATTCCCCCTCGATCCCGAGCCCAGCACGTACAGCGTGATCATCGAGTGTTCCGTTGGTAAGCGAGCCGGAGTGACTCGCGGCGACCGGGCGAGAACGCCACGTTGCGCCTTCCCATGACGCGCTCGGCGATCCGGAGAAACCCATCCTCGGTCATTCGTTCGCTCCCCGAGCATCCCCAGGCAAACGGTGGCACGTATTTGGGCGGGGTCGGAGGGCCGAATACGTTTGCGCCCGTCGAAATCACGGTTCCGGTGGCGAGCATGGTTCCGATTGACGTCTTGGCGTGGTCGCCGATCAGACTGCCGAGGTTGAGCCGGCCGGTCTCGAGGCGCTCACCCTCGACTTCCAGGCGCACCGGTCCATAGGTGTTCTTGAGATTGGACGTCGTTGTTCCCGCGCCCAGGTTGACCCACTGACCTACCACGCTATGGCCCACGAATCCGTCGTGACTCTTGTTCGCGTAGCCCAGGAAGATGCTGGCGGAGACCTCCCCGCGAACCCGGCACTCGGGCCCGAACACCGATGCGCGGAGAAATCCGCCCAGCACTCGCGTGCCCGGCCCTACATAGATGGGACCCTCGAGCCGGGTGCCACTTCTGATCTCAGCACCCTGATCGATCACCACCGCTCCCTGGCGTAGGTCGAAGACCACGCCGGGCTCGACCGTCGCACCCAGAGAGATGACGCGGCTGGGGTCGCCCAGCACCACGCTCCCTTCGGGCACGCCCCCGTGCGGGGCAGCCAGAAAGTCGGCACAGTCGGCCACGAGCAGCTGCTCCAAGGCCGTAAGCAGGTCATAGGTCCCCCGCAGGGGGATGCCGTCGATGGCGAGGCCTGGCCCCTTTTCGTGGGGGCCGTCCCAGCGTTCTCCCGCCGCTACCATCCAACCCACCGTTTCGTCCCCATGCAGGAGACGTCGGATGCCTGGAGCGGGGGAGAGCGGAACGCCCGTCGGGGCGAACCACGCGGCTCCTACGATAGCCGGACCCTCAATGGCGGCCGGTGGCCGGGTCGAGGGCTCATCGGCCTCGGTGAAGCCGGCTACATGATCGCCCAGAAGGGCTGTCGCATCGTTTCCGGCCGCTGCTTCCCATCGCTCACGGATGCGCCAGATCCCCGCCCGCAGCTCGGCAATGGGACGGACCCGGGCGAAAGGAACCCACGCATTGCCCGGCGACTCCGGCTCGAGCAGGTAGAGCGCAGTCACGATGGGATGTCGCGAATCTCGGCCGGTAAGGCGTCGAGGAGCTGTTTTATCGAGGCGGCCTGCTCGCTGGGCATCACCAGAATGCGGCCGTTGGCCTGAACGACAATGAGATCCTGAACGCCGCTCAACACGATGGAATCCCGCTCCGCCCAGACGATGCAGTCTTCGGCGTTGTGCATGAAGGCACGGCCCACCACGACGTTCCCGTTGGGGTCCTTGGGCCGTACCCGGCTCAGTGCCTGCCAGGTGCCGATGTCGTCCCAGGCAAAGGCGCCGCTCACTACCGCGACGGAGCCGCTCCGTTCCAGCAGCCCCACGTCGATCGAGATCGGCGTCACCTCCCGAAAGAATCGCTCGACCTCGCCTGCCCGGAGTGCCGGGAGATAGGGCGCCACTTCCGGTGTGTGCGCCTCGGCCTGGGCCAACAGCAGCTCGGCGGTCCAGGCGAACAGACCGCTGTTCCAGAGCGCACCGGCTGCCATCAGGTCGAGTGCAGTGGCCGCATCGGGCTTCTCGGAGAAGCGAGCGACCATGCGCGCCCCATCTCCCAGTGGCGGGCCGGGAACGATGTAGCCATATCCTGTGTCGGGTCGGGAGGGCACCACTCCGACCGTCACCAAACGCTGGTACCGGCGAGCCGCGGTCAAGGCCGAGTCCGCGGTGCGGCGGAAAGCGGCTGCGTCACCCACTGCCCAGTCGGCGTGGAGCGACAGCACCTCGGCGTCCGGGTCGCGTCGTTTGGCTTCGGAGGTGGCCCAGATCAGGGCCGGCGCGGTGGACGCGGCACGAGGCTCCACCAGGATGTTCGATGAAGGAAGATTGAGCCGCTCCTGGAGCCGTGCCGCGACGGCCGGGCCGGTCACCACCAGGATACGCTCCCGGGGCACCAGCCCCGCCAGCCGCTCGATGGCCTCTTCCGCCGTTGAGGTCGATCCTGCGAGCGGGAGCAGATGCTTCGGATTCTCCGGAGTGCTGAGTGGCCAGAAACGGGTACCTGACCCCCCGGCGAGGATGACGGCCCATCTCATAGGTGCGGGGCCGTGGGGCAGCGGGGCAGGGGGGCAGCG
>DASXRM010000063.1:0-15694 GCA_036506575.1 Gemmatimonadales bacterium | reverse complement strand
AACCTGCACTCACCCGAAATGCTACAAAGAACGCTATCATAGCCTGTGGCTTGGAGCACTCACACGGCTAAAACTCACCAGTTGTCCGAAATGGTCTCAGCCGCAACGGTCGCGGGTAGTCTCGGAACTCAAAGTGCTGCGTGTCGAGCAGCCTACCGCGGTCGAGTAGCCCCCTGGACTGCTGTAGTCGCCACGCCATCACCTTCTCAGTGACGACTGCCGCGAGCTCCCAGATCCCCGGTATGAGGCAGGGATAGAGGGCTGCGTACTCGGCTCGAAGTCGTGCTTCTCGGCGGCGGCTCCCGGGAGGACTCGATTCCGTAAGGGAGTCCGCGCCACCGCCGCCCCGAAATTCGAAATGGCTCTCGAAAAGGACTCGAGACCTGCCATGTGGCGCAGATTCTAGGGGCTCAGGTCGCTTCTGGCTCACGTAGCTCTCTCCTGTCGGTCGTCGTGCGCGATAACACTTCCAGCACACCAGGTGCCCCGAGCCAGGCAGCACCTTGGTGTGGCAATTGTCTAATACGCAATCGCGTAGCGCGAGAAGTGGTCGATGTCACCGGTGACCTCTGACAAGTCCTTCTGGTCAAAGGAGGGAGGTAGCTCGAGAATTCGGAGTCCCCAGCCCAGGTATGCCAAACGCAAGTCAATGTCACTCGGGACCTGGCAGCCCTTGTAGCTCAAGTTGAGCTTGGCCGACCGCGAAAAGGTGAGTCCCTCGGGGTAAAACTCCACGTTGACCAGCGAGGACGTGGGCGCCTCTGCAATGATCAGCTCTTCCCGGGCGAGGGCCCCCCTTGGGATGACCAGCTCGTGCTCCCCGATGTGCAACGTTCCACCGTCCGGACCGATGATGGCTGCTTCTCCCTCGTACGGCCGGGGCCTACACCGCAAGAGATCGACGGTCTTGTCCTTCTTACCCTTGTTGGCCCGCTTCCACTCGCGCTTGTAGTCCTTCCATTCATCGCGCGCGAGCTCATACGCGGCTTTGCGCAGCTCCCTCTCCGCCTTGATGCGTTCCTTCTGGCTCTTGAGCTGGAGCTTGAGCTCTTCGTGGCGCTGTTGCCGTTCCTCCGTGCTCATCTCCTGCTCCGCAGTGCTGAAGCTCGGAGAAGAGGCTGATGGGGTGGTCGGCGATCCGGCGTCGGTGCACGCTATGGCGACACCGCTAATAGCCAGAAGCATTGTGAGCAAGAGATGTCGGGTGCTACGCATCCTACCTCCCAGGGTCGGTTTGGTCGGGTTCGCCGCTGCTCTTCACATCATCGGGCCAAAACAGAACGCGGTGCCATCCAGGGCTCGAAGCCTAGGACGGCACCGCGCACATCAGCGCTGTGACCACCTTCGGCACCGAGCTATCTCACTGTCCTGCGGTTGTGAGACCCCTGGTTTTGCGGCCCCGGATCGCTCCGGGTGTGCTCTTATCGGGCGGTTCGATTTTCTCTAGACGTCTGTGCGACGCGATTCTGAAGCGCAGGGATTCACCGCAAAGCTTGTACCTCTGGTGGTTTAGGAAGCGGCGCATCCGCCATGCAATCTGGTGCGGCGTGCGCTAGAGCCTGCCCCGGCGGGACATCGGTGGTGTAGCCGAACTAGCAATGTCGTGAAGTTAGGCATGCAGGACGCTGCAGCGGGGAAATTCACCCATTGTCGTATGCCGCATCTCGCAACGATTCGCGTCGAGCTGCGCGAGCTCAGGAGCCGCAGATCCAATGGTTGTTATCCTGGAAACAAAAAGAGCCCCGCACTACTTGCAGGGCTACAAGATGCGCGCAGTGGGCGATGAGGGGCTCGAACCCCCGACCTCGCGCATGTGAGGCGCGCGCTCTAACCAGCTGAGCTAATCGCCCGAATGGGAGCGGGATTCTACACCCAGGCCTCGCCACAGGCAAGCTGGTGAGGGAGGAAAGCCGACCGTCTTCGTGCAAGGTGCCCGGTGGATCTGATCAGCCCACCGATGCAAAAGACCCCGGGGGAATCCCCGGGGTCTTTTGATGCTGATCTTCAAAACTACCAGAGCGTTACAGACACCGAGCTCGAGCACCTGGTCTTTCCCGCGTCACACACCTTGTACTTGTACTTGCCGGGGGCCTGAGGGTAGTTCACCGCATGGCCATCATTCGGGGTGCTTCTCTTGAAGACCCCATTCCGATACAGATCAACCCGGGTTTCGGCGGCCCCGGCCCAGTCGAGCGCGACGTATTGGGTCCCGTTGCCGTCCACCCGCCGCGCCGCCGTCAAAACGATGCCGCTGATGCCACCAATAGGAGTCGGGGCGTCAGCCGAAGACCCGCAGGAACGGTCGACGTGCGCGGCAGCCTTCTGCGACAGATGCGACATGGCGGTCTTGATGTCGGATCGCGACAAATATCTCTCGTCGTACTGCCAGCTGATGAAGGCGCAGGGGTACGAGTCGGCCAGGAGTGCCGAACCCGCCGTCTCGACCTGGTTGGCAGTCATCTCCCCGCCATCGGTGCCGCCTTTGATGATGTTGAGGCCCACCACCAGCGCCAGTCCCTTGCTCTTGGCGTCGGCCACATTCCGGGCGATATAGTCGCCGGGGCTGCCCTTCCGGATAGTGTACTGCGCCCATGCCACGTCGAGGTACTTGTAGGTGATGCTCCACTGAGCCAGATAACCCGGCTCGACCCGCACGATGGTGGCCATGTTGGGCCAGATCTGTTTGCTGTAGGCCGCCATGTCTTCCAGTGTGGTCCCCGGAACCGGCTGGCCATTCCAATTGAACGGATCGTTCGGCTCGTCGATCAGGTAGTGGCCGATGATGGTTCCGTCGGTGACATAGGAAGAGAAATTGACGCCCTTGAACCGATCGATTCGGTCCTTCCACATGCTCAGGCTGAAGTGGCCGTTGCCGTCCTTGTAGTTCTCCTCATTCCCGGCGAACATGAGAACCACCTTGCCGCCTCGCGATTTGATGGCGGCCAGCTCCTGAAGAAGCTCCTCGGGCCAGATGTTCCGCAGGGCCCCATTGTATACGTCTCCGAACACGCTGGTCGGCTGGGCGAAAGTGCCGAAGGGAAGGCCGCCGCGGAAGCTGGTGGCAAAGGATGGGGCGTCTCCGGGCTCGGCTGTCGGGACCGTGCCGGGTTCGTCCGAGGAGTTAGTGAGCCGGTCGCTGTCGCACGCGCCCAGGGCGGAGACGAGGGCGATGAGCGGGAGCGCTCGCAAACGCGCGGCCCGTCGGGCCAACTTGAACAGGTAGGTCATACGTTGGCATTCCTGTGCAGATGGGTGGATTACGGCTGTCGCGGCAGTCCGACGGGCCGGCGCCGGCAGGTCCGGAACGGCGGCTCGTCGCAAGGCTTCTGACGCGAGAGGGCCCAGGTGAATGACCTCGACCCGCAATTGTGTGAGTTACCGGTGCTGGGACAGGCAGATCTCGAGGTATCCCCCCGCCACGTTTGGAGTATCGGACAGGGATGCTGGAGCTTTAGCGGGGAGTTGCGGGTCTGGCGGGGCTGAGTTCTTAGGGAGGCTAGCGACGGGTCGCTGCCCGGGAGCTAGCTGGGGTGGACCTTTGCAATCACTGGGCCGGAATCGCCGTCATTCAGACGCCGGCGCGATGACCGTTACCGGCTGAGTCACCGAGTCCGTGGCCCCATCGTTATCGGTCACGGTAAGTATCACATCATACGTGCCGTCTGATGGGTAGGCGTGGGTCGGGCTCGGCTCGCTGGACGTGTCACCGTCCCCGAAGTCCCAGCTCCAGTTGACGACCGTTCCATCGGGGTCGCTGCTCTGGTCGGTGAAATTGCAGGTCAGGTCGGTGCACCCCGAGGTGAACTGCGCCTGGGGGCTCTGGT
Source organism: Gemmatimonadales bacterium (assembly GCA_036506575.1). Lineage (GTDB taxonomy): Bacteria > Gemmatimonadota > Gemmatimonadetes > Gemmatimonadales > GWC2-71-9 > CAVVWJ01. The sequence continues at coordinate 11,870 of DASXRM010000063.1, read as the reverse complement.
TTGGTGGGGGCGGGGCCTCGACCGTGTGGTCCTCCGTGTCCGTACTCTCGGCGAAACTCGAGTTGCCCTGATAGGTCGCGGTAATTGCCCGGAGGCCGGTTCCACCGGGTGTGTAGGTGCAACTATCGGACGGCGCGTTGCCCGTGCAGCCTCCGCCCCCGGCGTCGCTCACGGTGACCGTGCCGCTCGGAGCTCCCGAGGCAGAACTGACGGTGAAACTCACGGTGATGGCAGCCCCTTGAGCGGAGGGGTCGGGGCTGTCGTTCGTGATCGTCGTGGCCGTGGCGGCTGGTGCCGGCTGCTTCGGCTCCGCATCCCGGGTCTTGCTGCCCGTGGCGCCGTCGTCGTCGGTTACGGTGAGCGTTACCGAGTATTTGCCGGCCGCCGCATAGCTATGTGATGGGTTCGGATCACTGGAGCTCTGTCCGTCACCGAAGTCCCAGTGCCAACCCGCCACATCACCGTCGTCATCCTTGCTCTTGTCGGTAAAGGTACACGTCAATTCCGCACAGCTCACTTCAAAGTCGGCGTGGGGAGGCTGGTTGGGAGGTGGCGCTTTGACTTCGACCTGATCCGTGAACTGGTCGCTGGCTCCACCAATATCCGTAACGGTCAGCGTCACCTGATATTTCGCCGCTCCGGGGAAGGTGTGCGACGGATTCCGCTCGCCCGACACTGGGCTCCCGTCCCCAAAGTTCCAGCTCCAGCTGATAATGGTCTGGTTGCCATCCGGGTCGCTGCTCGCGTCAGTGAACTGGCAGGTGAGCCCCTCGCACTGCCAGTGGTAATCCGCCTTCGGAGGCTTGTTCTGCGGAGGCGGGGCGTTGACGATGTGCCCCTCCGTGTCCGAGCTCCCACTGAGTCCCGGGGACCCAGAGTAGATCGCCGTGAGCGTTCTGTTGCCAGAAACGTTGAGCGTCAGTTGGCAGCTGCCGCTGCCTCCTGAAAGACTGCCGCCGCAGCTCTGAGCGCCATCACTCACCGTTACGTTTCCGATGGGGATGAGGCCATCCGCAGTGACCCGGAATCCCACCGTGACGGTCGCGCCGACCGAGGACGGGTCGGGCACATCGCTCGTGATGGTAGTTGTGGTCGGGATAGCGCTGACTTCGATCGGGTTGGAGGTCGCGCCGGCATACCCGCTGGCCGTGAACACCAGGGTGCGCTGTCCCTCGGCTCCCGCAATCGCCAGATCGGTGAAGGCCACCCGGCCATTCGCGTCGGTTCTCCGCTGCCGGGTGCCGAGCAACTCCCCCCCACCCCCGGCGAGCTGGGCGGTGATCTCGATGCCGGCCGTCGCGACTGGGTTCCCCTGAGCATCCCGGACCTGAACCACTGGCTGGCGCTCGAGGCGGGCGCCGTTGCGCGCGGAGGACGAGGGTTGGATGACAATGGAAAGCGCCGCCGGTGCCCCCGCCGTGCCCGTCGCCCGGAAGTTGACGATGGCCACGCCCGACACGACCGCATCGACCCGGTTTTCGCCGGGACTTGGCCCCAGTGTCCATTGGGCCGAGGTCCGCCCGGCTTCATCCGTGATGGTATTCTCGGGCAAGACGCTTCCCCCACCGGTACCGACGACCCAGGTAACCGCCGCTCCCGGGACGCCGTTCCCTGCGGCATCCACCAGGCGCACCACGAGATCGCCCGGCAGTCTGGTGCCTGCCGCAGCCGTCTGATCATTGCCGGAGACGATGGAAAGGACCGATGCGTTCCCGGCGGTAGCCGTGTGAACGAAGGTCACCGGAGACCCGGCCAGCCCTTCGGAAGTCGCCAGGGTGGTCTGTTGGCCCGCCGTAGGGCCGAGGGTACGCTGGACCGACGCGCGGCCCTGTGCGTCCGTGATCGTCGCGGCTTCGCTGACGCTGCCCCCACCTTCAGCGGTCCAGGTGATGGTCACGCCGGAAATCGGATTCCCGAACGCATCGGTCACCACGACCACCAGCGGCTGGCTCAGGGTCGAACCGGCTGGACCGGTCTGCTCATCGCCGGAAACGGCGGCAATACCGTTGGCATTCTCGGAGAGGGCCATGGCCGTGAAGGTTGTCTTCGGTTCCTTCACGCCCTCGGCCACAACGACGCGCGCTTGACCGGTCTGGGGTCCAATGGTGGTGCCGAGTACCAGCCTGGTGTCGGTCTGCCCATTGGCGTCGGTGGTCGCCGTTTGCGGGACCACGTCCGCACCGGGTCCCGCCGAAAGCAGCTCGAAGACCACACTGGCCCCCTCAACCGGCCGGCCTCGCGAGTCGGTCACCTGGAACACCAGGGGATCGGCCAGCGGCTCGCCCACCCGGCCATTCTGACCATCTCCGTGCACTACTTCTATGGCGGCCGGCTCACCGTCGCCGGGCAAGAACAAGTCTGTCTGCCCACCGCACCCACCGAGGAGCAGGGCGGCGAGGACTGGCAATGACCGGCACGGATGGTTGGAAGCGAGCGACACGGGTTAGACTCTCGAGACGCCCGACGATGGGCCAAACCAAATTAAACGGCTACTCTCGAACCGCCCTGGGTCGGGTGGCCCAGCCGATGTGAAAACCTAGCGTTTCGTTAGTGGTCCGGAAGTGACGGATAACACCGGTCTAAGCCCTCACCCGGTCTATGTCGGGTGGGGAGCAGGCTCCAACATGAGTTGGTCGGCATAGCACCAGGCCCAGTCCTCGCCTGGCTCGTAGCTTTTGACCAGGGGGTGATTCGAGCTGTGGAAATGCTTCGTCGCGTGCTTTCCCGGCGAAGAGTCACAGCAGCCGACATGGCCGCAGGTGAGACAGAGTCTCAGGTGGACCCACCGGCCTCCAACCTTGAGACACTCTTCGCAACCCTGTGGAGTATTCGGCGTCACTGGCCGGATCTGATTGAGATGAGAACACTGCATTAACGGTCAATCCTCAGCGGTGCGCTCCAGTGCCCGGCGATCCCAGCCGCCGAGCTCCGCACCGGCTTCATAGGTGGTTTGGAGAAACTGCAGCAGAACCTCATCGGGACGATCGGCCGAGCGCACCGCCTCGTAAGGCAAAAGGAACTCTCTGAGCTCCTGGTGGTAATAAGCCTCGCTCGGCTGGATCCGCGCTTGCGCGAAACCCTTCGGCTCCGGATAACTGTACGAATAAAACATGGGCTCGGAGACGGGACCGCCTCCTGGCCACCATCCGGCGCTGATGCACTCGTGCGAGTACGCCTCCCGTACGATCCGGTCCGGCAGGTTAGGAATGCCGCCGGGGTGCTGCGGCGCCAGGCGGCCTGAAAAGCGAGTGCAGGCCAGGTCGAAACCTCCCCAGAAGAAGTGGACCGGGCTGCACTTTCCGATGAAACGGCCGCGGAAGCTCTGGAAGACCTGGCTTGACTGAGACAGGATCCTCCAGCAGCGCCCGGCATGGTCGGGATCGTACGATCGGTGCTCGTGGTCCTGGGTGAAAGGGAGTCGGTCTTCCATTTCGCTGGGGACGGGCCATAGGGAGACATGGAAGCCGAGAGACTCGAGCAAGGCGGTGTATTCCCGGTAGAAGTCGGCCACGGCGCGAGGGACCAGAGCCATGGCGCGGGTAGCTCCGTCGCTCGTCCGCACCAGCAGGTTGTGATCGATGAAATCGAAGTCGACTTCCAGCGAGCGATTGCCGTACGGCATGGGCGATGTCGTCAGGCCGCGCGCGGTGAGATACAGGGTGACGTGCCACCAGTGGTTCACTGGGGGAGCAAGGGCTAAACGGGTCTTCCCCACCATCTGGACCCACCGGCGCAGCGTGTCCAGCGTGTCCACCCAGGCGAGTGGCAGGCTGGGCCAAGCTCCTTGGCCGCGCCGTTCCGTGACCGGGAACGTGGCCGTCATCCCCTGCGTTCCATGGCGTGCTCCTCTGAACCGGCTGCGGCTCCGGACCCTGGATCCGGTCTGATTCAAGGATAACCAAAGCCCTTCGCCCTGTGCTGCCTACAATAACTCTAGAGCCGGCTCGACCGGAGCCTCATCACCCCACTGTACCCATCCTGGCCGGCGAGTCCGGGCGAACATCTCCAAGTAGGGGCCAGGACTGCATGACTCGATGATCGCGTACTGCTTCCCCGGCTTCCGGCTGTGGCCCGTCTTGCGGCTCACGATGATGTTCGTCTGACGCCGGCCCGGGGCCAGGGTTCGGAGTTTGCCACGTACCCCGAACAGGAGTATCTCCGTCACGTTGCGAAAGTAGAATCCGACGCCGCGACCGTCGGGGCCGCCATCTTTCCGGACCTTGAACCAGACGATGTTCGACACGTAGCGGAATCCCCAGCGCTTGAGGGTCTCCATCCCCTCGGGCAGGAGCGCGTTGGGCACCCAGAGGTACAGGTGCGCCTGCTGGGTCACGATCTGGCTGACCGGCAACTCCCAGATCACCTCCAAGGAGAGCGTGCCGTAGCGCGAGAGCCGCCGGTGTTCGGGCGCCATCTTCCCGGTTCGGTTCTGGAAGCGCCAGGGCGGATCGGCAAGGACGGTCGCGAACTTCTGGGGTGCGAGCGCGAGGAGGTCATTAACTGGCGAGGCTTCATGTTCTCCCACGGCTCCGCCATTCGCTTTGGGGACCGGCTAACCGATGCGTCTTGGCTAAGAATTTAGCCAGGCCAGGCACACGCCACTACGCTGGGAGACCTGCCGAATGCTGGTTGTCATCCAGCAGGGCTCGACCGTCAGCATCGAGGGGCCGACGAGTCGAACCTCTTCCGGAGTGAAGCTCACATTGCACCAATGACCGCGACCGGCGTCAGCTTATCGTCGTTGGTGCCGTCGCCGAGCTGGCCGTCCTCGTTGTCCCCCCAACAGTAGGCCCGATTGTCGGTGGTCAGGCCACAGGTATGTCCGGTGTACAGGTTGAGGCTTGTGCTCACCCCGTCAATTGGGAGGTTACCGGCGACAGCGACCGGGGTGAGCCGCCCGGTCACAGTGCCGTCGCCGAGCTGGCCACTCCCATTCCAACCCCAGCAATAGGCCCGGTCATTCGTAGTCACGCCGCAGGTGTGATAGCTACCCGGGCCTACCGCAGTGAATGAGAGCCCACCGGCGACAGCGACCGGCTTGAGGCGACCGGTGGTAGTGCCGTCCCCCAGCTGGCCGTAGCCGTTGTGGCCCCAGCAGTAGACCCGACTGTCGCTGGTGACGCCGCAGCTATGGTAGCCGCCCGCGAGGACCTGGCGGAAGCTGAGCCCCCCGGCCACCGCCCTCGGCCACCGGCGTTGATAGGTCTTGCCGTCGCCGATCTGTCCGTCGGCGCCGTACCCCCAACAGAAGCCCAGGCCAACGGTAGTCGCGCCGCAAGTGTGGAGGACACCTGGGACCACTCGGCGGAAGCTGTGCCCGCCGGCGACCCGGACTGGCCGTTTACGCCTGATAGCCTCCGAGCTGTCGCCGAGCTGCCCATAACGGTTGTTGCCCCAGCAGAAGGCCTCATCGGACAGGGTCACACCGCACGTATGATTGACACCTGTGCGCACCAGCCGGAACCGGTGCCCGCCCGCAACCGGAATCGGCATCGTGCGATTGGTGGTCGTGCCGTCGCCAAGCTGGCCGGAGAAGTTATTCCCCCAGCAGTACGCCCGGTAATCCGTGGTCACGCCGCAGCTGTAGTAATTGCCCGCGCTCACCTGGAGGAAGCTGAGCCCGCCGCCCGCCGCGACCGGGCTCGTCGAGCTGTTCATGCTCGTGCCGTCGCCAAACTGCCCCATCCAATTCGATCCCCAGCAGTACGCCCGATTGTCGGTGGTGACACCGCAGCTGTGGGCCCACCCTGCACTCACCTGGCGAAACGAGAGCGCCTGGGTGGAGGCGCTGGCGAGGGCCGGCGTGGCTCCCGGGGTACTGGGCTCCGGAGCGGTCGGTGACTGGGCGTCCTCTCCGCAGCCCAGGGCAGCCAGTAAGAGAGCCGGGGCGAGCATGGAAGCGAGTCGGCAACCGATGTGCTTCATAGCTACTCCTGAATCGAGGAGCGCCAGCGGGGGGCTGGCCTCCGTTTGACGGCTTAATGAGTAGCATCCTCAACTCAAGCCGGAGTCAAGCGCGCACTCGCTTCTTCGGAGGCAGACAACAATCGCCGACCCACCTTTCGGCAGCTCGGCGATCTTTGAAGTCTATGGGCCCTCTGGGATTCGAACCCAGGACCTACGGATTATGAGTCGGAGCAGAGGGAGTGACTCTTACAGTAGCTTGCAACATTTTCAACGACTTAGCCAGACCTTTCCGGGTATGTCCCGCAGTGATATACCGGAGATTCTCTAGGCAGACTGGACCACAAACTGGACCACGCATCCCCGTCCAGCTCACTAGGTGCCCTTTACTCGTCCGGCTCATAATCCATGCTACGACCGTCTTGCCCCGTGTGGGGCATCCTCGGATAGAAAGCCATCAAGACGCGCCGCGGCCTCCGTCACCTGTGCCTCCCGTGCCATCGAGACTGGCGCTCCTTCGACGATAACCTGCCCGCCCTCGCCCGTACCGGCGGCTTGCGCGCGCTCCAGGCGGCGCACCGTCGCAGTCTGCCCACCCGCCTCGGGGTACGTGAAGCGCACCTGGTATGCGAGATCGGCGACAGCATCGTCGTCCGTGTCGATCTTGATCTCGTAGAGCGCCTCGGGCGCGAAGGGCTCGGCGGTAGTAGGTCCTGGACCGACGGGAGCCGGCTGGCGTTCACCAGCATCCTGGACGGCAACGTGGAGCTCTGGGTGGTCAACGCCGACGGGAGCGGGCTGCAAAGGCTCACCGATGATCCCGCCGAGGATTCGGCGCCGGCCTGGTCGCCGGACGGCACCCACCTGGCGTTCCAGACCAACCGCGACGGGAACTGGAGATCTACAGTATCGCCGCCGACGGAACCGGGCTTACCAATCTCACCCGGAGCCCGGGGCAGGAGACCGCGCCCGCCTGGCGCTGAAGGTCACCTCTGGAAAGTTCCGACCGCCGAGCTGCAGACCGCGGCTCGGCGGTTTTCATGCTCGCTGCGCAGTGTGACTTGACAGGTCGCGCAGTGCGTCTTGACGGCTACTTGATGGGGAGATCCTACCATCCCCTGTCCTTAAATGGTAGGAGATGAAATGAAGTACATGCGTACCTCGATCCTCCTTGCGGTCCTGGTCGTCGCTCTCCCGGGCTGCTTCGACGATCAACCGTTAGAACCGACCAAAGACGAGCCGGGCAGCCTACCGGTTGCGGCCGAGTTTGTCACCGAAGCAAGCGTCGGCGGGATCGACCTGGGCACGCTCGGCGGCAGCAGCAGCGGGGCCATAGACATCAATGGCAACGGACAGATCGCGGGCAGCAGCAAAACCAGCTCCGGTGCCACCCATGCCTTCCTCTGGCAGAACGGCAGCATGACCGACCTTGGCACCCTGGGCGGAGCGTACAGCCAAGCCTCGGCAATCAGCAGCGCGGGCCACGTGGTGGGCATGAGTAGCTCGTCATCCGGCCAAGACCTCCCATTCGTGTGGCAGAACGGGACCATGACCGCGCTCGGGAGCACCGAGAGTTGCGGCACTGAGGTCAGCGCGGTGAACGCCAGCGGCCAGGCGGTCGGCTACACCACCGATAGTGAATGCTTTATCTACCCGGCCATCTGGCAGAACGGCGTGCTGAGCCGGCTTGACTACCCCGAAGGCGCGGCCACGGACATCAATGACAGCGGCCAGGCCGTGGGCTGGAGGGACTCACATGCCTTCCTCTGGCAGAACGGGGGGAGCCAGGACCTGGGGACCCTCGGCGGCAAGAAGAGCAGCGCCAGCGCCATCAACGGCAACGGCCAGATCGTGGGTTCGGCCAGCACCGCTAGCGGAGTCACCCACGCCTTTCTCTGGCAGAACGGGACCATGACTGATCTCGGCACCTTCGGCGGAATCTCCAGCTCAGCGTGGGACATCAACGACAACGGCCTGGTGATCGGCTCGGCCACCAATGCCACGGCGCAGCGGCGGTTCTTCTTCTGGCAGAACGGGGTCATGAGCGAACTGGGTATCCGGGCAGACGGCACCAGTGTCGCTGCTCTCAACAACGCAGCCAAGTTGGTGGGCGCCGGCAATTTCGGCGGCGCGATTCACGCGGCCCGCTGGAGCCTCCCGACGGCCGATTTCTGGTCGGTCCGGCGTAACTTCCCGCCGGCCCGCCGAGGAGCGGCGGTCGCCGCAGCGAACGGCCTGCTGTACTCCATCGGCGGCAACGACATCGCGGGCACCGCCCGCACGATCGTGGACGCCTACAGTCCGGCCAGCAACAGCTGGAGCTCGAAGGCTCCCATACCCGCCGCGCGGCAAAGCGGCAACGGTGCCGCGACCATCAACGGCATCATCTATGTGGCCGGCGGCCAGGACGCCGGGGGCACCCTCACCCGGACGCTCTACGCCTACAACTCGAGCACGAATAGCTGGACCACGAAGCCGCTCATGCCGGCTGCCGGCGGCTGCGGCGGTTCCGCGGTCATCGCGGGCAAGCTCTACGTGTTCAGTGGCTGCAAACGGCTGAGCAGCGGGGCACAGGCCGCCGCGGGATTGTTGCATCGCTACGACCCGAGCACCAACGCCTGGACCACGCTCGCCTCGGCTCCAGCGGTGCACTTCCAGCCGGCGGTCGGCGCGGTGAACGGCAAGCTCTACGTCGCGGGTGGGAGCACCGGGGGAACGACTGGTACCCGGCGGCTCGATGTCTACGACCCGGCGACGAACAGCTGGTCCACCAAGACCAACCTGCCTACGGCACGGGTCGCCGGTGCGGGTGCGGTGGTCGGAGGGAAGCTGTACGTGATCAGTGGCCGGAACGGGACCACCTATCTCGATGCGGTCGAGGCCTACGACCCGGCCACGAACTCCTGGTCCAAGCGGGCTCTGATGATCAATGCCCGCGCGGAGCTCGGAGCAGCCGCGGTCAACGGGCTGATCTATGCGGTCGGAGGCCGCAACAACGCCAACGTGCTCGCGCTCAACGAGCGCTACACACCATAAGAAGGGATACAACGTGACTCGGCATTCACCTCATTTCATCGGGCTGACGCTGGGGTTGCTGACCCTGGCTGCCTGCAGCGAGACCACAACCGAGCCGGAAACCGCAGGGCTGCCGTCGAGCGATCCATCGCTCGCGGCTGCCGCGGCCGGCAGTTGGATCACCCGGGCGGAGGTGCCCCAGCAGCGCAGTGGCTTTGCCTCGACCGCCCTGACCGACGCGTCCGGTCACTCCGTAGTGTATGTCATCGGGGGAAAGAACAGCGACGGCTTCGTCCCGCCTACCGTGCAGGCGTACAACGTCGCGACCAACAGCTGGAGCACCAAGGCGCCGCTGCCCACCGGGGTGTACGCCACCAACGGCACCGGCATCATCAATGGGAAGATCTACGTCTCGGGCGGGCTCAAGACGCGACGTGACTTTGTCAGCGACGCGCTCTACAAGTACGATCCCGTCAGCAACAGCTGGATCCGGAAGAGCGTGTTGCCGGCCCCCGGGTTTAATGGTGTCACCGGTGTCATCAACAACCAGCTCTACATCCTCACCGGCTGTGGGGCGGGTGTGGCCTGCTACCCGTCGGTACCGCTGGCGTTCTACCGCTACAACCCGGCCACCAACCAGTGGGCGAATCTTCCTAATCCCACCAGCGCTCACGAGCAGGGGATGAGTGGAGTGATCGGAGGGAAGTTCTACGTGGTGGGCGGAAAGGATCAGCTCAACCGGCTCGAGGTCTACGATCCGTCCACCAACAGCTGGACCACCAAGGCCTCGATGCCCCTGGGGCAGTTCGCGGCAGCGGGACGCTGGGCCGGGGCCGGCGCGGCACTCGGCGGAAAGCTCTACGTGATCGGGGGCTTTCAACGGGATGTGGACCGGAGTATCACGGCAGTGCGGACCACGAACGTGTATAACCCGGCGACCAACAGTTGGACAACCGTGGCCCCCATGCCTGTTGGCCAAGGAGGGGATGCCGCGAGCCGAGTGGTGGTCGGGGGACAGGCGCGGATCGAGGTGATAGGGGAGAGCAGTCCCAGCAACCTGCAGTACATCCCCTAGCCCGCCGTTACCACCGCCAGACGAACTCGGCTACGCTCTGGGTCAACTGCTGCATGGGACAGTTAACTCTATTGCTCGCCACTTGACTCCTGCTTGCCGAGCGGCGGCTATCCTGTGTCCACGAATCCGGGCAGGCTTGGCGGTCACTTCACACAGGAGGGCGGGATGACTCGGTCGGGCCGATGCACTGTCTGGGGAGCGAGTACCACCCTCTGGTTGGCAGCGCTGATCCTGAGTGGAGTCTCATGTCGAGGTAACGATATCGCCGAGCCAACGGAGCCGAGGAGCCCCTCAGAAACGCCGCCCTCGCTCGCCGCTACCACAACAGCGGCGTTGGCGTTCTCGCAGGTGAGCGTGGGCGGTGTCCACACTTGCGGGGTGACGACGGACAATCGCGTGTACTGTTGGGGCGCAAACTACGCCGGCCAGCTTGGCGATGGTACCGCGGTGGACCATTACACACCAGTAGCAGTTTCCGGTGGGCTCCGCTTTCGCCAGGTGAACGCGGCCAATAATCACACCTGCGGGGTGACCACGGACTACCGGGCCTATTGCTGGGCTGGAATGGGACTGGGCAGCTTGGCGATGGCACCACCACCGAGCGCCTGACGCCTATTGCCGTTCTTGGGGATCTGAGTTTCCGACGAGTGGAAGCAGCCAATGAACACACCTGTGGCGTCACCTATCCCGACAACCGAGCCTACTGCTGGGGCCTCAATAGCATTGGCCAGCTCGGTGATGGCACGCATCTCAATCACCAGATCCCCACTGCGGTTCACAGCAGCCTCCTCTTCCGGCAGGTGAGCCTGGGCTCAGCGCATACCTGTGGCGTGACTACGGACAACCGGGCTTTCTGCTGGGGCAGCAACCACCAGGCGCAACTCGGTGACAGTACGCAGGTTGGTAGTCGGCGCACCCCATACCCAGTCGCCGGCGGTCGCCAGTACCGTCAGCTCGAGGCCGGTGCTTCTCATACCTGCGCCGTGACTACAAGCGACCGCGCCTTCTGCTGGGGCGATGGAAGAGCGGGACAACTGGGGACCGGTAAGACCTATCTCAGCTTTTGGCCGCGGGCAGTCGCCGGCGGGCTCCTCTTTGGCCGTGTGACTGCGGGCGATGGACACACCTGCGGCGAGACGACTACTCACCAGGCCTATTGCTGGGGATCGAATTATCGTGGCTCACTCGGCGACGGCACGACTACTCCACGCCTGAAGCCCGTTGCGGTTGCGGGGGGTCTCACCTTCGGTCAGGTAAGCGCCGGTGTGTACCATACCTGCGGCAAAACTGCGGCCGGGGTGGGCTACTGCTGGGGTCCCAATGACTTGGGTCAGCTCGGAGATGGCACAACCACGGACCGGCTGACACCGACGCCTGTCGCCAGTGCGATGTGATAGCGCCTGGTGTGACATATTCGAGCACACGGAAAGGCCGGGTGCACTTTCAAAGTTCGCGGCGACAATTATGGCGAGGTCTGCTCCTGCTCCTTGGGGAACTGCGCGCCCGAGTACCTCGACCAGCTCCTGAATCCCGCGCAGGAGCCGACACCCTTATCGCAGCCCAAATGCGGTTTGAGTGAGGAGCACCGGGGACGTTTAATGACTGCCGATCCGGAACCCAAAGGTCGAGCTGAGCGACGCGGGCTCCATAGATAGCCCAAACTGGACCACGAAACGCTAAGTCGATGGGCCCTCTGGGATTCGAACCCAGGACCTACGGATTATGAGTCCGCTGCTCTAACCACCTGAGCTAAGGGCCCTCAAGGACTTACGCGATCGACCTACGGGTTGGTTCCGTGTTATTCCGTGTAGCCAACTTTTCATCCGGCGTGTGGGCGCATGAAGCCTAATCAGCCCCGTCCTCAGGAGCCACGGCC
>DASXRM010000062.1:0-10855 GCA_036506575.1 Gemmatimonadales bacterium | reverse complement strand
AACCGGGCAGCGGTTCGAGATCTCACCGAGGTACGAGCTAATCTCGACCGGAATCGGGAGCAGTTGGTAGACTTGCGCTCCGCCGGTCGCTTTGCGGGTACCGAGCCTGAGCCGCGCCGAGGTGTTCGACCCGGCCATGTGCCCGGCAGCAAGAACGTCCCCTATACCGAACTGGTTCGGCTCGACGGCACCATCCTTCCAAAGCAAGAGCTCCGCCAGCGCCTGGAAGCGGCAGGTGTGGATCTTTCGAGACCTATCGTTGCCACGTGCGGCTCGGGCACCAGCGCCTGCGCTCTGGTCCTCGGCCTGGAATTGCTGGGTCAGCGGAACACCGCCGTGTACGACGGTGCGTGGACCGAGTGGGGCGGCCGCGCCGATACGCCCGTCGAAACCGGGTCTCAGGAGGTCTGAGCGCCCGGCCCTGGTTTTCTATCGTGCCGGCGGAGCGAGGTTCCCGCAGGCCACGATGGTCGCCAGGTTCCTGCTGGATGCGTGCACGTTGACGGAGAAGTCGCCCGACTTGGGGAGCGGCACTGGAATAACCGCGTCGGCGCTGGCGCGACCATTGCTCTCCACCTTGAGCGGCTTGTAGCCATCGGCTGGGCCCAGAATTCCCTGATCCGAGCCGCACTTGCCACGGTGCACGTGCCAGGGATGCAGGCCGCCGGGAACAGCGTTGGAAATCTCGACGTGCGCGCGAGACTGATCAGCATTCTTTGGATCGGCGGTCATCCAGGCTTGGCCACGGATGTCGGACACGCCGGCCAGCTCCGGCGGAGCCGACAGAGTTCCGTTCCAGCGGGTCGCCACCGATTGAGCATCGGGATTGATCTCAACCGCTTGGCGTCCCCCGCAGGACGCTAGCGCAAAAGCCGACAGGATCAAAGCAGCGGTGCGAGCCTTCATAGGGTCCTCGGTGAGGCGGGTAACTGCGGTCGAAATCAGAGGCCATCTATATGCGAATGGTGCCGCTTCCCTGCAGTGACGAGCGACACAGGGGGCTCGACGCTCTCTCAACGAAACAGGTGGCTGTATCGCAGCCGCTGGCCGGTCTCCCAGGGACGATACCGGTTGGCAAAATCCACCCGGTCGCCCAATGACGGATGACTCCCGCGCCACAGCATGTACAACGAGCCCGGTCGAGGCACGCTGAGGTTCTCCTCCTGCAATCGGACGAACGCGGTCGCGCCCGCCCGGTTGTCTTGGGTGAGCTCCAGCGCGAATCGGTCTGCCTCGTGCTCCTGATGGCGGCTGAAGGCGAGCACTGCCGGCGTCGCCACCAGCGATACCGCACCGGCCAGCAAAACGAGGAGCGGGAATGACGCGAAATCGGAGAGGTGACTGAAGCCGAAACGGTTCGAGAACCGGGCGATCAGCCGGCTCGCGAGGCGGTGGACGACATAGAGTGAACCGGTAACCAGGAGCGTCGCCACGACGATGAGCGCCAGGACATGGCGCAGGACGAAGTGGCCCATCTCGTGGGCTACCACGAAGGCAACCTGATCCGGCTCCAACTTGGCGAGTATCGTGTCCCATAGCACGATCCGCTTGGTGGATCCAACCCCGGTCACGTACGCGTTGATTGTCTTGGTATCGACGCTTTTGTTCACCTGATACACTCGGCTGCCCGGTATCCCCGCGCGGTCAGCCAGCCGGAGAATACGGCTTTCCAGCGCCCGGTCCTTCAGAGGACTAAAGTCGTTGAACAGCGGATCTATCCACACCGGCGAGATCACCAGCACGAAGGTGGCGATCGGGATCGTGGCCAGGCCGGCATACAACCACCAGCGCTTGGGGCTTCGTCTCAACAGGACATAAGGAATCCACAGCACGAGGGCCAGCCCCAATCCGCTCAGGGCAACCCCCTTGAGCCAATCCCCGGCCCACTTCTCGAAGCTCTGGTTCGAGAGCCCGTATGCGTGCTGGCGCACAAACCCTACATAGTAGGCCAGTGGCAGACCGAGAAATGCCGTGGCCAGAGTAAAGAGAACGGCATAGATCATCAGCGACGGGAGCCAGCGCCGGCTTAACCGGAAGGCTGTGTTTCTGAGGCGGGCGGAGAATCCCGTGAAGAGAATCAGTCCGGGGATGAGCAGACTGAGCGCGGTGCTGAGGCCCCAGAGTAGGTTTCCGCTGCGGTAATAGTCGACGGCCAGGCTGCTCGGTTCAGGCACGGCAACCTCGGCCTCTCTCCGCGAGCCCGGTGTCGAATCGGCCTGACTACCGCCTTGCGTGAGCTCCCGCGCCAGGATCTTCAGCTCCACAGTCCGGCTCCAGACATGAGCGCCTTGCGTTTCGGGATCAGATTCGCAGCATTACCAGAGAATGTACGTCCATTCGGCCGGATCGATATGCTTCCGGTTCGGGGACCCTGGTCTGCCAGGTCGGTCAAGGAAGCCACCTCTGGTCAACCCGGTCGTCGGGTTCACTGGCCCCAAGTACCTTTAGGCTGAGTGTAGAGGCACGGAGTCACGATCTAACTCTGAGGCAATCATGCGCGCGCTCCTTGCCATCCTCGCGCTGCTGGGTGTCGCCGGCATAGCGATCGGCGTTCTCACGATCCTTCGCGGCGTAAGTGGACCGGATGGCCGGCCATTCAGCTTCGAAAACTATGGCGGTCCCGGGCCGATCATCGCGGGATTGATCGTGCTGGCCACGAGCCTTTATCTGCTGTCTATCTGGAAGCGCAGGAATTGAGCCCGGCTCTCCTCGAGTACTACGCCAGGCGAGCGCGAGAGTACGAGCGCATCTATGATAAGCCGGAGCGCGCGGCCGACCTCCGGGTTCTGACTGCTTTACTCCAAAGCACATTGGCCGACCAGCACGTGCTCGAGGTGGCGTGCGGGACGGGCTATTGGACCGAGCGTGTGGCCCAGGTGGCACGCACCATCACTGCGACCGACGCCGCTCCTGAGACATTGGACGTGGCGCGGCAAAAGATCTATCCACCCGGGCGTGTCCGGCTGGAAATTGGGGATGCGTACGCTCCGGGTGAGATCGCGGGCCACTTTACGGCAGCGTTCGGCGGCTTTTGGTGGTCTCATATCCCACGTGAGAAGTTGTCCCGATTTCTCGCCGCGCTGCATTGTCGCCTGGGTTTCGGCGCACGGGTGGTTTTCTGCGACAATCGCTACGTCGGCGGCAGCAGCACGCCCATCACGCGGGTAGATCCCGCGGGAAACACCTACCAGCGGCGGTGTCTGGAGAGTGGCGAAGAGTATGAGGTGCTGAAAAACTTCCCAGCCGGCGGTGAACTGGATAGTACCCTCCGCAACCACGGAGGCGTCGACATCTCGCTGCTGGAGCTGACATACTACTGGTGTGTTACATACCGGGTTGGTGCAGTCACCCTCTAACCATCGGAGCCGCCCATGCGACCGCTCTCCCTCGTCGGAATTCTCCTCCTCGCCATCGGGGCCTTCATTGTGTTCCGCGGCGCGACGTACAAGTCCCGCGATGAGGTGCTCCGGGTCGGGGATGTGAAGGCATCAGTAGAAGAGAAGCACGCGGTACCCACCTGGGTCGGTGGCGTCGCTATCGTGGCCGGGCTCGTACTCCTCGCCGGCGGGATGAAACGCCGGGCCTGATTCCCTCTGGTGAAATATCAACAGATATATGACCTCGTGCGGCGGATTCCCGCCGGGCGGGTAGCGACCTATGGCCAGGTGGCCTCCCTCGCCGGTCTTGCCGGCCATGCCCGGCAGGTGGGGTATGCGCTGCATGCCTTGCCGGGAGGGAGCACCGTCCCCTGGCATCGTGTCGTCAACGCGAGCGGCCGCATCAGCAGACGATCTCTCCCGGGCGGGGAGCTGGTCCAGCAGCAGCTGTTGGCCCGGGAAGGGGTGCTGCTCGATGCTCGGGGTCGAGTGTCGCTCAGCCGGGTGCGCTGGGCTCCATGATCATCCATGTCTTGGGCGTCCCCATGGACCTGGGATCCGGGCGCCGTGGGGTGGACATGGGACCCTCGGCCATCCGTATAGCCGGTGTGGCCGAGCGCCTCAGGGAATTGGGTCACAAGGTGGTAGACGACGGAGACGTGGTCATCAAGAACATGGAGGAGCTCAGGGTCGGCAACGAGCGGGCTCGCTATCTCGGTGAAATCGCGCGGGCCTCCGCCATCGTAGCCCGCAAGATAGATCGCATCATGGGCCTGGGTCATTTCCCGTTGGTATTGGGTGGCGATCACTCGATCGCGGTCGGCACTCTGTCGGGCATCGCCGCATTCTCCCAGCGGAAAGGAAAAAAACTGGGCCTGCTCTGGATCGATGCTCATGGGGATATCAATACCCCAGAAACGTCTCCTTCAGGCAACATCCACGGCATGCCGCTCGCGGCGGTGCTGGGCTTTGGAGCCCCTGAGCTGACCGGCATCGGCGGGTCGTCACCCAAGGTCGATGCCGGCAATGTCGCCCTCGTGGGGGTCCGAAGCCTGGACGCCGGAGAAAAGAAGCGCCTCAAGGAAACCGGAGTGCAGGTGCACACCATGTCGGACATCGACCGCCAGGGGGTCCATCGGGTCATGAAGAAAGCGCTCACTCGGGTCACTGACGGGACGGATTTCGTGCATGTGAGCTTTGATCTCGATGCCGTGGATCCAGCAGTGGCCCCCGGCGTGGGAACTCCGGTCAAAGGCGGCCTCGATTACCGGGAGGCGCACCTTATCATGGAGGTTATGGCCGACGCGGGCGTGATGACTTCATTGGAGATGGTCGAGGTCAACCCGATCCTGGACCGGGAGAATGCGTCAGCCGCCTTTGCGGTGGAGCTGGTGCAGTCGGCGTTCGGAAAGAAGATCCTATAGTAGGCCCGCCTACACTGCGGTCAATATTCGGGTTTCCATTTCCGGTCTCTGGTATGTAGTATAGGGCGGATTAGCGTGGCCCCGGATAGTGAGGCTGCGCCCAACAACCGGGTAGGCCAAATACCATCGGGGGGATGAAGATGCTCGCGTTTGACCCCTATCCCTCACCTCGCCCGCCTATGGGCCACAGTCTGCGATCTTCCCGGATCACGGCGCCCGATCATGCGGGGAATCTGAACCTGGAAGCTCGAGTCAAGCCGGACTGCGTGCATTTATATCCTGGAGTCGACCCGAAAACCTGGTATCAAGTGTTGCAGGAAGGTGAGTACCGGGACGAGTTGGAAGGGCTCTGGATTCAGGTGAGTGACTGGGTGACCTACGTTCTGGCAAAGCACTTCGACCTGCAGTCACGCCCCGCAATGCACTGACCACTTACTGCTCCACCTAGTGCGCGAGCAGTTCGCGCACCTTCCTCCCCAACTGCTCCGATGTGAATGGCTTCTGAATGAATGGGTGACTGGGATCGAGGGACCCCTCGTTCACCATCCGGTGGGCCGCAAACCCTGACATGTAGAGAACCCGAATCTGCGGCCAACATCGGGCAATCGTTTCGCCCAGCTCGCGGCCTCCGATTCCCGGCATCGCCACGTCGGTGACCACTCCGTCAATCCGGTGAGCGCCGCGTCGGAGCAGCCGCACCGCTTCCTGTCCGCTCCGCGCCTCCAACACCCGGTAGCCGAGCGTGACGAGCATCCGCGCGGCGAGCCGGCGGACCATCTCCTCGTCGTCCACCACCAGCAATGCAGGCACTGCGGACGTCTCCGTCGTCGCCAGTGGTTGAGTGAGAGCCGGGATTCGCCGGACTAGACCTCAGTCGGACGACTGCCTGAGCTCCACGGCTACATGAAGGAGAATTCGAGGCACTGGCGGAAGCTGAGTCGCCGAGCGCGAATAGCTCTCCCCCACGAGGTCGCCACGCGGTGACGACAGGCCCAAAGGCGATCAACGATGGGCCCCCAAGCGAGGCCAACTATGGCACTCCGATTCACGGAGAACTGTGCCGAGTGTCACAGGCTACACTGCGACGCCGCTCACGCCGCGTCGAAATATTGAGCGCATTAATTGACAGATTGGGCAGATGCTGTGAGAAAAGGGAGTAGATCCGGGTGATCCGAATCACTCTAAGCGGCCTGGTGAATAACCTACGATGCCGCATCATCCGAGGGCGCGCCTTGCTCGAGCCAGCTCCGGAACACCACCGACGTTTGTGCCAGGCGCCAGTCGGACAGAACCTCGAGCGCCATCGCCCGCATGGGCCCGCTGGGCCCGCCCGGCGTGAGGCAGCGCTCCAGTAGCCACCCCTCGTAGGTATCCGGGTCAGGGTCCTGGCGCACGGTCTCTTCCAGGATAGTGCGCTTGAGGGCCATTCCGATCGAGTCGGGGGTGGTGTTCCGCTTCCGTCTCCGACGGCGTCCTTCGGAGGCGTCGAGGGCGGCAAGGAGTTGACTACAGATCTCGGCGGGACGCATGGTCGACGATTTGCATGTCAAGCGCGAAGCCGCTCTCCAGAGGTCGGCGGTAACCCCGGTCCAACGCCACGAGGTCGAACTCGACCGTTTCCAGATCCTGCAGCAGCAGCTCGAAGGCAGGAAAGCCCTGGAGACTGGCGATCGATTTGAGGTATCCCCGACACGTGGCACAGGTCTCCACCTTGAGCATCTCCCCTCGATCGTCCGGCTCCAGGGATCCCAGCCGGTCGTGCTCCCGTTCGCCGCAGTAGATGCAGTACAGCCACTGGACCTCCCACTCCGCGGCGCAGCGCCCGCACCGGAGCCGGCGACTCCGATCGAGCCCGCGGCGCTCCGCAAGAATCGGCCAGGCCGCGCAGACCGGACAGTAACCGTGGTGCCAGTACGGCGGCACCCGGCTCCCGAGCAGTCGCCCACACGATTGCAGCAAGGGAAAGGCTGCCAGATGGGCCACCGATGCGAGTGCCCCGGCATCGACGCCGCGCTCGGCTGCCAGCTCTTTGATCTCGTCTTCGTCTTGCCTCACCGCCGCCGAAATCAGCCCCAGCGCCTCGGCCGCCGATGGCCGGTACCGGAGGAGTGACGTCCCGCCCTCGACGTCTCCGGCGGATGCGGTCGACGCAAGGCAACGAACCAACCGCCGGATCCGGGCGGTATTGACCTCCAGCATTCGCCCGTTCAGGAGAGGCGCATCCTCCGGCGAACCAGAGAACCTTCTCGCGAGCTCCGCCTCATTCAGCGGCGTGCGCCAGCCCTCATCGTTTAGCGCTCGCTCCGCCACGCCCAGCAGGCTGATCCAGGTGTGCCACTCGGGTCGCTGCCGCTCGAGCTCGGCTAATCGGGCGGCGGTTTCGGTCCGAAGACCGGGGGCGGTCCGTTGCATTCGACTGGCTCCGTGACGCAAGGCGTCTTGTGATAGGGCTGGGCACCGGCGTGGAGCTCCACCGGCTTCCCCCAGTTTCTCACGTCGGCGCCCGGGCCATCGCCCCGGGTCCGAGTGGCCTCGGGGCTCGAGCAGGCGGCAAGTGCGAGGAGAACGGCGAGAAGTGTCACCCTGACCCCTCGCGCAGCGAGGGGGAGGGGGCCGGAGCCAAACCGTGCATGCAACCTCTCGGCGCGCCTCGACCCTTTGGCCCCCTCGCCTCCGCTGCGCTGCGGCTCAGGGTGACACATGCGTCACCCCCGAACCAAGCACATGGATCTGGTTCGACGAGAGGAGCACCACCACCCGGAGTAGGAAGCCGCCGAGCAGGACCAGCGATGCACTCCGAACCAGCTCTCGGGACGCGTGGACTCGATGCCGCCGCTCCAGTAGCAACGGTGCCAGAATCCCGATCCCGATTACGCCGAGCAGCAGCGCCATGCCCCACCAACTGAGAAACGCCCGCGCGACGGAACCCAGCGAGATCAGGAACCCGATCAGCACCAACAGCTCGAGCAGCAGCACCCTGCGATCGAACCAGGAGAGCCAGTCCAGCGCCGCCGGGTGACCCGCGCGCCGCCAGATGGCGAGCAGAATAAGCGCCGCCCCACCGGTGGAGGCACCCGAGACCAGGAAGAGGAGCCCAAGCAGGGTGGAGTCGGCCCAAACGGGACGATTGGTGACTGCGAGGAGCACGCCGGTGTAGCCGGCCAGGAAGAGCCCGAAGATGCTCCCCAACACCGCGATCCCAAGCGACGGCCCCCGGCGCCGGAGGAATCGGACCGGCCCCGACTGGAGCAGCCTCGGCTTCTGCCGCTCCTCACTCAGCGCCGCGAGCGCCGCCAGAAACGAGAACAGTCCAAATAACAACAGTCCCCAGGCCCCGACCGACATCGGCACCCACGGCTTGAACATCGGCTGCCCGGTGTGATTCTGGACCAGCATGTGCCAGAACCGCAGTGGCCGGGTGAGATCGACCGTGAGCAGGAACCCGCCGATGATTGCGCCCAGCAAGGCCACATAGTAGCCGAGGCGGACTAACGGGCGGTCGGCCGGACGGCCGAACAGATGGAGCAGGGACGCCAGGAAGAACGCGCTGCCGGCGATCCCACCCACGAAGAAATAGAGGATGATCCACCAGGCCCAGTGGGGCGAGGCGGTGAAGAAGGTGTCAGACACCGGCGTCCTCCGCGCTGACGGCGCGCTCGTCCATCCGCCGTTTCCTCAAGCCCACCATTCCGAGTAGGCCGAGCACAACCGCACCCACGGTCGAGAAGAGCGAGGCCGGAATCAGATTTCGCGTCGGCACCTTGGGCGAGCTGGGCAGGCCGTACACTTCCGGCTCATCCACCAGCAGATAAAATGAATTGAGCCCGCCGAGGAACTTGTCGTCGGCTCCGTACAGGTGGGCACGGCTCTCACCTAGCTGATGCAGCTGCCGGACCCTGGCCTCGGCCAGCCGCTTCAAGTCCCGGATCGGGCCAAACCGGATGGAGTCGGTCGGGCAGGCCTGGGAGCAGGCCGGCTCCATCCCCGCCTGGAGTCGGTCGTAGCAAAGCGTGCACTTCTGGGCCACGTTAGAAACGTCGTTGATGCCGATCACCCCGAAGGGACAGGCCGCGATGCAAGCCCGGCAACCGTTGCAGGTGTCCGACTGAATCACAACGGTGTCGAACTCGGTTCGGATAATGGCTCCAGTAGGGCAGACCTCGAGGCAGGGCGCCTGGACGCAGTGCTTGCAGACGTCGCTCATCATGAGCCAGCGTCCGTCGCTCCGATCCTCGCTGAACTGCTCGACGAATTTGACGTGGCGCCAGTGCTCCCCGTCCAGCCGGCGGGTGTTGTCGTAGCTGTCACCGCTCATCTCATGCTTCCCGCCGCCAGTCGCGGGAAGCTGGTTCCACTCCTTGCACGCGACCTCGCAGGCCTTGCACCCGATGCAGACCGTGGTGTCGGTGTAGAAACCCATCGGCTCAGGCACCATTTCTTCTCCATGTCGCGAAGGAAGTCGATTCTGAGTCATCGCGAGGGGCCGTAGGCCCCGTGGCGATCCCGCAGAGTGAATTGGGGCGCGCGACCCACTGGATTGCTTCGGGCTGCGCCCTCGCAATGACTCGACTCTTCGCCAACATCACGCCTTCTCCACGTTGCAGACGAATGCCTTCCCCTCGTGGATACTCACGTTCGGGTCTCCCACGAGTGCAGTGAGCGTGTTCACCACATCTCCGGTGACGACGCCTTCCCAACCCCAGTGCCAGGGCATACCCACCTGATGGATCACCTTGCCACCCACGCGCAAGGGGTGAATCCGGCGAGTCACCAGTGCCTTGGCCCGGATCTGCGCCCTCGGGGTGCTGATCCGCACCCAGTCGGTGTTCTTGATTCCTTTCTCGCCGGCCAGCTCGGGCGACAGCTCGATGAACAGCTCCGGCATCAACTCGGCGAGCCAGGGGTTCCAGCGGCTCATCACGCCGGAGAGATAGTGCTCGGTCAGCCGGTAGGTGGTGATCACGTAGGGAAAGCGCGGATCGGCCACGGTCGTGAGCGGGTTACCGGCGTGCTTCCAGTGCTTGAGGACCGGACTGGCCTGCTGCCGGTAGAGCGCATTCCGCACCGGCGACTCGGCCGGCTCGTAGTGGGTCGGGAGCGGCCCGTCGAGCAGGCCCGCTGGATTGAACAGCCAGCCTACGCCGTCCGGCTTGAGAATGAAGGGGTTCTTCCCCGACAGGGCGTCCAGACCGATCGCGCCTGGCTTGGCCGGTGCGTCGGGGGGCTTGGTGGCGGGAAAGTCGGGAACATCGTGTCCGACCCACTTCTTCTGGGCCTTATCCCACCAGATCCACTTCTTGCGCTCGCTCCAGGGGCGCCCCGACGGATCGGCGGAGGCGCGGTTATAGATCACCCGCCGGTTCGCTGGCCAGGTCCAGCCCCAGGTCAGGAGCGACCCCCGTGCCTCGGGTGGGCTGGAGATCCGCACCGCGGCGAGGTTTTGGCCCGGCGCGGGGAACACGCCGCAATAGATCCATGATGCGCAGGTGGTGGACCCGTCATCCTTCAGCTCGTCGTATCCGGCGAGATGCTGGTCGGGCTGGCCGCTCTGATACCCATTGATCTCTCGCAGGACCTTCTGGGCGTCCGGCTCACCCGCGATCTCGGTGCGGCCGGGAAGCGGGTACGCCGTACGGATCGGATCGGGATCGAACTCCCAGAGCAAATTCTTGAATCCCTGATCCCGCGCCTCGGTGCTGTCGGCATAGAGCGACTTGAGCCGTAGGGCGAGCTGGTGAGTGAACCACATGTCCGAGCGGCACCGGCCCGGCGGGTTGGTCGCCTTGAAATGCCATTGCAGCATTCGCTGGGTGTTGGTGAAGCTGCCGTCGGTCTCGGCGACCTGCGCCGAGGGGAAGAAAAACACCTCGGTCGCGATGTCTTCCGGCTTGATCTCGCCCCGCTCGATCTCGGGGGCCCGGTACCAGAAGGTCGCGGACTCGGTCAGGAAGTTGTCCTTCACCACCAGCCACTCGAGGTTCCGCATTCCCTGGCGCTCGAGGCTGGCGTTGAGCGAGGTGGCCGGGTTTTGTCCCACGCAGATCATCCCCTTCA
>DASXRM010000061.1:0-29256 GCA_036506575.1 Gemmatimonadales bacterium | reverse complement strand
ACATGCTCATTGGGCTCTGGAGCCGGATCGGCTTTGCCACGTTCGCGCTGCGGATGCTGCCGGTCGTGGCGGGGGCGCTGGCGCTCACGTCCGCGCTCCTGCTCTGGCTCTTCCGGCACGAGCTGCCCGCTGCGTTCCCCGCGCGCGTGGTGCCGGAGGAGGCCCGCATGGACCGGCCGCTCGTCCTCGTCGCGCTGGCGATCTTCGGCGTCGCCTTCGTGGCGTGGCTCGCCGGTGGGAGCCTCCCGCACGTAGCGATTGCTTCGGGTGCCGTCATGCTTGCAGTGGCGCGTCGCGACCCCCAGCCGGCGCTCGAGAAGGTGGAGTGGGAGTTGCTGCTCTTCTTCGGTGCGCTCTTCGTAGTGATGCGCGGCCTCGAGCAGTCTGGGGCCGTCGGGCTGATCAACGCCGAAGGCACCCATGCGATCGAGCTCGGCGGCCAGTGGACCACCGCAGCCGCGGTCAGCGGCGTCATGCTGGTCCTCTCGAACCTGATCAGCAACGTTCCCGCGGTACTGCTCTGGCGGAACGTCGTGCCGACCCTTCCCGATCCGAAGCTCATCTGGCAGGTCATGGCGATGAGCGCGACGTTCGCCGGCAACCTGCTCCTCGTGGGTTCGATGGCGAACCTGATCGTTGCGGAGCGGGCGGAAGCGCGCGGCGTCGCGATCGGCTACTGGGAGTACGCCAAAGCAGGAGTGCCGGTGACGATAGCGACGTTGGCCTGGGGGATCATCGTGCTGGTCTTAACTTTGTGAAGGGTGAGAAATAAGACGGGTAGAATAAGACGGGTAGAAAGTGAGCGGTGAGCGGTGGGCGGGGCACCCATATCACGCGCTCGCAGGGCGGCAGGGCAGGATACGCACTCAGTCCAAGCCTCACTTGCGCTGGACCTGGTGAACAAACAACTGGTTGCCGCGGACGCTGCTTAGCCCGCGCGTGCAGCCGATAAACACGGGGGGCCGGAGTCCGCCTGCGGGGGCACGCCGGCCGGCCAGACAGCGGAAGTGCTGGTTGGTAGGGGTCGTTTGTAGCTGATGCGCCAGTCGTTAGGCGCCTTCACATTGGGGTTTCGGGAACATGAGCACCGAGTCCTTTCATCATCTTGTGGGTGGCCTGAGCGACATCGCAACCATACTGGCCCTGGTGATTGGTGGCCTTTGGACGTATCGGCTCTTCATACGTCGTCGCGAGGACGTGCCCCATATCGAATTCACTGTCGATGTGAACTTTGTCGGCATGCAGAACGATCAGTGGCTTGTCGAGATCCTGGCTCTTCTCGAAAACAAGGGTCAAGTGAAACATTCGATCTCCAATTTCACCTTTGACTTGCGTTGCCTTAGCGCCGGTGAGGCCCTGCGACATGGGGGAGAGGTCATCAACTATCAGCTAGAAATCCCGCAAAAGATCAAGGAAGGCTCCTGGATGCCTCGGGGCTGGAACTATACCTTCATCGAACCCGGCATCCGAACACGCTACTCCTTTATCACGTCTGTCCCTGTCAGTGCGTCTTTCGTGTTGGTGCATGGGCGGTTCTTCTACTCTAAGGAGGAATTCCATACCGCCGACAAACTGGTGAAAGTCCCGGTCTCAGTGGACCCCAGCAGACCTGAGGACGTTGTGCTACGGGAACGCGCGCGGCCGACCGAAAAGGCCGACAGGCCCTAGGGCGCCAGTTGTGCCCCGCCGTTTTCTCATGCAAATTCCCGTTTCCGATCCAGGCTCCGATACTGAATCGCCTCGCTGACGTGGGCCGTCGTGAGCTCGGCCGCCCCGGCCAAGTCGGCGATGGTGCGCGCGATCTTGAGCACCCGATGGTACGCGCGCGCACTGAGACCCAACCGGGTCACCGCCTGGCGCAGCACCGATTCGACCGGCTCGCTGAGCCGGCAGTGCCTGCGCAGGTCCCGAGCGGTCATGTGGGCGTTGGCGTGGACCCCGCGTTGGCCCTGGAAGCGCCCGCGCTGCACCGCCCTGGCCTGCTCGACCCGGCCACGGATAGCCGAGCTGCTCTCGTCAGCCCGCTCGCCGACGAGAGCACCGTACGCCACCGCGGGGACCTCGAGGTGGATGTCGATCCGGTCGAGTAAGGGACCGGAGATCCGGGAGCGGTAGCGCTCGATGGCCAGTGGTCCGCAACTACACGGGTGGAGCGGATCGCCGAAATAACCACAGGGGCAGGGATTCATGGCCCCGGCCAGCATGAACCGCGCGGGGTAGGTGAGGCTCATGGCGGCCCGGCTCAGGGTGACCACGCCGTCCTCCATCGGCTGACGCAGAACCTCCAGCACGTTCCTGCGAAACTCCGGCAGCTCATCGAGGAACAGCACGCCGCCATGGGCCAGGCTCACTTCGCCGGGGCGGGGCGACGATCCGCCGCCGATGAGACCGGCATCGCTGATGGTGTGATGGGGAGCGCGGAACGGGCGCACCGTCAGGAGCGATTGGCCGGCGGCCAGCGTGCCCGCGACGCTGTGGATCTTGGTGGTCTCGAGCGCCTCTTCCAGGCTCATGGACGGAAGGATCGAAGGCAGCCGGCGCGCCAGCATGGTCTTCCCTGCTCCCGGAGATCCGACCAGCAGGATGTTGTGGCCGCCGGCCGCGGCCACCTCGAGGGCGCGCTTGGCGGCGGCCTGGCTCCGGACATCGGCAAAGTCGGCCTCGTCAGCGCCGCAGGCGCTCATCAGCGCGGCCACGTCGGCCCGGCTCGCTGGAATCTGTTGCCGTCCGCAGAGGTGGGCACAGGCCTCGAGCAGCGTATGGGCTCCGCAGACTTCCAGCCCCTCGACGACCGACGCCTCGGGCACATTGGCGTGAGGCAAAAGGACGCCTCGGTAGCGCGCCGCTCGCGCCGCGAGCGCCATGGAAAGAGCTCCACGGACCGGACGCAGATCGCCCTCGAGCCCGACCTCACCGAGCACCATCTGGTCGCGCAACCCATCTTCGGGGAGCTGGCCGCTCGCCGCGAGGATCCCGAGGGCGATGGGCAAGTCGAACGCGGAGCCGTCTTTGCGGATGTCGGCGGGCGCCAGATTGACCGTGATTCTCCGGAGCGGAAACGAGAAGCCGGCGTTGGCCAGCGCGGCACTCACTCGCTCCCGGCCCTCCTTTACGGCGCCTTGGGGCAAGCCGACGGTGGAGAACGATGGGAGGCCGTTGGTAATGTCCACCTCGACATCGACCGGGTAGGCATCGATGCCGAGGACCGCGGCAGAACGGATTCGGGCGAGCATGGGATCGGCGCGGGAAAGAGGATTTGGAACCTAGCCCCGGCCCCAACCCGCCTGGGTACCTCCCTGGCGCCGAGGTGGACCGAATCCTGCAGCGATTTTCGGCCGGCGCCGGCTTCCGGCGCCGTCCTGGCCCGCACGGCGGAGTGTCCCCTAGCCCGCCGCCGCCGCGAGGTGCTCAAATCCGGAGTTCCATAATGGGTCGGTTTTCCTGGGCAGTCCTTCTGCTAGTGAGTACGAGCGCCTGTGCCGCACCCCGTGCCGCCGGCGCGCCGCTCGCGCCGCTGGGACGTTCATGGGCTGTCCCTACTCTAGGACTATATCAGGAATGGTGGGACAAGACCGTGGCCTGCTCGGGGACACACGGACGGATGACCGACGTAAGCTTCTACGCGGTTGACGCCCCGGCGGGCGCCATCGAGCTCGCAGGCGAGATGGCACACGCCTGGTGGGTCCGGGAGGGCAACCGGATCTATCTCCCGGCCAGCGCATTAGGAGAGGAGTGGCTGGTCAGGCACGAGATGCTGCATGCCCTGCTTCAGCGCGGCAGCCACCCCGCCAGCGTCTTCGTCAAAGCGTGTCACGTCGCCTCGGCGGCGGTCTGGCGGGACTCGACGTTGACCGCGGATCCAGGAAATCCGCGCGGGCACTAAGCCCCTCAGCGGCCCTCATTTTGCTGCCCACGTAGTAACGGTATACACCGCCGCATTCTCTATCCCTTGGGGGATGCATCCGGCAGATCTTCTCGCATTTCGCGGGAGCTATTCGGCATGAAGGGACCCCACGCTAAGGCCCGCTGGGCTGGGCTGATAGCCATCCTCGCACTCGCCATTATCAGCGGAGGCTGGCTCCTTCGACGGAAGGCAGCACCGGACGGGACCGTTTATCAGCAGGCCCGGCTCTTCGAGAACGTCGTCGCTTCGATCCACACCCACTATATCGATTCGCTCGCCGAAGGCGACCTGTACCAGACGGCCGCCAAGGCGCTGGTGTCCTCGCTGCACGATCCCTACGCCGAGCTGTTGACCCGGGAGAGCTACCGGCAATATCAGCGGCAGATGTCAGGCACCGAGGTAGACGTCGGGTTCGCCTCGGAATTGGGCATCGGCAGCGCGCGGAACACCTTCGGACCGGGCGACGTGATCCTCAGCATCGATGGCAAGAGTACCCAGGGCTGGTCCGCGCGAAAGATCGAGGAAGCCCTTGCCGGAGGCGCTGGGGCGACCGTGACGGTCGTGGTGCGTCCTTGGGGGTCCAACAGACCAGTGATCCGCCGTCTCACCCGGACCGTCGTTCATGTTCCCGCTGCATCAAAGGGAATCCTGCTGGGCGCCGGAATCGGATACATCGAGCTGAGGAGGATCAGTGACGGCGCCGCCAGCGAGCTGCGTCAGGCAGTGGATCGGCTGATGGCCGATGGGATGACATCCCTGGTGCTGGATCTGCGGGGCGATCCCGGTGGGCTCATCAACGAAGGAGTCCGCGTCGCCAGCCTCTTTCTCCGCCCCGGCGACACCGTGGCCATCTCCCAGGGCCGATCACCCGGCCACTCCAAGATCTATCTGGCGGGGCAGTCCGGGGGATGGGACGAGCTCCGAGTGGCACTTCTGGTGAATCATGGAACCGCCAGTTCCGCGGAGCTGATCGCCGGAGCGTTGCAGGACCATGACCGCGCGGTCGTTCTAGGGACGCCGACCTTCGGGAAGGGAGTCCTCCAGACCACGTATCCCCTCGGCGAAGAGATCGCGATCAAGCTGACCACCGCCCGGTGGTTCACGCCCAGCGGCCGGACGGTTCAGCGGCCCAAGTCCGACGGCGACGGCGCCCCCGGTAACCGGACTCCATCTCAGGCACCGCAGCTCTTTCATTCCGACGGCGGCAGGCCGATCCCGGATGCGAGCGGGATCCTGCCGGACCTCACGGTTCGGGGTAATCCTCGCTCCGACGCCGAACGGGCGCTACTCTCGGCATTGGGGGAGGACATCGGTCTGTTCCGCACGGTCCTATCGGATTACGCAGACGACCTCCGCAAGACGGCGGGTGCGCCGAGGTTCGAATCGTTCCGGCCGACCGAAGAGATGCGTAATCAGGTGTTCGAGCGGTTGCAACAGATCGGGTTGGAGTTACCTCGCACCACCTTCGACAACGCCAGCGGATACGTCGACGAACAGTTGGGCTATGAGATCGCGCGAGCGCTGTTCGGGCCGGCCGCGGAGGCTCGGCGGCGCGCGCTCTCCGACCGGCAGATGCAGACGGCCGTGCGGCTGCTACGGCGCGCCCGAACTCAGGAGGAGGCACTCACCGTCGCAGCGGCCGAACGCGCGCGAGGCACCAGCCGCTAGCGACTTACGTAGGAAGCTGGACCGTCACGATGGTTCCCCGCCCTACGCCACTCTCCACCTCGACCGTTCCACCCCAGCTCTCCACCAGCCGGCGTACGATGGCCAAACCGAGGCCCGAGCCGCTGGTCGTGGTCGAGAAGCGGGGCTCGAAGACGCGGGGAAGCAGATCTGCCGGAATACCCGCCCCATCGTCCACCACTCTGATGAAACCCGCTCCCACGGTCACCTCGACGACCGTGGCCCCGGCATTTCGCGCATTCTCCAACAGGTTCACCACCACTTCCTTCACCTCGTCGGGGCGGGCAGCGCCGAATGCATCCGGCTGGGCGGTCAGCCGGACCTTGCACCCCTCCTCTGCCAACCGGTAGAGCTGCACGACCTCCCCTACTGCTCCGGCGAGGTCGACCCGATGCAAGGGCTCATGTTGACCGGCTGGTGCGGCGAACCGGCTGAAGGCCCGGGCGATCGTATCAAGCCGATCGATCTCGGCCAGTATCCGCTCCGCCGTTTCGGCCAGGGCGCTGTCGAACTCTTCCCGCCGCTCCCGATAGACTCGACGCAGGTGTTGCATCCCCAACCGCATGGGGGTGAGCGGATTCTTGATCTCATGCGCTACCTGGCGCGCCATCTCTCCCCACGCGAGCACTCGTTCGGCGCGTGAGACATCAGTGACGTCGTTCAGCGCCATTACCACTCCTCGCAGGTCGGGCCCCAGTGACGCCAGCTGCAGCGACAGCCTCCGGCCGCCGACCTCGAGCTCGACCGACCCATCCGCACTGGGATCGCCGAGGAATCGCCGGACCGTGGTGGCGAGCGGCAGCCATTCCTGCGCGAGCCGTTCCAGAAACGGCTCGCCCTCCTTGAGCTCCGTGCCCAGGAGGTCCACGGCCTGCCGGTTCGCGATAAGTACCCTACCCTGAGGATCAACCCCAACCACACCGGTTGCGACCGTGGCGAGCACTGTGGCAGTGCGCCGCCTGGCGTCTTCCAGGGCGGTCTGGCTGGACCGAATATCGGCCGCCATTCGTTCGAAGGCGGCGAAGACCGGCTCGAACTCCAGCGGTGGGCGCTCCGAGTGATGTGGCATCGGTTGACCCTTACCCAGGGCCAGGGCGGAGCGCCGCAAATCGGCGACGGGACGGGATAACGTTCGGGAGGCGATCTGCGCGCCAGCCAGCGCCGCCGCCACGCCGGCCAGGGTCGCCAGGAGAAGGACGAGAGCGAGATCGAGCTGCCGAACCCCCAGCGAGACGTCATCCGCCAGTTGGGGTGTGGCGAGCACCGCCATCTCGCTCGGCGGCCCCGGCTGAATCACGCGATAGCCCACCCGTTCAGCCAGCTCCGGAATGGATCCATCCTGAGTGACCTCGAGGTCACCGTCGAGGGCCAGGCTCTCGAATGCCTGCGGATCCATCAGCTGGCCCACGACGCCGAGGTCTTCCAGCACTGCGTTACTGGTACCGGCGAGCGCTCCTCCCCGATACAGCGCTAGATCCGCATCGATCCGGCGGCTCAACTCCAGGAGCCGCTTAGGGAGTGGAGCTCCGCTGCGAAGTATCCCACCTGCCGTGACCACGGCATCGCGCAGGGTTTGGGTGATGAGCAGGTCGCGGCTCCGCTGCGCCTCGCTGGCCAGACGCGCGAAGCTCCATGCTGCGAAGCCGACGGCGGGGAGAATGAAGAATGCCCCGAGCGTCACCGCGAGACGAATCCGGAATGACCGCGCGAGCTTTTGCCAGGGAGGTCGTGCGGGCCGTGCCCCGGCTACCAACTCGGCCACAAACCAGAGCGCGGCGAGCACGGCGGCGTCGAGCAGCACCACCAGGGCTCCCCGCACAAAGAGCGGCACCGGACCCCGGAGGTCGAGGGCGGCATGGATGGCGCGCGCAGTGCCTCCCAGCACCAGCGGATACTCGCTTCGGAGCGCCCAGCCTTCGCGCCGCCAGTGAGGACGCGGCTGGGGTTGCGCCTTGTCAGCCGGGGGAGAAAGCGTGAGGGTGTAAAGTGGGGCGTTGTGCCGCAACGGATCCAAGAGGCGGCCGACCCGTCCCGGCAGGATGAGCTCGGACCGCGGGCCTATCGAGGCGGTCATCACGCCTTGCGGAGCGACTCGCACCAACAGCACATAATGCACTCCAGGCACTCGGACGAGCTGGTTCACGCGCAGGCTGTCGGTCGGCGGAAATTCGCGCACCAGGGTCGCGAGGAGGGCTGGCGGCAAATCGAGCGAGTCGAGTGCAAGCTCGTCCCGGAGCACGCCCGATCTCGACCAGAGAGCCAGGTGGGCCGGGTATCCCTGATCGCCAAGCGATGAGCCATGCCACAGCGCGTACATCTCCGATGCGTTGGCCGGTGGCGGCGAGCGTCGGACCTGCTCGGCAAACCGCTCGAGCAAGGGCAGGGCGAGAGGATCCGTCTCATTGCCCAGCCGGGCGATGTCTCGTTGCGCCACCTGGAGCCGTCCCGATAGCTCCGCTCCCCAGGTCACCAGCGCGGCAGAGCTGCCGGCCACGACCGCGATTCCCGTGATGGCAGCCCAACGGGGTGCAGGAAGAGTGACCAGGAGCAATGCGGGCGTCCACAGGAAGGTGTACCAGTCGGGCCAACCGCCGCGAGGATTCCACACCAGAACACCGATGACCGCAGCGGACAAGGCGATCGCGACCCCGGCGACAATCCGCCAGCGGGTGTGACTATCTGCTCCGTTGCCCCGGAACAGTGAGGCGGCCCCCACGATGAGGGCCGACGCCGAAACGAGCAGCGTCAGCTGCCAGGTGAGCCAGAGTCCTACCGGCACACCGCGCGCCGGAGGGGTGATTCCACGGCCCAGGCTGCTGATCAGGTAGGGTGATGCCAGGAGCAGGACGGTGCCGAGCGCGACGCCGTACCAGCGGCGGGGAAGTCGGCGGCGCCAGAGCCACACCCCGGCCATGGTGAGGAGAATGCCCGCCAGAGCCAACACACCCGCTGAACCGGACAAGGGTCCCAGCAGTGGCTGGAAGAAGGTGGCGGGAGAGAACAGTCGCTGGAGTCCCAGCGCCGCGCCGACCGGAGCCCGGGCCGCGAGCCACAGGACCAGCGTAAGCAGGAGATAGCGCTCCACCGGCCTGATGGCGAGACTGAGAGCCAGCGTGAAGGTCACTAGAACGAGCCAGACGATGGCGCGGCTGGCCCGGTGAAATACCAGCTCCTTTGCGGAGCCCTGCTCCGGGGGAATAGGCTGGACGCTGAAGAGCAGCCGGGGGCCGGCCGTGGTCGGCTCCTCGTAGTCGAACACGTCCGTGCTGTCGGGCGCGGCTCCGGGAGGATAGACCGCGAGTCCCACCTCCGTGCGCTCCCGGAAGAGCTCGGCCAGGCTGCGTCCCCGGTCGGGAACAGCGGGATGAGCCCAGATCAGCACGCCGGCGACGGCGCTCCTGCCATCCGCCGAGTGGCGCCGGGCCTCCAGCACGACGTAA
Organism: Gemmatimonadales bacterium; assembly: GCA_036506575.1. Classification (GTDB taxonomy): domain Bacteria; phylum Gemmatimonadota; class Gemmatimonadetes; order Gemmatimonadales; family GWC2-71-9; genus CAVVWJ01. Next base: position 20,226 of record DASXRM010000061.1, on the reverse strand, counting down.
TATCCACTGGCCCGCGCCGCGAACGAGTCGCCCTCTACGCGGGGCGGCAGCCGGTGTCTTCCAGCCCACGCCCAAGGACGAGCTTGCCGGTCGAACACCACCACACTCATCTCGGGACCAGTCGAAGGCACCATGCGGTCCAGAACCCGGAGTGCCGCCACCCGACTGTCGGGCGAACTCGCGATCGCGGCGTCGGCCAGTCGCTCGGCCCGGTGCAGGGCGGAGTGAAGATCGCCGGCGAGGTGCCGTGAGGCCGCCGTCACCCGCTCCTCACGCTCCTCCGGCCAGCGAGTCTCGATCGCCTTCAACTGTCGTTGAGCGATGGTGAGACCCGCGGCGATCGCGAAGAACAGCAGCGGCAGGGCGCGCCGGCGCCAACCCACCAACGGCCACAACAGGGCAACACCGGCCGGGACGCATACCCAGGCGATCCACACCCAGCCGGCTGAGGGCTGTCGCAGCCATTCGGCCGCAGCACCGCCAGAGGCCAACACCACTACCACCCACGAACGCCCACGATGAATCAAAACCGGCACCCCTGGCGGTTGAAGGAAATGACTCCCGGCTCAGTAGGGGAGCGCCTGCTGGAGCGGCCCACGCTGATCGTCCCGGTGGGCACGACCGAGCAGCATGGTCCTCACCTGCCGCTCGGCTGCGATACTATCATCGTGGAGCGGCTGGTTGACGACCTCTCCGAGGCGTTCGGCATCCCTCGCACTCCCACGGTCGAGTATGGAGTGCACGCAGCCACCCGTCCCTTTCCGGGCGGAGCCACCCTGCGTCGTCGAACGCTTCACCGGGTCATGAACGAACTTATCGAGTCTTGGGAGGAGGGGGCAGGCGTCCGCGAGTTTTTCATCATCACCGCACAGTCGAGTGAAGGGCACCTGGAGGCACTCAGCGCCATTCGCACCGATGAGGCGACGGTGCAGGTGGTGGACATCTTCAGTATCGACTTCGGGACGCTGCTCGAGCGCCCGGCTCCGATTCAGGGTGGCGAGCTCGACACCTCGCTGCTGTTGTTCCTGGCCCCCCATCTGGTGCGGATGGAGCTGGCACAGGACTTTGCCCTGCCAGCAAGCATGGTGGCTCGTTACCGGCCGGGACAGACCCGGCGCCTCCCGCCGGGATCTCCCGGCTCGGTCGGCTATCCCAGTCTGGCCTCGGCCCAGAAGGGGGAGCGCCTGTATACATTTATCCTCGAGCGGGTCAGCAGTTGCCTGGTCAAATCCTGATCTGATCGGAGTCGCCATGCGCCTCGTTGCGGTTCTGCTCCTGCTCCTGCCCTCGGGGCAGGCTTTGGCTCAGGAGTCCCCGGAAACGAAGCTGGTGATCCAGCAGGGAGGGCGCGAGATCGGTCGCGAAGAGTTCAGCCTGAGCCAGGGACGCGGCCGGGGTGCGCTCGGGAGCACGCTCCACGCCACCGCCCGATACCCGGCAACCAGTCCCAGGCTCCAACTGATCGCTGTGCTCGAACGAACCCCGGAATCGGCGCTGGCCAAGTTCCAACTGGATGTCGAGGGCCCCAATGGCCCCACCGTGATCCTGGCGGCGGGATCCGGAGCGCGGTTGATTATCCGGACGGTGGCCAAGGGATCGGAAGCGGGGCGCGAGCTTCCTGGGGGTCCGGACGTCGTCCTGCTCGATGATGGCGTCTTCTCCTTATATGCTGCGGTCGCGGATTTGGCGACCCCCGGTGGTAAGGCCCTGACCGCGGTCTTTCCCCGGACTGCGCGACGGTCCTCATTCGTCGCACAGCGTGAGGCGGGCCGCAACGGCGGTGGGAATCGCGTCTCGCTCACGGGTGACATCAGAGGCACGCTGGTGACGGACGCGCAGGGCCGCCTGGTCCGCCTCGAGCTACCTCAATCCGGTACCGTCGTCACCCGCGCCCAGGACTGACGCGGCTCGAACAGCGACCCACCCATCAGTGATCGTCATGAGCGGCAGAAGGCCGCGCTTTGTCGCAAGTTGAAACCTCTGCGGCGAGGCCCGCGTATCGGCCGGGTCACGTCTCCCGACAAGGGGCTCTCCATGATCAGTTGGCGTAATCTGCTCGCGATCGCCTGCATGATCCCTCTCTCCGCAAGAGCGCAGGACTCGAGCCGAGTGGCCCCTGCACCCTCTTCGGTGAGTCTCTCTCTGGCCGAAGCGTTGCGCCAGGCCCGGGCCAACAGTCCCACCTATCGGCAGACACTCAACGACGCTGGCCCGGCGCGGTGGGGCGTTCGCAACGCCTACGGCAGCTTGCTTCCATCTCTTACCGCCTCGAGCGATGTCGGGTACATCGGAACCGGTCAGTCAAATTTCGGGGGGGGCTTTACCCGTCCCACCTCTGCGTTCGTGACCTCCGGCTACAGCCTTGGCGTCGAATGGCAGCTCAGCGGTCGGACGCTGACCGCCCCAGCGCAACAGAAGGCGCTCCAGCGGGCAACCGATGAGGATATCAGCGGAGCGGGCATCTCCCTGACCGCCGAAATCTCCACCCAGTACTTCAACACGTTACAGGCTGCGGCGCAGGTGCAGGTGGCCAGGCAGCAGGTCCGCCGGAATGAAGACTTTCTCGAGCTTGCCCAGGCACGCCACCGGGTAGGACAAGCGACCTTGCTCGATGTGCGGCAGGCAGAGGTCACCAAAGGCACTTCCGATGTTGCCCTACTCCGGGCGGTGCAGGCGGAGAATGAAGCGAAGCTCGATCTCCTGCGACGCATGGGCGTGGAGCCGCCGGTAGCGGTCGATCAGATCGTGCTCTCCGATTCCTTCCCGGTGACTCCTCCCGGTTTCCGGCTGGACAGTCTTCTCGCGCTGGCGGAGATACACAACCCGGTGCTTCGCTCGCTGCGCGCCCGTGGGCACGCCGCTGATCTTGATGTTCGCGCGGCGAAGACCGATTTCCTGCCCTCGCTGTCGGTTCGAGCCGGCTGGAGCGGATTTACTCAGCAGTACACCAACGAGAACCTTCTGCTGACTCAGGCTCTCACCGACGCTCAGGCTCAGGCAGCCGAGTGCCAGTACAACAATTCGGTGCGTTCGGCGCTGGCGCTGGGTGGGGAGGTGGCCAACTGTTTCGCGACGTACGGCCTGGTGGATGGCGGCGGCGTCCTGCTGGGCCCTGTGTCGCAACAGATCCGTGACCAGAACAGCGTCTTTCCATTCCGCTACACCGGGCAACCCTTCAGCGCCAACCTCACCGTGTCACTGCCCATCTTCACCGGCTTCAGCCGTTCGCTCCGGCTCTCCCAGGCCCGCGCCCAGCAGGAGGACGCCGATGAGGACGTGCGAGCGCGCCGGCTCTCGGTGCGGAGCGATGTACAGATACGGTACCTGGGGCTGCAAACCGCCTTTCAAGCGATCGCGGTTCAGGCCTTCAGCCGCGACGCGGCGCGCGATCAACTTCGACTGGCCCAGGATCGCTACCGGCTCGGCGCCGGTACTGCGCTCGAGGTCGCCGATGCCCAGACTTCGGTGCAGCGGGCCGAGGGCGACTATATCACCGCGCTCTACGATTACCACAAAGCCATCGCTGCGCTGGAAGCCGCGGTGGGTCGCTCGCTTCGCTAACGAGGATGGACATGTCGCGAAGGACGAAGACTTGGCTTGCCATAGCGCTGGTGATACTGGCGGTCGGCGGCATCGTCGCGTTCCGTATCAATAAGAAGAAGCATGCCGGGGTTGAGGTCAGGCTGGAGCAGGTCGGCCGGCGGGATCTGGTCAGCTCGGTGACCGCCAGCGGCAAGATCGAGGCAAAGACGTCGGTGGACATCAGCGCCGATATTACCGGTCGCATCATCGACATCGCAGTGCGCGAGGGCGACCTCGTGAAACGAGGCCAGTTCCTGCTCCAGATCGACCCGGCTCAATACCAGGCGGCGGTCGCGAGAGCTCAGGGAGTCGTGGCCTCCACCCAGGCCACGCTGCTGCAGACCAAAGCCACGCGGGATCAGGCGCAACGCGCCTGGAATCGCGCCCGGCAACTGACCCAGCTCGGCGACAACCTGATCGCGCCGGAAACCGCGGAACAGGCGCAGACAGCGTTGGAGGTGGCGGAGGCGAATTACCAGTCCACGAAGGCCCAGTTGGAGCAGTCCCGTGCCAGCCTGCAAGAGGCCAAGGACAACCTGGCCAAGACCCGGCTGACGGCGCCGATCTCCGGGCGGGTGGTTCGGTTGGCGGTCGAAGAGGGTGAGGTGGCGGTACCCGGAACCTTCTCCCGGGAGACCGGCCTGCTCATGACGGTCGCCGATCTCTCGGTGATTCTGGCCAAGGTGCAGGTCGATGAGACCGATGTCGTGCGGGTGGAACAGAGCGACTCGGTGGACGTCACCATCGATGCCTACCCTGACACGACGTTCTCGGGCCGGGTGACAAAAGTGAGCCATAGTGCCAAGCTCACCCCCACCGAGACGGCGTCGGGCTCCAACGACCGGGCGGTGGATTTCGACGTCGAGATCATCCTCAAACGGCCTCCGGCCGACATTCGTCCGGACCTGAGCTGCACCGCCCGAATCATCACCGACACGCGGGATCACGCGCTCAGCATCCCGATTATCGCGCTGACCGTGCGCGAACACGAGAAGATCCCCAACGAATCCGAGGGAGGTCCTCCGGTAGACACCCTCCGTGCCCGCTTCAAGAAGCGGGAGGCCGAGGGCGTCTTTGTCGTGAGAAACGGGATTGCGACCTTTCGACCGGTCAAGACCGGGGTCGCGGGAGACGAGTACTTCGAGGTGACCGACGGAGTGCGCGAGGGCGAGACCATCGTTGCCGGAACGTATCAGGCCATCCGCGATCTGAAGGACGGGGCCAAGGTGAGAGCGGCCGACACGACCAAAGCCCGCGAGGCGAAGGCATCCTAGTGCGCCTGCTGGAGGCGCTGAGGCACGAGTGAGAGGTAAGAGGTAAGAGGTAAAACGGGAAACCCTCTCACTTCTTACCTCTCACCTCTTACCTTTCAGAATGCCCTTCAGCGAAGCACTCCGCCTCGCCCTCCAGTCCATCTGGCACAGCAAGCTCCGCTCTTTCTTCACCCTCCTCGGCATCATCGTTTCGGTCGGCTTCCTGGTGGTCGTCGTGGCCGTCATCCAGGGGATGAACGCTTACGTGAAGGAAAACCTCACCGGTGCGGTGATCGGCACCAACGCCTTCCAAGTGCGGCGGACGCCCATCGCGGTCGGACTGCTCGATGAGGAGCAGGTGAAGGCGATCAGCAAGCGCCCGCGGATTTCCGCGGAGGACGCTGAGGCGGTGCGGCGAGCTCTTCCCAACGCCCAAGCCGTCTCGCTCCAGTCGGGGTGGCCCACTCCGGTGAGCGACGTGGAATACCGCGACCGTACCGTCGGCACTGTGCTCGTCTTCGGGGTCACGCCGCCTTACCAGCTCGTGCAGGACTACCGCTTTTACGCGGGTGATCCGTTGGCCGACCCCGACGTGCGGGAGCGCCGGCCGGTGGCGGTACTCGGCTACGATGTCGCCGACAAGCTCTTCGATCAGCCGGAGCACGCCGTGGGCCGGAAGATTCGCCTCGCCGGGCGGGAGCTGACGGTCAAGGGCGTGATCGCGAAGAAGGGACGCATGCTGGGACAGTCGTTCGACGGCTTTATTTTGCTGCCCTTCAGCACCTTCGAGTCGCTCTACGGCCGCCGGAAAACCACCGTGGTATCGGTCAAGCTGGCGCGCGCCGACGCGATCCCCGCGGCCATGGCCCGGGCCGAAGAGGCGATGCGGATCGCCCACCGGCTGAGGCCGGGCGACGACAATGACTTCACGGTGGACAAGGCCGACGCCCTGATGGCATTCTGGCGCGACCTGACCCGACTCCTCTTTACCGCGATCCCCGCCGTCGTCTGCATCGGGATCGTCGTAGGAGGAATCGTCATCATGAACATCATGCTCATGACCGTGAACGAGCGCACTCGGGAGATCGGCATCCGCAAATCGCTCGGCGCGACCCACCGGGATATTCGCCGGCAGTTTCTCATCGAGGCCATGGTGCTGGCCACGCTGGGTGGGCTGCAGGGGGTGCTCGGCGGGTGGGCGCTCGCTGCCACCGTCTCGACCTTCACGCCATTGCCTGCTCGGGTCACTCTCTGGTCGGTCGCTGCGGCGCTCGCGCTCGGCGCCGGGGCCGGTATCGTCTTCGGCGTCTTTCCCGCCACCCGCGCCGCCCGGCTGGACCCGATTACGGCGCTTCGGGCGGAATGATCCACAACCTCGGCGAAGGTGTGGCCATTGCGGCCGACTCGATCCGCTCGAATAAGCTGCGATCCGGCCTGACCATTCTCGGTGTGGTGATCGGTGTGACTACGGTGATGACCATCGCGTCAATGGTTCAAGGGATCCGGACCCAGATCTTCAACGCGATCGAGACCGCCGGCCCCACCGCCTTTTACGTAGTCCGTTTCTTCTCCCAGACGCCGCTCAACCCCGACCGGCTGCCGTATGAGGTCCGGATCCGCCCGGTGCTACGGCGAAGTGATGCCGAGGCCATCGGCCGGTTGCCCGAGATCGGCTACAGTGCGATGTGGGTGCAGTTGTTTCAACGCATGGAATACCAGGGGGAGCGCACCGGAGCCCTGACGGTCTTCGGTGCCGATTCCCGTTATATGGAGATCCAGGGCGGTACCCTCCTCCGGGGACGGTTTTTCACCCGGGCCGAGCTGACCGGGGCGGACGTCGTGGTGCTGGAGTCCACCGTGGCCGAGCGACTCTTTGGCCGCGTCGACCCCATGGGCCGGGTGCTTCGGATCGGAGGCAAGTCTCTGCGCGTGATCGGCATCTATCAGAAGCCCGAAAACATCTTCGAGCCGCCAGGCCAGGACGTAGGCGGCGTCATTCCGTTCGAGACCGCCCGGCAGAACTTCCGCTACGATGAGACCAGCAGCGTGTTCATCGCAGTGAAGCCGCGGAGCGGGGTGCCAGTCGCCGAAGCGCAGGATCTGGTGACCGTCGCGCTCCGCCGGGCGCGCGATCTCCGCCCGGCGATGCCGAATACCTTCGACATGATCACCCAGGACCAGATCCTGGAGGTTGTCGGCAACTTCACCTCCTACTTCTTCATCGCCATGGTCGCCTTGTCCAGCGTGGCGCTCCTGGTCGGAGGGATCGGCGTGATGGCGATCATGATGGTCTCAGTCACCGACCGCACTAAGGAGATCGGCCTGCGGAAGGCGCTGGGCGCGACGCGACGGGAGATTCTGTGGCAGTTCCTGGTTGAAGCCGCGACGCTCACCCTGGTGGGCGGGCTGTTCGGCATCCTGCTCGGCTTGACGGCAGGGGAGCTGCTGAAGCAGGTGCTCCGGCTCCAGTCGGGAGTGCCGCTCTGGAGCGCAGGGGTGGCGTGCGCGGTGAGCATCGGGATAGGTCTGGTGTTCGGTCTCTACCCAGCCAACCGGGCGGCTCGGATGGACCCGGTCGAGGCGTTGAGGCATGAGTGAGAGGTGAGAGGTGAGAGGTGAGAGGGGAGAGGGGAGAGGGGACGGGTAAGAGGGGAGATGGCAGAGGGCGTCCCTTACCGCTCCCTCTTACCTCTTACCTCTTACCTCTCACCTCTTACTTTCCACCATGCCCGTCGACATCCTGGCAATCGCTGCCCATCGTGACGACGTCGAGCTGACCTGCGCCGGCACGCTACTGAAAGCAGTCGATGGCGGGTATCGGACCGGTATCCTCGACCTTACCGCGGGAGAGACCGGCACTCGGGGCAGCGTAGGCCTCCGAGCCGAGGAGGCCGAGAGGGCTGCTCGAATCCTGGGGGTCAGCGAGCGGCGGAACGCCGGACTGCCCGACGCGCACCTTCACAACTCGGACGAGGCGCGGAGGGCTATCGTAGAGCAAATACGCCACTTCGCCCCACGAGTGGTGATCCTCCCCTTCCCCGTTGGCCGGCACCCGGATCACCGGGTCGCGTCCGAGTTGGGGCGAGACGCGAGCTACCTGGCTGGTCTGGAGCGTTACAAAGCAGCCGGCACCCCCCACCGTCCCCACAAACTTCTGTACGCGCTCTCCTACCGGGAGGACCCGGTCAAGCCCACCTTCGTGGTGGACATCAGCGCCGAGTTCGAGCGCAAGCTGGCCGCGATCAAGTGCTACGCCAGCCAGTTCGATGGTACCAAAGCGGCAGGAGAGATCTTTCCCACCGGTCAGGACCTCTACTCCTTGGTGGAAACCCAGAACGCCCATTACGGCTCGCTCATCCGCAAGCGATATGGAGAGCCGTTCTTCACTCACGAGACGCTGGAAGTCAACGACGTGGTGAAGCTGGGCGTGCAGAGCATCTGAGTAAGAACGCGTCATCCCGAGCGTAACCGATCTCTCGCTTCGCTCGAAAGGCCACGCTTAGGCCAGAAGCCGTTCTCCGAGTATCACTTCGGCGCTATCTTCCCCTCATGAGACCACCCGTCTATCTGGACCATGCCGCCACCACGCCGGTGCGCCCGGAGGTGCTGGAGGCCATGATGCCCTACCTCACCGATCAATCCTTCGGGAATCCCTCCAGCGCTCACCGGTTCGGTCGCGCGGCCCGGGCGGGTATCGAGCAGGCACGTCGGCAGATAGCCGAGGCGCTAGGGGCAGAGCCGAGCCAGGTCATCTTCACCTCGGGAGGCACTGAGGCAGACAACCTGAGCATTTTGGGAGCCGCGCTCGCGGCCCGAGATCGGGGAGCCGCGATGTGCGCCGCCGTGTCCGCGATCGAGCACAAGGCGGTACTCGCCGCCGCCCACGCCGTCTGCCATCTGGGGGGTCGCGAGGTGTTGCTCCCGGTAGATGCCGGCGGGCTACTCGAACTCGACGCGCTCGACGTCGCGCTGGCCGATGGTCCGTCGGTTGTGTCCGTGATGTGGGTAAACAACGAGGTCGGGGTCATTCAGCCGGTTGGTCAGATCGCTCACCGGTGCCGGGAGGCCGGCGTCATCTTCCACACCGATGCCGTGCAGGCAATCGGGAAGGTACCGGTCTCGATTCACGAACTGTCCTGTACCTTGCTCACAATTTCGGGCCATAAGATCGGCGCGCCCAAGGGGATCGGAGCGCTGATCGTGCGGGATCGGAAAGCGGTGGAAGCCATTCTCCACGGAGGCGGGCAGCAATTCGGGATCCGCCCCGGCACCGAAAACGTGGCTGGGGCCGTGGCCTTGGGACGCGCGACGCAGTTGGCGGCAGCCGAGCAGTCGTCCCTGGCGGAGCGGCTCTATGGCCTTCGCAACGAGCTGGCGGCTCGACTCAAGGCCGTGATACCGGATCTGGTCGTCAACGCCGAGCGGAGCTTGCGTGCCCCACACCTGCTCAGCGTCGCGATTCCCGGCACCGACAGCGAGGCGCTTCTCATGCATCTGGATCTCGCCGGCGTTGCCGTGTCCAGCGGGTCGGCCTGCTCCACCGGAGCCGTGGAGCCGTCCCACGTCCTGGTCGCCATGGGACTGCCGCGAGAGCTGGCTTTGGGCAGCATCCGCTTCAGCTTCGGGCGCGAGAACACTCCGGCCGACGTGGAGCGCGCAGCCGAGGTGGTGCCGGTTGTGGCAAGCAAGGTGCGCAAGCTCGCGGGAGTGCTGGGACGGGCGGAACGGCGGTACGACAGTACGGCGGTACACCAAAACAAGCCGAACGCGGATCAAGCGACCCCCGGGGCCGAACCTCAGACCAGCGAAGCGGTCGAAGCGACCGCCCTACCGCCCCCTCGCTCCGCTCGGGGCAGGCTCTACCGCCCTTCCGCCGAAGGCAGCCAGTGAGCCGCCGAGTACTGGTAGCGATGTCCGGCGGCGTCGATAGCTCCGTGGCCGCGGCACGCCTAGTCGAGCAGGGCTACGAGGTGGTTGGCGCCACCATGAAGCTCTTCTGCTACGGTGATGAGGTGCCCGATCGGCCGTGCTGCTCACTCGACTCGATCAACGACGCCCGCGACGTCGCCCACGCGATCGGAATCCCCCACTACGTCCTCAATCTGGAGGACCGCTTCAACCTGCACGTCATTCAGAACTTCGTGAGCGAGTATAGCCGGGGCCGTACTCCCATCCCCTGTGTTCGCTGCAACTCGTTCACCAAGTTCCGCGACCTGCTCGCCCATGCCGACGCGCTCGATTGCGATTACCTCGCTACCGGACATTACGCGATTGCCCGAGACGGTGGCCTCTACCGGGGTCGAGATCTCACCAAGGACCAGAGCTACTTCCTGTGGGGGATCGACCGTGAGGTGGTAGCTCGGATGCTGACCCCGCTGGGAGAGATGCCCAAGCTGGAGACCCGGGCTTATGCCCGACGGCTGGGACTCACCACGGCCGACAAGGAAGAATCGGTCGAAATCTGCTTTGTTCCCAATGACGATTACGTCACGGTCCTCGAGCGCCACCTCCCCGCCGACGCTCCTGCACTGGTGCCCGGCCCCCTGGTGACCACCACGGGAGAGGTGATCGGCGAGCATCGAGGCTACGCCCGATACACCATCGGACAACGGAAGGGCTTGCCCGGCGGCTCGGCCGCGGCCCGATACGTCGTCGCCATTCATCCGGAGCGGCGCGAGGTCGTGGTAGGTGGCGTCGAGGATCTCGCTGAGAACCGGGTTCGGCTCGAAGAGGTCAACTGGCTGGCTGACCCGCTGGAGCCAGGTGATCACTGCGAGGTGCAGATCCGGTATCGCGCCCGCGGAGCCCCAGCGGTCGTACTGGAAGCCCGGGAGAACCGGCTGAGCTTGGCTCTGGAAACCCCGGTGCGCGCTATCACCCCGGGACAGTCTGGCGTCCTCTACGGTGCCGAAGGCCGCGTGCTCGGTGGCGGCGTGATCGGCTGAAGCGCGTGCGCTCTCTGCTGCTCCACTGGATCCTGAATGCGGCAGCGCTGTGGGTGGCCGCGGCGCTCATCCCGGGCCTCGATTTCAGTGGCGGTCCGGGCCGGCTGCTCCTGGTTGCCGCGGTCTTCGGCATCGTCAACAGCACCCTGCGGCCGCTGCTCACCATCCTCACCTGCCCACTGATCGTGCTCACCCTGGGACTCTTTACCCTGGTGATCAACGCGCTGATGCTCCTGGTTACCGGCTGGCTTTCCGAAAGCTGGAACCTGGGGTTTACGGTAAGTGGGTTCTGGGCTGCGTTTTTTGGCGGGTTAGTGGTGGGCCTGGTTAGCCTGATCCTCTCGATGGCGCTTGCTCCAAAGGAAGTGAAGGCCTCAGACGTTAGAAGACCAAATTCTTAGCCGCAGACGCTGCAACTAAAATGCTTAGCCACTGATGAACACGGATAAAACACGGATCGCTCCTCGCCTGAGGTGCTCACTTGGAAGGGCAAAAGTCAAAGAAGCTCGGTTCAACGACACACCAGCGGAGTTCGAGGTTTGGAGTGATGAAGAGGTCTGATGAACCTCGCGATCTCGACGGGTGTGCTGTGGAACAAGAAAGCTAAACCTTGCTCTTGAGGAGGAGTTTTACTCCAAGCGGAGCTATCCGTGCTCATCCGCGTTGCAGCTGCAGTATCTGCGTCTATCCGCGTTTATCTGCGGCTTTCTGCCTGCTCGTGATCACCTAATATTTCAGCCCTGCGGAATCCGCGAACCGCTTCATCAATTCCTGTTGCTCCGGCGTCAGCTCATCGGGGACCGTGACCTGAACGCCCACGAGCTGGTCGCCCCGGCGGCCGTTCTTCTCCAGTCCCTGTCCCTTGATGCGGAACCTTCGCCCCGGCTGCGTGCCGGGCGGTATGCGCAACAAGACCTTCTTGCCGTCCAGGGTGCGCACCCGTAGACGGGTGCCGAGTGCCGCCTGGGCGAGGTTGATCGGAACATCGGCCACGATGTCCAATCCCTCCCGGCGAAAGAAGCGGTCGGGCTGAACCTGGAAGGTGATGACGATGTCTCCGGGTGGACTGCCTGGGCCATTGCCCTGTCCCTGCCCCCGTAGGAGGACCCGGTCACCGGTTTCGGTGGCGGAGGGAACAGTGATGGTGACGTGGCGTTCGGTGCGGATCTGGCCGGCGCCACGACAGGTCGGGCATCTCTCCGATGGAATTCTGCCGCGTCCCCTGCACTGGGGGCACGGACGATTCACCGCGAAGTTCCCCTGTCCGAAGGAGATCGTTCCTCGACCCTTGCACTCGGGACAGGTGGACCAGGTGGCACCCGGCGCACCACCGGTGCCGCTGCAGGTCGGGCACGTCTCAGTCACTGGGAGGGTGACCGGGACCTTTCCTCCGAGCATCGCTACCCGGAAGGGGACCTCGACAACCGCCTCGAGTGTGTCGCCGCCGCGTGCCTCTTCCCGGCGCCCTCGACCGAAGATCGAGGAGAAGATGTCACCCAACCCGCCCAGGTCACCGAAGTCGAACCCCGCTCCGAGATCTCCCGGATCGGGTCCCCCGGTGCGGGGCGCTCCGGCACCCTGGGGGCGGCGCGGCATGCCATCGAACGCGCCATAGCGGCGCATTTGGTCGTAATGCTTCCGCTTTTCCGGATCGGAAAGGGTGCTGTGCGCTTCGGAAACTTCCTTGAAGCGACGCTCGGCGGCCTTGGCGTTGTTCGGATTGGCATCGGGATGATACTGCTTGGCCAGCCGGCGGTAGGCCTTCTTGATGTCGTCCTGGCTGGCCGAGTCGGCGACGCCCAGGACCTGGTAAAAGTCCTTGGCCGCCACGTCAGTGTTGGCCCTGGTCGGAGTAGACTTGCACTCGCGCGGGCCGGACCAGGGTCCCCTTGAACAGGTAGCCGGGCTGGAACGTAGCGCTCACCATGTGGTCGCTCGATTTGTCGGGTGCGGGCACAGTCGATACGGCCTCGTGCAGAGCCGGGTCGAAGGGGGTGCCCACCGGATCGATTCGCTCCACGCCGGCGTCCTGAAGGTCCTTCCAGAGCTTTCGGTCCACCGCGCTCAAGCCCTCGCGCAGCGAGGGGAGCGGGGTTGCCGGATCGCTGGCCATCAACCGCTCCAGATCATCGAGCACGTCCAGCAGTTTGGCCACAAAACTCGCCTGGGCCCGATCGGCCAGCTCGGCTCGTTCCCGGCTGCTACGCTTCCGGTAGTTGTCATACTCGGCGGCAAGCCGGAGATGCCGATCCTTCAGCTCCGCGAGATCGCCCTCCAACTCGGCGTCCCGGCCTCCGCCGAACAGCGGTTGCGTGTCGTCCGCTCGCGAGGAAGGCTGGGCACTCATGTCGGTGGAAGCGATGTCCTCGCCATCCGCACTTCGTCCGGTGTCGCCCGCCGAATCACTCATGCGGGCGGGCGTGTCCCCGGGCGCGCCTTCAGCCTCGAGATCGTTTCCCAGGTCGGTTCGTCTAGTCACTCGCACACACTCACGCTATGAGACTCAAGAAAGATAACACACCGTTCCCACCGTTCGATCTGGAACGGAGCTTCGCCCGCCCTCGATGGCAGTGCCAACTCTCGCACCGAAACCAACGCGCCCTATGCGTTAGCTGGTAACAACAAAGGGGACTACACGGGGCCCAGCGCCAGCGGAACCGCAGGGACGGCGTTGGGCGTGAGCTTCACGGTGGAGTGACCGGCCGCTCGCTAGCCGATAACATCCGGTATAGCAGGAACAGCGCCGCTTGAGCCGCCCGTGCCCGGATCTCGTGGCGAGTGCCCGGAAAGAGCAGGCGGCGGGTCTCGGTGATGCCATTCAGCGCGCAGCCGATCCAAACGGTTCCGACCGGCTTGGTCTCACTCCCTCCGCCCGGTCCGGCTATTCCGGTCACTGACACTGCCGCAGCTACCTCAAACCGCCTGGCCGCGCCTTCGGCCATGGCCCGGGCGACCGGCTCACTCACCGCCCCGTGTTCCACCAGGAGCACCGCCGGCACACCGACCAGCTCCAGCTTGACCCCATTGTCATAAGCAATCACCCCGCCCCGGAACACATCGGAGCTGCCGGCGATGTCCGTTATCCGCGCGCCGAGCAGCCCACCGGTGCACGACTCGGCAACGGCGAGCCGCACCCGCTGGGCGCGGGCCTGCTCGAGCACCAGAGCCGCCAGATCGCTCTCGCCTTCACCATACACGCTCGCACCGGTTCGGCTCCGGAGCAGGTCTGCGGCTGACCGGAGCCGTTGGTCGGCTTCATCGGGTGGGACATTCCACGCACTCAGCCGGAGATCCACCCCCTCGAGCCCAGGCAAATAAGCCAGAGTCAGCGGGGCGAGCTCATGCTCGATATTGCCCAGGCGCTCGGCGAGCGACGACTCTGGTATGCCCGTCGTTCGGACCACGAGGGAGCGGATGACCGAGCCGGACGTCCGTGGCGCCAATCGAGGCAGTACCTCATGCTCCAACAAATTCCGCATCTCGACGGGAACGCCGGGGAGCATGATCACGAGCCCGGGTGATCCTTCCAACCATAGGCCGGGAGCCGTGCCCCAGCGATTGCGCAATACGATCGCCCCGCGGGGCACCTCCGCCTGGCTTCGGTTGCTCGCGGCTGGCTTCCTCTGCAGGCGGGCAAAGCGATCGAGCAGAGTGGCCCAGACGCCTTCATCGAACTCCAGCGGAGCGCCATAGAGCTCTGCTACGATCTTCTTAGTGATGTCGTCCTGCGTGGGGCCCAGCCCACCGGTCGTGAGAACCGCGCCGGAGCGCCTCAGCGCCTCAGCGACCGCATCGCGGATGTCCCCAGGTCGATCCGCCACCGACGCGCGCCGAGTTACCCGTATTCCTCGTGCGGCCAGGGCCCGTGCGATCTCGGCACCGTTGGTATCGAGAGTCAGTCCCAGCAGTAGCTCGGTGCCGATTGTAACGAGCTCGATTTCCATGGAGGGAGGCTAATGGCTATGGCCAATAGTCCATAGCCATTCTCCAATCACAGGCGAGCTACTGGGTGCGATCGGAAAAGAGGCGCCTGTTGCGATACAAGTACACCGCGAAGGAATACACCGTGAGCAAAGCGGCGAAGGCCAGGGTGATGGCGACGAAGCCGCCATGGAATTCGTTCCAGTACTGCGCGTACTGGTTGTGCTCCCATCCCATCGGCTTTCGCGCGTCCCGAAAGGCAAACCACAGGATCACGGCCCCGACGAAGATGTTCTGGATGGTGGTCTTGAGCTTCCCTGCACCGGCCGCGGGAATCACCACGCCCCGGCGGCTGGCCCACCAGCGAAACCCGGTCATGGCCAACTCGCGGCCGATGAGCAACAGACAGACCCACAGCGGAATGCTGCCCCAGATCGGAATGTCGTAGAGATCATGGCGCTGGCGGGAGATCCAGTAAATCGGGATCAACATGGCGAAGAGGAGGAGCTTGTCGGCGATCGGATCGAGGAGCTTGCCGAGATCGGTGACCTCGTTCCGGCTCCGGGCGAGATGGCCGTCGTAGACGTCGCTCACGGCCGCGACAATGAAGATGATGAAGGCGATCAGCTTGGGCCAGTACCCCTCGATGAACGGCAGCAGCGCGATCACGGGAGTAAAGCAGATTCGAACCAGCGTGATGATGTTGGGCAGGTTCCACATGGTGCCGCCTACCCCAGGGTTTTGACCACGTTCTTGCTGATGGCTTTCAGAGTATCGAACACGCCCTCACCGGTCAAAGCCACCGCCTCAAAGTAAGGAGCCCGCTCGACCCACTGCCCGTCTTCCTGGCGAATGAGAAACTCCGACTCATGGTAGGGATCCGGGGTCACTCGCTGCCTGCTCGGATCCGGGACCGGCCAGCCCGGATTAAGGGCAGCCTGCAGCTCCGAGATCGGCGCCGCGTTGGGAAGATCACGCTTGTTGTATTGGATCGCGAACGGGATTCTGGTGACATCGTAGCCGTGCTGGGACATGTTCTCGTAGAGGTTCTGCATGGCCTCGATGTTTGCATCCATCCGCTCGATCTGGCTGTCGGCGACGAAAACCACCCCGTCGACCCCCTTGAGAATCAGCTTCCGCGAGGCGTTGTAATAGACCTGCCCCGGTACGGTGTAGAGGTGGAACTTCACCTTGAAGCCGCGAATGTTGCCGAGATCAACGGGGAGGAAGTCGAAGAACAGGGTCCGTTCGGTCTCGGTGGCGAGAGAGATCATCTTCCCCCGGGCGCCGGGCGCGACCTTGTTGTAGACGTGCTCCAGGTTGGTCGTCTTGCCACCCAGACCGGGGCCGTAGTACACCAGCTTGCAGTTGATCTCGCGCGAGGCGTAGTTGATCATCGACATTGGGCGTTTCCTCAGGACCCGAAGAGTTTGTCGATCTCGTCTTCCGCCTCGCCGAGAAACTCGGACTCCACGCCGGGCGCACTCGTCCCGTCGCGGTTGAACATGTCGGTGAACACCTGGTTCAGCTGAACGACGGCCGTCTTGACCCGCAGCTTCACCAGACCGAGCGTTGTCCGGTTGTCGAACAGCACCACGAGGATGACTCGACGCGCAATATCGGCCAGATACATCGATTCCCGCTCGCCTTGATGGAACAGGGCGCCGAACTCGGACTCGCCAAGCATGCGAGCGAGCTGGTCGTTGGCGCTGAAATCGGCGGCGGTCAGCGACGCAAACGCGGTGGCATCGAATGCCGGCGCCTCACCGGCGGTGGAGACCATTTGCCCGGTGCGATCGACGATCAGCGCGGTTCGGGCATTTGATTCCCCGAGAAACGCGCTGAGAATCGACTGAATGCGCCGGGAATCGTCCTCCCGAAAGGACCAGCTGGAAGCACCGCTCATCGGTCCTGCCTCATGCGAGGGTAGCTTCCATTCGGCGCACGATCGCCTCCGCCCGCCGCCGGAGCATGGGTTGTCGCTCCCAGGCGAGATAGTCCCGCAGCAGCCGGACCGTTTCGACTTCGTTCTGTCCCGCCAGGAATCCCAGGGCCGCCAGGCGCCGGAGGGGGCGCGGGCTGAAGAGATCGCGCCGGTGGTAGGTGAGCCGGTGCTGCGCCATGAGCCAGCCGGCGGTAACGCCGAGCGCAAGCCCACCGGCAAAGACCCCCACACGGGAGCGCATCAGGTCACGTCCTGCCGGGCAACCAACGCGTGAGCCAGGGTGACTCCGTCGATGTACTCGAGGTCTCCGCCCATCGGCAGCCCTCGTGCCAGCCGGGTGACCCGCACACCCATGCCGGCCAGCAGCTGCTGGATATAGGTGGCGGTGACCTCGCCTTCCATCGAAGGATTGGTCGCCAGAATGATCTCGCGCACTCCACCCTTGCGGACCCGCTGAACCAGGCGATCCACCCGCAGCGATTCAGGTCCTACGCCATCCAAGGGGGAGAGATGGCCGCCCAGAACATGGTAGTGGCCCCGAAAGTCGGTGGAGCGATCTACCACCCCGACCGTCGAAGGCTCCTCGACGACGCAGACCAGTCCCGCGTCACGCCGGGGATCCCGGCAGATATCGCAGGGCTGGTCTTCGGTGAGGTTCCCGCACTCCTCGCAGGGATGAACCCGCTCGGTCACCGAGGCGAGGACGGAAGCGAGCCGCCCAGCCTGTTCAGGGGGTTGCTGTAGCAGATGGAAGGTGAGCCGCTGCGCCGTCTTCCGGCCGATCCCCGGGAGCCTAGCCAGCTCGGTGATCAGCTCCTCGATCGCGCTCACCGGTCAGAAAGGCGATGCAAAGGGGAGCGGCGGCACCTTCCGCATCTCGGCCTGAAGCATCTCGGCCGCGCGACGCTGGGCCTCGGCCACCGCGGTAAGCACCAGGTCGCTGAGGAACTCGGCATCGTGATCCTGAAAGATCCCGGGGTCGATCCAGACCGCTCGCACGGTGCCGCGGCCATCGGCCGTCACCTTCACCATACCACCGCCCGCCGAGGCCTCGATGGTCCGGCTCGCCAACTCGGTCTGCAACTGCTGCAACCGGCCCTGCATCTGTTGACCGAGCTGAAAAAGCTGCTGGAGATCTGCCATGCTGTCGGGTAGTCCTGCCATGGGTCGGGTAGGGTGTAGAATCCTAGGGTCTAGAGTCGAGGGTCTAGGGTCAAAGGGCTAGTCTCGACCCTAGTCCCTCGACCCTAGACTATCTGGTGTCGCCTCAATCCACGATTTCTAAATCTAACGCATCGGCCGCCGTGTCGAGGGCGGGGTCCTTGGCCCGGAACTCCCGCAGGCGGTCGGCCTTGAGAGCGGAATCGGACATCCGCCGAGGCCTCGGTGGAGCGCCTCCCTCGGCGGGCTGACCCGAGGTTACCCGGAGCCGGATCGGCTGTCCGAGACTCCGACTCAGAATTTCTTCGACTCTGGGCGCTTCCCGGTCGAGCCGCTCGGCGAAGAGCTGGTTGGGCTCGCGCATCACCACGTTCAGCCACGGCAAGGTGAGCTCGGCGGGCTCGACCGCCGTAAGTAGTTCCCCAAGGAGGCGGCTCTGGACCCGCGCGGCGACGATAATCGCCGGCCAGCCGGCCCGGATAGCCTCGATCGATGGGGCCAGGGTGGCGGTTGGAGGCGGGGAAGCGGGGAGGCGGGGAGGCGGGGAGGCCGCGCTGGAGCCCTGATCGGCCCGAATTGCCGAAGCCTCCGGCGCAAGCTTGGTACCCGACTCCCCCCGCTTTCCTTCCGCCAACACCTGCTCGAGATCGACTACCCGGTCAAGCAGTGCCCAACGGAGGAGCAAGGTCTCGACCGTGAGCCGAGAGTTCACGCTCCGCCGGATCCCCATCTCGTTTTCGGCGAGAAGCCGGAGCATTCGAAGCACGTCGCCCGGCTCCAGCCGGCTGCGGTAGCCGTCCAAGGTACCGCGGAGCGCCTCCGTCATGCCTTCCGGCGCGGCCCCGACCTGGAGCATCAGCAATCCTCGAAGCACCTCGGCGGCACCGGCCATGAACTCCGACAGGTCGACGCCGGCATCGCACAGCCGGTCCACCAGCGGAAACACGGCGGCCGGCCGGCGCTCGACGACGAGAGCCAGCATCTCGCCGTAGAGCTCGTCGTCGGCCAAACCAAGGACCTCGCGGACCCGTGCGGCGGTCACCACTCCCTCGCCGAAGCTCAGACACTGATCCAGCAGGGAGAGCGCGTCCCGCATGCCGCCATCGGCGTGCCGGGCAATCAGGGTGAGCGCGTCGTCGTCCGCCCGCAGCGCCTCCGCCGAAAGCACCTGGCGAAGCCGGTCGCGTATGGCGTGGGGGCCGATGCGCCGGAAATCGAACCG
Source organism: Gemmatimonadales bacterium (assembly GCA_036506575.1). Taxonomy (GTDB): domain Bacteria; phylum Gemmatimonadota; class Gemmatimonadetes; order Gemmatimonadales; family GWC2-71-9; genus CAVVWJ01. The sequence goes on along the minus strand of DASXRM010000061.1, from coordinate 1,197 downwards.
CTGTAGGCGCGACATGACCGGTGCCGCGGAGGCTGCGATCTTCTGGGGCTCGGTGGTCGCGAACACGAAGACCACACCCGGCGGTGGCTCCTCCAGGATCTTGAGCAGCGCGTTCCAGGCCTCGCGGGTCAGCATGTGCGCTTCATCAACGATGTAGACCTTGTGGTGCCCCTCTCGCGATGCCGCGTACATGGCTCTCTCCCGCAGGTCACGGGCATCGTCCACCCCTCGATTGCTAGCCGCGTCAATCTCGACCACGTCCAGGCTGGTAGAGCCGTTCCAGATGCGGAGGCAGTTCTCGCACTCGCCGCAGGGATCCCCTGACGGATCACGCTGAGGGCAGTTGAGTGCCATGGCCAGAATCCGGGCCGCAGTGGTCTTCCCCACCCCGCGAGGTCCGGTAAGCAGGTAGCCATGAGCGACCCGGCCCCGTGATACTGCACCGCGCAGCACCGCGGCGACATGGTCCTGGACCAGGAGATCGGTAAAGCGCTTCGGGCGATAGCGGCGGGCGAGAGAGATGGTCATGAAACCGTAAGCGGTAAGCGGTAAGCGGTGAGCGGGAAGGCTGGGCCCGCTTACGGCTCACCGCTCACCGCTCACCCAAAAGAAGTGCCTCAGGCACCCCGAAGCGACACCGGACATCGCTTAGCGCTGCTACCGGCGAGGTCCTGACGCGGTTCACGCGCCGGCGCCCTTCGGACCTGAGGCATATCAAATATAACCCGCCCGGAGGCGGGTGGGAATCGGTCTAAACCATCAATGTTGAGGGGCCAGATTGGAGCTGTACATGTCCACAATGTATTTCCAGCTGCCATCGGGCTGCTTCTTCAAGATCTCTACGAACTTGCCTTCGTCGGCAACTCCCGGATCCGCCTTCGCCTTGGGGACTGCGGTGAATCGATAATGACCCAGGTTATACGCCAGATCGCCCCGGCCTTCGATCGTATCAGAGGCGATCTCGAAGCGCACGGTGTAAGCGTTCAGGAACCCACCCCAGAAAGACCGGATCGCGTTTCGCCCCTTCTGCGGCGGGAGATTGGGCGGCAGCAGTGCGGCATCGCCGGCATACACCGCCGTCAGGGCATCAACATTCCCCTCGTTGGCGGCGGCCACGAAGACCGAGTCCGCGGCTCGTATACCCGCCAGATCAGCCGTGGATAGTTCCCCGACTCCTTTGGCTGGAGATTGCGAGGC
>DASXRM010000060.1:0-6583 GCA_036506575.1 Gemmatimonadales bacterium | reverse complement strand
CCAAAGAAGTCGGCTGCGGTATCCTTGCGAGTCACCAGGTCGAGAGTGACCAGGCGGGTGCGGCTTTCGGCACCGGACCCGGGCTCGTTGAAGCCGATGTGGCCGGTACGTCCTATTCCCAGGAGCTGGAGGTCGATCCCTCCCGCGGCGTGGATCGACTCCTCATAGCGGCGGCACTCGGTTTCCACGGCGTCGCGAGCGACGTTGCCCCGCGGGATGTGAACGTTCGTCGGCGGAATGTCGAGCTGACCGAACAGATTCTCCCACATGAACCGATGGTACGAGTGAATGCTCGCGGGGTCCATCGGGTAGTACTCGTCCAGATTGAAGGTGACGACGTCGGCGAAGCTGAGCCCCTCCTCACGGTGCATGCGGATGAGCTCGCGATAGACCCCAATCGGTGTGGAACCGGTGGCGAGGCCCAGCACGGCGGGCTTTCCCGCCGACCGACGCGCTCGAATGACCTCCGCGATCCGCCGGGCGACCAGCCGACCGATGTCGTCGTGATCGTCGACGATTACCGTTCGAATCCGCTCGAGGGCCACGCGTGAGTCAGGACGAGTTGATGTCATTACCGAAATAGAAGAAGTTAAAGGATTCTCTCACGCAGTCTTACGCAATCCATGGGCCAGGGAGAGAGCGTCTTACCGCCATCTCCTTGACACCGGCCGCCCCGCCCGCGGGCTCCAGCTTGGCTGGGTACATAGGTTTGCCGTACGGAGGTTTGTCATGGAGCCCCGCATCAGCTTCGTCACCCTGGGTGTCACCGACCTCGACCGCGCAACCCGTTTCTACGCCGAGGGGCTCGGCCTGCCGCGACTCAAATCGCCCTCCACCGTCTCATTCTTCGAGCTGGGCAAGACCTGGCTCGCCCTCTATCCCCGGCACCTGCTCGCAGCCGATGCCGGGATGCCGGGGCAGGGCTCCGGTTTCGCCGGATTTGCCCTGGCGCACAACGTCCGCTCCGAGTTGGAGGCCGACCAGCTGATGGCCGAGGTGGCGGCTGCGGGCGGCCGTATCGTGAAGTCGGCCCGGCGAACCGAATGGGGCGGTTACGCGGGCTACTTCGCCGACCCCGATGGTTTTCTCTGGGAGGTGGCCTGGAACCCCCGATTCCCCCATGTCTAGGCTCGCGGCGGTACTACCGGGCAGCCGTTCCCGGAGTCAGAGTTCAGACGTAAAATGAAATAGTCACGATGAGCAGAGGGATAGTGGATCGAGAACCGGCCTTACCCACTGCGGAGGATGCATCCCCGCGCCAGTTGTGGCGGGCCAGCTGGAGGCTGCTCCTGATGCTGGCAGCCCTGGGACTCCTGGTCGTTCCCCTCCTCCGAGAGCTCCCGCTGGGGCAGAGCACACGCATCGGGCTCCTTGCCTGGATGCTAGTGGCCCTTGCCCTGTATTGGTTGTACGCCGGAATGGGGTACCGTCCCCTGTTGCTGATCCAGCTGCTGCTCTTCTCCGCCGCGGCGTCGCTCTTGACCGCGAAGCTCTTGCTGGTCGCCATTGACGTGAGGCAGCTCGCCGTGCTCCGCTATGTCGCCCGAGGCATGATTCTGATCGGTGCAGGAATAGCGGGGGCCAATCTGGGTGGCATGCTGTTGATGCTTTGGAGGCGGTCACGCCAGAATGCATCTGTCCCGGGCAATCGGCCTTGATCAGCCGCATCTGGCATGGCTGGACCAGCCCTGAAAATGCGGATGCTTACGAGTCGCTGCTCCGAGATGAGATATTCCGGGGAATTGCGGCGCGACAGCTGGCAGGATACAGGGGCATCGATCTCCTTCGTCGTGAGCTTAGCAATACGGTCGAGTTTGTCACCATCATGTGGTTCGACTCGCTCGACGCGGTCCGCGCCTTTGCCGGCGAAGACTACGAACGCGCGGTCGTCCCACCGAGTGCGCGGGAGCTGCTGGCTCACTACGATGACCGCTCCGCCCACTACGCGGTGTGCGAGCGGCGCCGTGGCTGAACCGAAAGCCATGGATGACTCCCCCGTCGAATTCCGCCGTGGCGACCTTGTCATCTCGACCGACCGCAGCCGGATGAATCCGGAGGCCGTGCTGGCCCTGCTGCACACGACCTTTTGGGCCCGCGGGATGAGCCGCGCCGTTCTCACCCGAGCCATCGCCAACTCGGTCAGCTTTGGGCTCTTCGACGGAGAGACCCTGATCGGCTTTGGCCGCGTCGTTACCGATCTGGCGACCTATGCCTACTGGACCGACGTGGTGATCGCGGACGCTTACCGTGGTCGTGGGTTGGGCCGGTGGCTTTCCGAATGCATGCTGGTTCACCCCGATCTGCAGGGGCTGCGCCGGGTGTCGCTGCTCACCCGCGACGCAGCCGCCTTGTACGCCGGGGTGGGCTTCACTGTCGGTGCCGGCCCGCTGGTGTATATGGAGCGAATCCCGTGACCCTTCGGTGGCTTCTCGCGGCTGTTCACTTGCTGGCCCTCGGCATCGGACTCGGGGCGGTCTGGGCTCGCGGACGGGCACTGGGTTCGGTGCTGGACGCCGCCGGACTGCGCCGGGTGTTCCTGGCAGACAACTTCTGGGCAGTAGCCGCGTTTCTCTGGATCAGCACCGGGCTCTGGCGCCTTCTCGGCGGCCTCGAAAAGGGAACCGGCTACTATCTGCAGAACCACGTATTTCTTGCCAAGATGGCGCTCCTCGTGCTGGTTTTGATCCTCGAGGTCTGGCCGATGGTCACCCTCATCCGGTGGCGACGCCGAGTTGGCGCCGGCCAGTTGCCGGAGACGCAGGCGGCGCGCCGCATGGCCCGCATCAGCTACATCCAAGCGGGCCTCGTCGTGCTCATGGTATTCGCTGCGACCGCAATGGCCCGGGCGATCGGTGCTCGACCCTCATAAGACCTTGCCCCCATCTTCCCACCCGGGTTGTTTAACCCAGCTGACGCCTTCCTGGAGGAGCGATGTCTAAGCGGGACGATGCCCGGATTGCCAAACTGGCCAAGAAGAACGCGGAAAAGGTCGTACCGCCCAAACGCGATCGCGCAAGCCAGTTCGATCCCACCCTGAGACAGCGGCCCGATAACGAAGAACCCGAGACCGAGCGCCTGTTCAAGGAAATGAAGCGCCGGGAATTTTGAGCGACCGCATAGCGCAGTCCCGCCCTCGCCGTCCGGTGGCGGCGGTTCTCGTCTCTCTCCTTCTATTGGGCGGGGCTCTCCTTCTCATCGGTACGGCAATTCGGCGCCTGGCGCCGCACACTCGCGACCTGCTGGGGGAGCGCCGGGGGACCACGGTCACCCACGGGGTGGTCGTGGAGCAGATGCGTGCGGTGGCCAAGCTCGTCTCCAGCGAGACCACCCTGCGTGACGTCGTGGTGTATCGGAACCGACGGCTGGGATCCACCAAGCGTTCGCTCGTCGTCGTCACGGGGAAGGTCCTGGCCGGAATCGATCTCGACCAGGGCACCGAGGTGAACATCGACCACCCGGCGCGACGCGTCAGTATCGTCCTGCCCCGAGCCAAGGTGCTCGGAGTCGAGGTAACGCAGCTTCGGACCTATGATGAGCGCAGTGGGCTGTGGAATCCCTTCCGCCCGGAGGACCGCGATACCATTTACGACCTGGCCCGCGATCAGCTGATCAGCGCGGCGGGGGAGCTGGGCGTGGTGTCACACGCGGAGGAGAGCGCGCGCCGGCTGTTGGGGGCACTGATCCACCCGGATGGATACTCGGTTGAGGTCACATTCGGCCGGCCTCGCAAGCCGAATGGGCGGGGCGCAGGCGATTGATGTGATAGATTGAGGGAGTATTGAACAGCTGACTCTTGAGTATCGAGGCAAGCAGATAAACGCCGTGCTGAATGAGGGGCAGACCCTTTCCGGCGCGGCACTCCCCCGCAGGGAGCCGCCGATGTGGTACGTGACCATCGGCGGCACGGCCCTGACGAAGTTTCCCGCCGCGCCGGCCGATACCGAAGCCTCGGTTCGGGGCCGCGTCCTGGCATGGCTCGAGGCCCATCCCGACATGCTCGATCGTGACCAAATTGTATTGGGTGGAGGATAAGTCCGGTTAGATTTCCCCGGCGCGGCATTCAGTCGCGCCCGGTGGCGAGTACGCGCGCGCGTAGCCACCGGCTCTCGCGCGTCGAGTTCACTCCAGCGAGTATTCCGTGAGCAGCCATAAAGTCGAGCAGCGCCGTCTCAGCTATCGGGGCCGCGAATTCCATTTTGTCTCCTACGATGCACAGGTGGCCAATGAACGCCGCGGTGAGCCGGCGATACCGCCCATGTGGTACCTCATGAACGAAGGCAAGCGCCGGCCGGTCTTGCCGCACGTACCGGGTCAGGAGCTGGTAGAGCTCGATGGCGCACTCCTCAAATGGGTCGACGAGCAGGTCTTCGGCACGTTATCACCGCCCAGTCTCCGGCAGCGCCGGAAGTGATGGGAGCCTAGCGTCCCGATGCCAGGCTTCGATCCCCTCGATCCGGAAGCTGCTGCCTTCTGGCTCCGGCTGGGTGCCGCGATCCTCTGTGGGGGCATCATCGGGCTCGAGCGGCAGTTGCGGGGCAAGGCCGCCGGCATCCGCACCAGCATTCTCATCTGTCTGGGTACCGAGCTGTTCGTCGGCCTCGGTTCATCGTTCAGCGGAGACCGGGTAGATCCCACCCGGGTGCTGGGGCAGGTCGTCACCGGTATCGGTTTCGTGGGAGGGGGCGTCATCCTGGCTCGCGATGGTGCGGTCGTGGGGGTGACCTCCGCGGCAGTCATCTGGATGCTCGCCGCGCTGGGCTCGCTGATCGGGCTGGGCCACCTGCTTGCCGCGATTGTGCTCACGCTGGTCACGGTGGGGCTGCTCATAGGAGTCGAGCTCCTGGAGTCGGTCTTCCGGCGGTTGCGGCAGGGCGCCACCGACCGGGAGCTGTCCCAAATCGAGCTGGAAGACTGACCCGGAGCCTCGCGTGCCCCGCATCGCCCTGGTCTTGCTCATGGTCCTCGCTGCCTGCAGCAACCGGCCGGTGCGCCGTGCCACCTCCAGTCCCTCGATAGCCCACCATTCCACAGACAGTGCATTCGCCCGGGTCCAGGCCCGGGGGCAGGTCGCCATGGGCGTGGATCAGTACACCTCCTCGCATACGTTCGAGCCGCTACCCGATGGCGGTCGCATCACCCTGCAGCGCGATACGGAGGACTCGGTTGGTGCCGCTCAAATCCGAAGACACCTGCGGGCTATTGCTCACGCCTTTGCCCGGGGGAACTTCAATCTGCCCGGCTTCGTGCACGACGGTGAGGTGCCCGGCACCGCGGTGATGGCCGAACGCCGTTCGCACATCACCTATACCGCCGATTCGCTTCCCCGTGGCGGTCAGCTTCGCATCCATTCCGACGATACCGTGGCCGTCGCTGCCATCCATGAATTCCTGGCGTTCCAGCGCCGGGATCACCGCTCGGGCTCGAATGGAGCCCTGAATTGATGGCGGAAACCGCCGTGATGCCCTCCGCGATCGGGGCCATTCTCGACCGTGATCTCCGCGCGCTCCAGCGTGAAGTCGAGGCGTACCCCGAGGAGCGCGAGATCTGGCGTGTGGTGCCGGGCATGGCCAATGTGGCGGGTACGCTCGTCCTCCATCTCACCGGAAATCTGCAGCACTATTTCGGAGCTCGGCTGGGTGGCACCGACTACGTTCGCGATCGCACCGCTGAATTCGCCCGCCGGGACGTACCCCGCTCGGAGCTGTTGCGGGAGATCGAGGCTGCGCGCGCGGCGGTGAAGGCAGGACTCGCCAAACTCTCCGACGCCCAGCTCGTAGCCGAGTTCCCGGAGATCATCGGCGATTCGAGAGTCGCCACGGGCGAGTACCTGGTGCATTTGACGACGCACTTCGCCTATCACCTGGGACAAGTCGACTATCACCGTCGCGTCGTTACCGGGAATGAGAGCGGAGTGGGAGCCGTGCGGCCCTCGGAGCTGAGCTCGGCGCGCCCGAGCGCGGTGCAGGCATGAAGCGCGTGACGGGAGAAGTGGTGGCGCTGGTCGCTCTGGTCGTGGTGGTCGACGCGCTGTTCGTGGCGGTCTACTTCCTTGCCGCGCTGCGGACTGAATCGGACCCCGTCAAGATTGGGTTCACCGTAGTCTGGACCCTCGTCACGCTCGGCGTCGTGATGCGAGGGCTGTCCCGAGTTCGCAGTGCCCGCCTGAGCTCAATCCGGACGAAACCGGAGTAGACGATGCCCTAGAACCGCTGGTCCTTGTGCTGGCCTAACTAATCGATTAATTAGTACCCCGTGACCGAGCCAGCTACCAAGGCCCACATCCTCGACGCCGCCGAACGGCTCTTTGCCGAGCGGGGCTTCTCCAGCACCACGGTGAAGCAGATCGCGCGCGGCGCACGGGTGAACAGCGCCCTGCTGTACTACTACTTCGGGGACAAGGAGCGGCTCTACCGAGCGGTATTGGAACGGATGGTAGACGCGCTGGTAAGTCGCACGATGGGTCGCCTGGAGGCCGATGTGCCGCCCCCTACCCGGCTGCGGGGCTTCATCGAGGCTCAGGTAGAGACCATCATCGCCCATCCGTGTCTGCCCAAGCTGTTCGTGCGGGAGCTGGTGGACCACG
>DASXRM010000059.1:0-17836 GCA_036506575.1 Gemmatimonadales bacterium | reverse complement strand
TCGGTCCCAACAACAAGAATACTGATCCCAGCTCGCTGCGCTCGGGATGAGGAGCTTCATCTCCTTACCGCCCTCTCCGCCCTCTCCGCCCTCTTTATCTGCAGTCATCCACGTTCTCCACATGTCGACAACCCACTTATATTTGTGATGTGAAAAGCTGGATCGGACGTAGTTCCGCGCATTTCCCGTGGTATTGTGTGGGTTGCGTCACGATCCTAGCTTGGCCTTCCGTTTCGGCCGGAAGTGCAATGGTTGGCAGGGTCGGTGCAGTGTTGGACGCCAGTGCTGAGCACGCGCTCCACCCTCTGAGATCAATACCTTTCAAGCGGGGAGTTCCATGAAATCGTCCACCCCACGGGACGCGGTCCGGCTTTCGCCCAATGCGATCACCGTTCTCGAGAAGCGGTATCTCCTCAAGGACGAGACCGGGACTCCAGTGGAAAGTCCTCGCGACCTGTTCTGGCGGGTGGCTCGAACGGTGGCGCACGCCGACCTGCGCTACGGCGCTTCCGACGGGGCCGCCGAGAAGCTTGCCGGCGAGTTTTTCGGGCTCATGGCCGACCGGCTCTTTGTGCCCAACTCGCCCACCCTCATGAATGCCGGCCGCCCGCTGGGCCAGCTCTCCGCCTGCTTCGTGCTCCCGGTGGACGACGCGTTGTCCAACGGGAAGAGCGGCATCTATGACACCCTTCGGGCCATGGCCCTGGTGCACCAGTCGGGAGGCGGTACCGGATTCAGCTTCTCCCGGCTCCGTCCCAAGAACGACATCGTGCGCTCGACGATGGGGGTGGCCTCTGGTCCGGTCTCGTTCATGAGCCTCTTCGATGCCTCAACGGATGTCGTGAAGCAGGGGGGGACCCGCCGCGGCGCCAACATGGGCATCCTCCGGGTCGACCACCCCGACATCATCGAGTTCATCACCTGCAAAGACGACACGACCAAGATCACGAACTTCAACATCTCGGTCGCCGTCACCGATGCGTTCATGGCCGCGGTCGAGGCCCATGGGCTCTACGATCTGATTCATCCTAGGACCGGGCAGGTCACCGGCCAGCTTCGCGCCCGCGAGGTCTGGGAGCTGATCATTCATGGGGCCTGGAAGACCGGCGAGCCCGGCGTCTTTTTTGTCGATAAGGCCAACTATTACAACCCGGTCCCCCACCTCGGCGAGTACGAGGCCACCAATCCCTGCGGCGAGCAGCCGTTGCTCCCCTATGACGTTTGCAACCTGGGCTCGATCAACCTCGGCGCCTTGGTCAAGAGCTTGCCCGGAGCGGAGCGAGGGGAAAGCGGAAAGGGCGGGAAAGGCGGTAGGGGCGGAAACAGCTTGGACGGCAACGGAGCTGAAGCGCGAATCGATTGGGATCATCTGCGTCAGGTGGTACACCTGTCGACTCACTTCCTCGAGAATGTCATCGATGCCAATCAGTATCCCCTGCCGGAGATCACCGACCTGGCGCAGCGCATCCGCCGCATTGGCCTGGGCGTCATGGGGCTTGCCGACGTCTTCGTGAAGCTGGGGGTGCCGTACGACTCGGAGGAGGGCGTGGCGCTGGGCCGCCGGATTCAGCAATTCGTCGATGAAGAGGCCAAGGTAGAGTCGGCGCGGCTGGCGGTGGAGCGAGGGGTCTTCCCCGAGTGGGAGCGGAGCATCTGGGGACCGGACGAGACCTGTGCGCGGAACCCCGCGGGAGAGCGGGTGCGCCCCCTGCGGCGGTTGCGGAACTGTAACGTCACCACCGTTGCACCCACCGGCACCATCTCCATCATCGCCGGGTGCAGCTCCGGTATCGAACCGCTCTTCGCGGTGGCGTTCATGCGGAACCAGGCGGGCGTCCTCATGCCGGATGTCAACGAAGACTTCGTCGCCATCGCCAAGGCGGAGGGGTGGTACTCGGACGACCTGATGCGCCGGATCGCGGAGGCGGGACACATTCAGTTTCCCGAAGTACCGGCCAAGTGGCAGCGAGTCTTCGTCACCGCCAATGCCATCAAGCCAGAGTGGCACATCCGTATGCAGGCGGCATTTCAGGAGTACAACGACAGCGCCATCTCCAAGACCTGCAACTTCGCGCAAGATGCCACCGAGGAGTACGTCGAGGAGATCTACCGGCTCGCATACCGGTTGAACTGCAAGGGTGTCACCGTCTATCGGGACGGGAGCCGGGAGATGCAGGTCCTGTCGACCGGCTCGACCGCGAAGAAGGTGACGGAACAGCACGGAATGAGCGGAAAGAGCGGAAAGAGTGGAAAGAGCGGTATAGCTGCTGGAGAACCTTCCGCTACTTCCGCCTCTTCCGCCGCCGGCGTAGCTGCCGCGGACCTCCATGGCGAGATCGCCGAGCTCCGGGCCGAAAACGAGCGGCTGCGGCGGAACGTGCATGAGCTCGAATCGGAGAACCTCCAGCGACGACAGAAGCGTTCCCGGCCCGAGGTTCTGCGGGGTACTACTCGGCGGGTGGAGACCCCGCTGGGAACTCTCTATGTCACCATTACCGAGGACGACAAGGGTCAGCCGTTCGAGGTGTTTATGACCCTGGGCAAGGCCGGTGGTGCGCTAATGGCCGACGTCGAATCATTGGGTCGCCTGATCAGCCTCGCCCTCCGCTCCGGCATCCCGATCAAGGAGATCTATCGCCAGTTGCGCGGGATCAGCTCGGATCGGGTGATTGGCCTGGGACCCAACAAGATCCTCTCGGTTCCCGATGCGGTGGGCATCGCTATCGAGCGCTGGATGCAGGAGAAGCAGGGTATTCAGCAGGAGCTCCTGCCCAATGTGGGCCCCCAACGCGTTGCGGGCGCACCAGAGGATCTCGCCCCGGTGGTGGCTCAGCCCACGGCCCAGAGCGGAAGCCGGGGTGAGCAGATGATCTTCGGTGGAATGCAGCAGATGCTTTCGGGGGCCTGCCCTGACTGCGGCTCGCAGCTCGAGTTCGCCGAGGGCTGCATGAAATGCCATGTGTGCGGCTTCAGCGAGTGTGGGTGATCGTGGTCATTCACAACTAGCGCAATCCGCACATGACAGCGCCCGTCGGCCCCGAGGCCGGCGGGCGTTGGCGTATATTGGGGTGATTCACGAGGCGCCCATGCTTCCCTCCAGTTGCCGGGCCCATTGTCGAGCGCTGCTTCTCCCCATCTTACTCGGGGGCTGCGGTGGGGACCGCGATCCCCAGAATCCCAACCCGCCCGAGCAGTCGAAGGCCGACTTGTCCGCCGGCCCCATCGAGGCACCCGCCGCTCTCCGCCTCGATTCGCTGCTGGAAATGCGGGTCGGGGTTCGCAACGGGGGAGGTCGAACCGCTGGCCCTGGATGGGTCGTGCGGGTATTTCTCTCGGCGGACGTGGCCGTCGATCCGTCTGATACTCAGATCGACCAATTCGTGACGACTCGGGAGCTCCCATCGGGTGGGGACGACCGTTATCTGCGGCATAAGAAGCTCGACAGGAATATCGCCCCCGGCCGTTACTACATCGGATCGATGCTCGATGTGACCGCCGCCGTCCCGGAGACCAACGAAGCCAACAATACCCTGGACTCACCCTCGACGATCATCCTGACGCCCGGGTCCACTCTGGACGCCACCCGCCGGACGCAGCCATAATGCAGGCATCGACTTTATCCTTTACGCACTCGGAGGGAGCCCATGTCGGCTGACCAGCAGGGAGGCGCACTAAAGCCCGTGACGCCGGCGCGCGTCGCGGAGGAGCTCAAAAGGCTCAGCAGCCAGCGGAAAGAAGGGAAACTCGCTCCTGACGAGTACGAGCACCGGTTTTCGCGCATGATCACTGAGCTGCGCGAGCGCCGCATCGATGGGAGCCGAGCCGACATCCTCGGCACCCTCACGCCGCTCAAAGATGAGGGCGTGATATCCGTCGCCGATTGGCACCGGCTCACCAAGCAACTGGGCCTCGCGTGATCCTGGCACCCCTCGAGATGTCGGTTCCCACGGGCGACCGACTGGTACTCAAGGGAACCCTCACCTACCCGGACAACTACGCCGGCGCGGCGTTCCCACTCGCCGTGCTGGCCCATCAGTACCCCGCCACCCGCGACAGCTACGCCCCCTTGGTCGCCGATCTGGTGGAGAGCGGCGTCGCTACCCTCGCCTTCGACCAACGCGGTCATGGAGCCTCGATTATCTCACCCGATGGCTTCCGTGTCATCGACACGCCGGAGGGACTCGGCTTGGAGGCATTCGGGAAGGCCTTCGTCAGCAGCATCGCTAAGCTCGGGTTCGGCCGGATCGACGACGATATCCTGAGAGTCGTCTCGTGGGGTGCATCCCAGAACTTCGTCGACTCGAGCCGGCTGGCTCTCGTAGGTGCGAGCATCGGTGGCAGCGGGGTACTGCTCGCCGCGCCGAAGATCCCGCGCCTTCGGGCGGTGGCGACCTTGGGCGCGGCGGGGGCACCGGCCTTCGGGCCCGATGCCTCGGAGCGGATCCGCGCAGTGCTCGAGCGGCTGAAGACGCCCTGCTTTCTGGCCTCGTCGCGAGAGGATCCCTTCGACGGCGGGGCTAACGTCAACGCCTGGAGTCGCGGGCTGTCCCATGTGACCGCCCGAACCGTCCCCGGTTCATCCCATGCCATGGCTATCTACTTCGAGGTCCGGGACGAACTGCTCCGCTTCCTGCGTCAGTCACTCGGCGTGGAGTGATCCCCCGCCGGAAGCTGGGCCTCGATATCCCGCCGGTTTCCGCGGTGGGGTACGGCGGGATGCACCTGTCGATTCAGGATCGTCCTTCGGAGGAGCAGGCGATCCGAGTCATCCACGCCGCTCTCGATGCCGGGGTTACTCTCATCGACACGGCCGACGTCTACTGTCTGGACGACGGCGATATCGGGCACAATGAGCGGTTGATCGCGCGAGCGCTCTCGAGCCGGCCGGGCAACCGTGACCAGGTGATCGTGGCGACCAAGGGCGGCATACGGAGGCCCGGCGGCCGCTGGGAGGTCGATGGTCGTCCCGAGCACCTGCGGGCCGCCTGCGAGCGGTCGCTCGGAGCCCTCGAGGTCGAACGCATCGATCTGTACCAGCTCCATGCCCCGGACCCGAGCGTGCCGCTGGCCGAAAGCATCGGCGCCCTCGCCGATCTGCAGCGCGAGGGCAAGGTCCGCTGGGTGGGACTCTCCAACGTATCGGTGCCGGAGATTCGGGAGGCGGAAACGATCGTGCGAGTGGCCAGTGTGCAGAACCGGCTGAACCCGTTCTTCCGCGAGGCCCTGGCGGAAGGCGTGGTCGAGTACTGCGCCAGCCGAGGCATCGGCTTTCTGGCATATAGCCCAACCGGTGGCGGGCGACTCAATCGCAAGCTTCCGGCCCACCCCGTCCTGCGCCCCATGGCTGCCCGGCTGGGGGTGACACCGCACGCCCTTGTGCTCGCGTGGGTGCTGGCGCGGTCTCCCGCGGTGCTGGTCATTCCCAGTGCGCGGACCGTTGAACACGCCCGGGACAGCGCGACCGCCGCTGAGCTCAAGCTCTCTGAGGCGGACCTCTCATCGATTACCTCGGCGGAGTTTTCGCGAGCGTGATACCCTTTTGTCACCTACCGGCTACATGGGACGGCAGACGCGCGGTCGTTCGGTGAGCGGGTCCGTCTGAGCGAGCTCTCCCCTTATATTTGCCAGTATGCCATCTGGTAGTCGTCGCGGTACCGTTACCGCCATTGTCGGCGGGGTTCCGATCGGGTCCGGCCATCCGATTGTCGTCCAGTCGATGACCAACACCGACACCGCCGACGTCCAGGCCACCGTGAGGCAGGTGGCCGACCTCGCGGCTGCGGGGAGCGAGCTGGTGCGGGTCACGGTGAACAACGAGGCTGCGGCGGCAGCGCTGCCGGACATCGTGACGGGGCTCGAGAAGTTGGGCGCCGCCGTTCCCATCATCGGTGACTTCCACTACAACGGGCATCTCCTGCTCACCCGGTATCCTGAGTGCGCCCGCGCGCTGGCGAAGTACCGGATCAATCCCGGAAATGTCGGGGGCAAGCGGCGGGACGAGCACTTCCGGGCGATCATCGAAGTGGCACTCCTGAACGACAAACCGGTGCGGATCGGCGTCAACTGGGGCTCGCTGGATCAGACTCTCCTGACCGCACTGATGGACGCCAATGCCGGCCGTTCCGCTCCGCGCGATACCCGGGTGGTCGTTATGGAGGCGATGGTGGAGAGTGCCCTCCAGTCCGCCGCCCTCGCGGAGGCGACGGGCATGGAGCACGATCGCATCGTGCTCAGCGCCAAGGTGTCTGGTGTGCAGGACCTGATTGACGTCTACCGGATGCTCGCCGCCCGGTGTGATTATCCTCTGCATCTGGGTCTTACCGAGGCTGGACTCGGCGCCAAGGGCATTATCGCCAGCACCGCCGGTCTCAGCATTCTATTGCAGGAGGGGATCGGTGACACCATCCGGGTCTCCCTTACCCCCGAGCCCCGCGGAGACCGCACCGAGGAGGTCCGAGTCGCCCAGCAGATCCTGCAGTCGCTCGATCTCCGGAGCTTTACTCCCCAGGTGACTGCCTGCCCCGGCTGCGGCCGAACCACCAGCACGTTCTTTCAACAGATGGCGCAGGAGATTCAAGACTATCTTCGCGACAAAATGCCGGTGTGGCGGAGTGAGCATCCTGGGGTGGAGGAGATGAAGGTTGCGGTCATGGGGTGCGTGGTAAACGGACCGGGCGAATCGAAGCATGCCAATATCGGGATCTCGCTCCCCGGGACCTTCGAGGAGCCTAAGGCGCCGGTCTACGTGGATGGACGGCTCCTGGTGACCCTCAGAGGCGACGATATTGTCCCCGAGTTCCTGGGAATCCTCGACAAGTACGTGGCGTCTCGCTACAGCGCCGGAGCGCCAGCGGAGCGGTATTGACCGGACTCGAGTCGGCTCTCAGAGACCAGCCGCTCGCTGCGGCCGCCGCCCTCTTTGTCGCCGGACTGGCCACGAGCCTGACCCCGTGCGTGTACCCGATGATCCCGATCACGGCTGGCATCCTGGGTGGGGCAGGGGCGGGTGGTCGGTCGCGCCGTCGTACCCTGACGCTGACTCTTGCCTACGTGTTGGGTATTGCCCTGGTGTATTCCTTGCTCGGGGTGCTGGCTGGACTCTCGGGGACGCTGTTCGGCAGCGTGAGCTCCAGTCCCTGGGCCCTGTTTGTGATGGGAAATCTGCTGCTGGTGTTTGGTCTGGCGCTGTTGGACGTCTTTACGGTGGGCATCCCTGCGGGATTGGCTGCCCGGGTCAGCCGTATCCGGACCGACTCCATAGCAGGGGTATTTGCATTAGGCGCCACCTCCGGGCTGGTCGCCGCTCCGTGCGGAGCGCCCGCCTTCGCTGCCGTCCTCACCTTTGTGAGCACGACCCGAAGTGCGTGGCTCGGTTTTGGGTACCTCTTTGTGTTTTCACTCGGTCTCACCGCCTTGCTGATTGGCGTGGGACTTTTCAGCGCGGGCTTGGCTGCCTTGCCTCGCCTGGGCAAGTGGACCGTCGCTATCAAGCGAATCGGTGGCGTACTGCTTCTGGTAATGGCCGAGTATTACTTCGTCAGGATGGGAACTGTGCTATGAGACGATCCATCCCCCTTGGGCTGCTCGTGGTCACAGCCATGATAGCTGCGCGTCCGCTTCCGGCTCAGGAATCGGGCATTGCAGTGGGGGTCCGAGCTCCGGTCGTCAAGATCAACGATCTGGACGGGAAGCCGGTTGATCTGAGCCAGTATATTGGGAAGAAGCCGGTGTTCCTCGAGTTTTGGGCCACTTGGTGTACCAATTGCGCGGAGCTGCTTCCCAGGGTCCGCGCAGCTCAAGCGGCCTACGGGGGCAAGGTCGAGTTCATTGGCGTGAATGTTACGGTGAACCAAACTCCCGAGCGCGTCCGACGATACCTGGAGACGCACAAGCCTCCGTACCGGACCCTCTATGATGACCAGGGTGCCAGCATCCGGGCCTACCAGGTACCGGCCACGTCCTACGTCGTGATCGTGGACCGGTCGGGGAAAGTTGCGTACACCGGCCTCGGTGGCACCCAGGACTTCGACGGAGCATTGCGCCGGGTTACCCAGGACTAGTCCATCACTGCAGCCAGGAATAAACGATGCGTGCTTCCAAGATCTCACTCGCTCTCGCAGCGCTTCTGATTCTCGGAGCGCCGGTCGCTTCTGCCCAGGACGGCAAAGGCCAGGTCAGGGCCGTGCTCCGGGGCGGGCCCGATGTGGGCCAGCGTGCCCCGGATTTCTCACTCCCCTGGGCCACTCGGGACGGGGTCGGTCCGGTCGAGTCTCCCTACCAGTTGGCCAGCGATCGAGGGAAGACTGTCGTCGTGGCCTTTTATCCTCGAGACTTCACCAAGGGGTGCACGGCCGAGATGCGTACCTTTGCCGAGCAGTACGATAGCCTCGTCGGACCCGATGCCGTGTTGGTGGGAATCAGCACCGACTCGGTGGAGACGCATGGCCGCTTTGCTGCGAGCCTCGGGTTGCCATTCCGCCTCCTCAGCGATCCTGAGCAGCGGGTTTCCAAACAATATGCCAGTAAAGATCCCGACGGCTATAACCGGCGCACCGTCTACGTTGTCGGACCGGATGGCAAGGTCAAATTCCGGAACCTGAGGTTCAACGCGCTCGATCCTAAAGACTACGCGGAGCTGCGCGCGGCGGTCCGGAGTAGTACTCGCGGGGGCTGACCCGCCTTCCTGAGCCTCCTGAGGTCGGTATCCTCAACCGTGTGACATTCGGCGCGGCGATCGCCGCCTGCTTTGGCGCTTCCTCGCTCCCGGCGCAAACACAGGCAGATCTTAAGGAGCCACGCGTCTGGAGCCTCCATGGGCTCCGGACCGGCTACTGCGTGCGTTTCCTGGTGGAGCCGCGCACGGCGGTCCGTGAGCTCAGGCCCGGTTTTCTCCTCCTCAGCGCCGCCCAGGACCAGTCGATCCATCCAGCCCTGCGGCAGGCGATCCAGAACCAACCCGAGTTTGCGTCCTGGGCTCCCTCGAGTCTGTGCTTCTATTTCATGGATACGGTCCAGCTGGGGAAGCGGCGGCTGGTCGAGAAGAATCCTCGAAAGTACCAGATGATCGGCGTTTGGACCCTCGCAGCCGTGGAGCAGGCTGGTGGGGCTCGACGGGATCTCGTGCTCGACATGTATGCCAATCGAACCAACCTGATGAAAGCCGCAGAGGCTGCGCAGGTGCGGCTCCACGAGGCCCATTTAGTCGTCTCGGACCAGGCAGACACCACCGCCGATATCTACAGCGTAAAACTCGGAAAGTCGCTCCTGGTCTGGAATGGCCACCCAGCCGGCGACAGTAGTAGGGTGGAGCACCCGATCCAGGAATCCTGGGTGGTCCCCGGACTTCGTACCGGCATGACACCCGCACAGCTTACCTTCGCTCCGATCTGGAGCCGGCCGGTTGCAGGCTCCTTCAGGGTGGAAGGGAAGGGGGGCCTCGCCAACGCACTGAAGGCCTCGCCCATTCGGTTTGTGGGGCCCTTTTATCGGGGCGGTGGCGGCGAACTGCGCTTTTTCCGCTGACATCTTCTGATCCTGAGCCACGCAGCCCTCACTGCCACCATCCTGCCGCCCGATTAGAGCCGCTTCCGGAGCCGAATCTCCGGCCCTACGGTACCCGTTCTGAAGCCATGTCGATGATGTTCATAATTAGAATGTCTGCATAATTACTTGGGTACAGACGACACTGTCGTGATTTGGATATCCTACTGCAGGTCTGTTCTCTAACTCCTAGTCATGATGAGCCTTAAGATAATGCCCTGAAGCTCCTTGTTTGGGCGCCTTGAAGCGTTTTCTGAGGTTTTACACGCAAATAAGATATTCACTTCCGAGGCTTTTCCACATGTGGAAACCGGGCTTCAGCCCCTCCTCTGGCGCCCGGGGCCCGGTTTACGGCGGGCAGGTACCTTCCTACTTATGAACCCCCTTATGAACCCCGCGAGCGGGCTCCTCAGAGCGCGACGAGTTGTCACGCTGATTCCTGGGCTCGAGGGCGACTCGGTGCTCTGGGAGGATGGCCACATTCGGCTGGTAGGATCTGCTGCGGAGCTCGAACGATTGGCCAGCCGCGACACGCCCCGCTACGATCTGCCCCACTCACTGGTGACCCCGGGCCTGGTGGACGGCCACACCCACTTCGGGCTGTGGTCGCTGAACCGACGGCGGATCGTCTTGTCCGGACTCCGGACCCGTGAGGAGGTGATCGCGCGGGTCGCGTCGGCTTCTCCGGAGCAGGGCTGGATCATCGGGCAGGGTTGGGATGCCAATGGATGGGCGGTCCCGCCGGACCGCTATGTGCTCGATCGGGTTCAGCGGCTCCCCGTATACCTCGATTCGCTCGATGTGCACGCGGCATGGTTGAACGGTGCCGCGCTCGCGGCGGCGGGGATCACCCGCGATGTCCCCGACCCGTATGGTGGAAGGATCGTGCGTGACGCGAATGGTGAGCCTACCGGTCTTCTGCTGGAACGCGCCGTGGAGCTGGTCACGCCGTTTCTCCCGGAGCCTCGCGACGAGGTGCTCGACCAGGCGCTGCGGGAGGCTCAAGGTGAAGCTCACCGCTTGGGGAT
Source organism: Gemmatimonadales bacterium (assembly GCA_036506575.1). Taxonomy (GTDB): domain Bacteria; phylum Gemmatimonadota; class Gemmatimonadetes; order Gemmatimonadales; family GWC2-71-9; genus CAVVWJ01. The sequence goes on along the minus strand of DASXRM010000059.1, from coordinate 7,268 downwards.
CACCGGCATCCACAACGTCGAAGGAATGCCGACCCTCGCAGCCTTTCAACGGCTAGAGGCTGCCGGACAGCTCCGATTGCGGGTGCTCTATCATCCGCCCGTCGCGGCGCTCCTGGAGCTGATAGCCCAAGGTACGCACAGCGGTCAAGGATCCGAGTGGCTGACCATCGGCGGAGTGAAGATGTTTCTGGACGGGAGCCTGGGGAGCCGCACGGCGTGGATGCTCGAGCCTTACAATGGCACCCGGGACCGGGGTATGCCGATCACCGGGGAGCAGGAGGCCCGGTCAGCGATGACGAGCGCTGCGGCGGCCGGGCTCGCCACTACGGTGCACGCTATCGGTGACGCGGCCGTGCGACGGGCCCTGGATCTGGTGAGCCCGCTGCCGACGCTGGCTGTGCCCCACCGGATCGAGCACTTCCAGTGCGTCCACCCCACCGACCTGGAGCGCGTCGCGCAGAAGGGATTGGTCTTGTCGATGCAGCCGGCCCACCTCCTTACCGACATCTCTCTGGTCGACCGGCACTGGGGTGAGCGGGGTCGCGGTGCCTATGCCTTCAGGTCGCTGCTGAGCCGCGGAGCTCACCTGGTGTTCGGGAGTGATGTTCCGGTGGCCTCGATCGATCCCCGGGAAGGGATCTACGCCGCGCTCGAGCGAAAGGGCCGAGACGGCGCACCAGCGCGGGGGTGGCGGAGCGAAGAGAAGCTGAGCTTCACTGAAGCCCTCCAGGGTTACACCACGGGAGCCGCTCATGCCGCCGGCGCCGGAGGGCGGCGTGGAAGGCTGGGTCCCGGCTATGATGCTGACCTGGTTGCCTGGTCGGTGGATCCGGCGGTTGAGCGAGGCGAGGCAGCTGCCTTCCGGCAGGGGCATGCGTTGCTGACGGTTGTCGGCGGGAACGTCGTGATGCAGGTGTGATTGGTCTGCATTAAACTCCTCCCATGCCGCGTACCCCCATCCGCCGCACCAAAATCGTCGCAACCCTCGGTCCTGCCTGGGATCAACCCGCACAGATGACCGCGCTGCTCGACGCCGGCGTCGACGTGGTGCGGATCAATGCTTCGCACGGAACCCCCGAGATCCGGGCCCGGTGGATTCATCAGTTGCGGGGCGTTCTGGAGGGGCGACGGGATGCGGCGGCGGTCCTGCTCGATCTGCAGGGCCCCCGGATTCGGATCGGCAATCTGAAGGAGCCCACCAGGCTCGAGCCGGGTCAACGAGTCGTCTTCGCGCCCGAGGAGATAGCGAAGGCCGGCGAGATCCCGACTACATATGACAACCTGGCGCGCGATGTTCGCATCGGTGCCCGGATCCTGCTGGACGACGGGCTGCTGGCGCTGGAGGTCCGGGGCGTCCACGAGGAGCGGGTCGAGGCGGTGGTGCATTACGGCGGCGAGCTCAAGGCGCACAAGGGGATGAATCTCCCCGGCATCGAGGTGAGCGCCCCCGCCTTGACCGAGAAAGACATAGAAGACGTCCGGCACTCTGGCGCGCTGGGTGTCGATTACATCGCGCTGTCCTTCGTCCGGCGCCCCGAGGACATCGAGCAACTCCGCGCCCTGATCCCGCGGGGGGTGAAGCTGGTGGCCAAGATCGAGAAGGACACCGCGATCAAAAACCTGTGCGGGATCCTGGACGCCTCCGACGCGATCATGGTTGCCCGCGGCGACCTCGGGGTGGAGCTGCCGTTCGAGGAAGTCCCGCTGATTCAGAAGCAGATCATCCGAGAGGCGAGCTTGCACGGGAAGCCGGTGATCACGGCGACTCAGATGCTCGAGTCGATGGTGCATGCCCCCCGGCCGACTCGGGCCGAGACGTCCGACGTGGCCAATGCAATACTGGACGGAACCGACGCGGTGATGTTGTCGGCGGAGACCGCGGTCGGGGAGTACCCCCTCGAGGCAGTGCAGGCCATGGATCGGATCGCGCGCGAGATGGAGAGCCAGCGACAGACCCGGGGAGCATCGATCGACGCGGCGCTCGGCCGGCGCTCCGCCGAAGCCGGCGCGCTCCGGCACCACCAGTCGCTTCAGAGTGGGCCGATCCGGACCGAGGATGCCATCGCGGTTGCGGTATGCGCGGCGGCGGAGATGCTCTCCGCTCCGCTGATCGTCTGCTTCACGAGCAGCGGTTTTACGGCTCGGAAGGTCGCTACCTGCCGGCCTTTGGTGCCGGTCTTCGCCTGTACCCCGGAGCCGGAAACCTTCCGGCAGCTCTCACTGGTGTGGGGCGTCACCCCGGCGCTCACGGAACATTCCACCAACTACGACAGCATGCTCGCGGTGGCACGGCAGCAGATCCTCGAGCGTCAGCTCGCGCAGCCAGGGGAGCGTCTGGTGGTTACGGCCGGGGTTCCCTTCGACATGCCCGGTACTACCAACCTCCTCAAGGTCGAAGCAGTTTAGGAGATGCGCCTCACGTTTCTGGGCACGGGCACGTCGTTCGGCGTGCCCCAGATCGGGTGTGACTGCGCGGTCTGCCGCTCGACCGATCCGCGGGACAAGCGCACCCGGTCGGGTGCGGTATTGGAGGCCGCCGGTTCGACCATTCTCATCGACACGCCGCCGGAGCTTCGGTTGCAGCTCATCGCGGCCGGATTCTCCCGCATCGACGCGGTGGTGTATACCCACGAGCATGCCGACCACATCAACGGGATCGACGATCTTCGGATCTTCTCCGTCCGCCAGCGGGAGCCGTTGCCGATTTACGGCCCCAGTGAGACGCTGGACCGCCTGCGTGGGTCGTTCAACTACATTTTCGATGACGCGGTACGACCCTATGAGGGAACCTCGAAGCCTTGCCTCACCCTTCACGAGACCCGGCCGGATGAGATGATCAAGGTGGCGGGGATACCGGTCCTTCCACTCGCGTTCCAGCACGGACACCTGCGGGTGTTCGGCTATCGCTTCGGCAGCATCGCCTATCTCACCGACATCAAAGCGATTCCCCAAGCTGAGCGGGAACGCCTGCGGGGGCTCGATGTGCTGGTCCTGAACGCTCTCTGGTGGCGTCCTCATCCCACCCACTTGAGCATCTCGGAGGCGGTGGAGACGGCCCAGGCGCTCGGGGCCCGGCGCACCTACCTCACCCATCTCACCCATGAGACCGGCCACTCCGAGTTGGAGGCAAAACTTCCTGCGGGGATACTCCCGGCCTACGATGGATTATCGGTGGAGGTAGCGTGATCAGGCTGGGTTACGGACGGATGTTCCGCGACGCCTTGGACGGCGAGCACGGGCTGGTCCGTAGCCGGCTCCCGGTACTGGTCTCCCGCTTCGCTGAGATCCAGGCTGAAGTGCGGCAGCGTCGGGCCGGTGGCGAGTACGGGTTCTACACCCTGGTTGACCAGGGGCCCACGGTGCGAACCATCAAGACGTTTGCCGAAGGGCTGGGTCAGGCCCATGACCACGTGCTGGTGCTTGGCATCGGCGGATCGGCCCTGGGTACCAAGGCCTTGCTCAACGCGCTTCGCAGTCCGGCATGGAACGAGTTGGATGACGAAGGCCGGGAGTTCTTTCCTCGACTGACCGTGCTGGAGAACGTGGATCCCACCTCGATTGCCGCTGCACTCGACCGCATCGATCCCCGTCGGGTGCTCGTCAACGTTATCAGTAAGTCCGGCGGAACCGCGGAAACCATGGCCCAGTATCTGGTGGTGCGCGCCTGGTTGGAGCAGGCGCTGGGTTCCGCCGCGTACCGCCACCTGGTGTTTACGACCGACCCCGCCCGAGGGGCGCTGCGCGAGCTGGCGCAGCGAGATCATATCGCGACCCTCGACGTGCCCCCCGACATCGGGGGCCGGTTCAGCGTGCTCTCGCCGGTGGGTCTGCTCCCAGCGGCGCTGGTGGGCATCGACATCGACGGGTTGCTCGACGGGGCTCGCCGAGCGCTGGAGCGCTCGGAATCCGACGATCTGCTCCAGAATCCAGCGGCGCTGTACGCGGCGCTCCACTGGGAAGCCGACACCGCCCACGGTGCCCGAGTTCACGTGCTCATGCCGTATACCGACCGGCTGCAGGAGTTCGCCGAGTGGTACCGGCAGCTCTGGGCCGAGAGCCTGGGGAAGCGGGTGGACCGGCAAGGCCGCACGGTCCACCTCGGCGCGACGCCCGTGGCTGCCGTGGGGGCCACTGATCAGCACAGTCAGATGCAGCTATTCATGGAGGGACCCTTCGACAAGGTGATTACCTTCGTCACCGTCGAAGATTTCGGGGTGGATGTAAAAATTCCTCGACCCGCGTTCCTGGCGGGCTCGGGGCAGGAACTGCCGGCCGATCTGGACTACTTGCCTGGCCATAGCCTGGGGGAGCTGCTCCGGGCGGAGTACCAGGCCACTTCCGCCGCCCTGGCTCAGATGGGACGGATGAACTGTACTCTGCGGCTCCCGGATCTCACGGCCGCCACTCTGGGCGAAGCCCTCATGTTCTTTCAGCTGGCCACCGGGTACGCGGGGGTCTGGTATGGAATCGATCCCTTCGATCAGCCCGGGGTGGAGCTGGGCAAGCGTCTGACCTACGCCGCCATGGGCCGGCCCGGGTATGAACCCGAGCACAGGGAGGCGGTGGTGAGCACCGACGAGCTATGAGCTAGCTTGGGCCGCAACGCGTTGCGGGCGTACAGTTCCCACCCTACCTTTGGCAACTACCGTACGGACACTGCTTCCAAGAGGATAGACGGGCATGGCTGATGCAATTCAGCGAGCGGTAGAGGTGTATGAGGGTGCGGTGACGCTCGTTCCGGGCGGGATCCAGGTGCGAGACCAGGCAAAGCTTCGGTCGTCCGCCACCGACCGGCTAGCCCGGTTAGCGGTGTTTGGGAACAGCGAGGAACGCGAGGCCGCCCGCTGGCTCATTTGGGAGCTGGGGCAGGCAACCGGTGCGCGTCCCGCCTCGATCAACGATCTGTACCTGGCGCGTGGCCGGGGTGAATGCGGCGGCTTCACCGTGCCGGCGATAAACGTCCGGATGCTGGCCTACGATACCGCGCGAGCGGTCTTCCGGGCGGCCCGTGCCGGTAAAGCTGGAGCGATCATACTCGAGATCGCCCGGTCCGAGATCGCCTACACCGAGCAGCGGCCCGCTGAATACGTCGCTGTGATGATCGCCGCGGCCTTGCGCGAGAGCTATGTTCTCCCGCTCTTCATTCAGGGCGACCACTGCCAGGTGAACCAGAAGAAGTTCCAAGCCGACCCCGAAGGCGAAGTCGGGGAGGTGAAGAAGCTGATCGCCGAGGAGATCGGCGCCGGGTTCTACAATGTCGACGTGGATACATCGACCCTGGTCGATCTCTCGAAGCCATCGCTGACCGAACAGCAGCGGCTCAATTACGATCGGGCGGCGGAGATCACCGCTTTTATCCGGCAGCACGAGCCCGCAGGCGTCACCGTCTCAGTGGGCGCGGAGATCGGTGAAGTGGGGATGAAAAACAGCACGGTCGAGGAGCTCCATGCCTTCATGCAGGGCTATAATCAGAGCCTGGCCGGGCTGGGCGATCATACCGGAATCAGCAAGATCTCGGTTCAGACCGGCACCTCGCACGGCGGGGTCGTGCTGCCGGACGGCACCATAGCGGATGTGAAGCTGGACCTCCAGGCCCTCGCCGCTCTGTCCGAGGTGGCCCGGGAGGAATACGGGCTCGCTGGTGCCGTGCAGCATGGCGCCAGCACCCTCCCGTCGAGTGCGTTCGGCAACTTCCCCCGCATCGAAACGGCCGAAATTCATCTGGCCACCAATTTCCAGAACATCGTCTTCGATCATCCCCGGCTTCCCGCCGATCTCCGGGAGCAGATTCGCGGCTGGCTGGACGAGAACGCGGCGGGAGAGCGAAAGACCGGCGACACTCCGGAGCAGTTCTACTACAAGGCCCGCAAAAAGGCGATTGGCCCATTCAAGCGGGATCTGTGGTCACTCCCGGAAGACGTGCGTGGCGCCATTGCGGCCGATCTGGAAAAGACCTTTGCCTTCTTGTTTGAACAGCTGAACGTCAACGGCACCCAGGACCAGGTGAACCGATTCATTCACGCCCCGATCCAGCACCACGCCGCGCTCAAACCGGTGCTGGTCGCGGCAGCCGATGATCCCGACGCCGGGGAATAGGAGGATCGCATGCGTCGCAAGCAGCATAGAGAGGTCGTGTATGTCGAGCGGGGAGGTGACTCCTCGGCCAAGTGGCTCTTCTGGGGCGCGCTGCTCGGCGCGGGCGTCGCACTGCTTTATGCCCCCAGCAGCGGGGAGGAGACCCGGCGGAACCTGCAGCGCAAGCTCTGGAAGCTCCGGGCCATGACCGAAGAAAAGCTGGACGAGATTACCCAACAGCTCGGCGGCGCCAAGGATTCACTCCAGGGCATGCTGGAAGATGAGGAAGACGAGGTCGAGGGTGACGACGAGGGCCGTGGGTTCTACGGCCACGCCAAGCCTTCGCCGCGGGAGGAGCTGGAGCGCCGCCTGGCAGATGCCCGGGCTCGCCGCCGGTCACCAGCTGATCTCGAGGAGCCGCTCGCCTGAGTAGCTCCCGTCCCGGCGGGTGGCATCGGTCTCCCGCCGGTTTTCTCCGCCGCACGCTCCAAGCCGCTGATGAAGACAATATCCCGTTTCTCGCCAGCGCGCTGACCTTCGACGCGTTGCTCGCGGCGGTGCCATTCATCCTGTTACTGCTGATCGGTCTCACTCACCTGGCCCAGGCGGTCACCCATGGGCCCGCGATCGATACCGCCCAACTGTTCCACCGTTTTCTACCTTCTTACTCCGCCGGACTGCCGAACCGTAACCCGCTCGGCGTCATCGAGCGGCTGTTGACCGGGATCACGAAAAACCGCGGGCAACTCTCGCTGTATGCCGCGCCCGCTTTTCTCTGGTTCAGTACCCGGCTCTTTGCCGGCATCAGGACCTCACTCAACGACATCTACGACGTCTCGCTGAGGCCACCCCGCCACCGGGCCATCATCACCCTGCTTATCCTGGCCAAGCTGCGCGATGCCGCCATGGTCATCGCAACCGTCATCCTCTTTCTGGCGAACACCCTGCTCACGACCGGCCTCGCGATTCTTCAGGCCCGCGGAGCTGCCAGTGTCCCCCAGCTCGGATTCTTTGTTTCGACGGTCGGTCGTCTCCTCGGTGAGTTCCTGGCTTTTAGCTTCTCGGTTTCATTGTTCTACATCACCTACAGCTATGCCTCCGTGCGTCGACTGCCCTGGAGAACCGCGCTTCTGGCCGCGACGTTCACGGCGCTGCTCTTCGAGCTGGCAAAGCGGCTCTACGCCCTGTACCTC
>DASXRM010000058.1:0-3619 GCA_036506575.1 Gemmatimonadales bacterium | reverse complement strand
GATCCGACGGCTAAGGTAGGGATTGCGACCACCTGAACCAACACGTTGTAAATCTTCAGGCTGACTACCGGCTGATGACCCCTCGCGCACACCTCCCGAGAAATCTCGAAGGGGATCGTCGTCGCCGGGAAAAACGGATTGGGGTAGTTCTCCTTCAACTCGACTCGCGGCGGGAGCACATTCGCTTGTGCCGCTACCGGGGAGCCTGCCCCCACCAGAAGCCCGAGCCACCACCCCGGCCACGCAAAGCGGACCATGGGCGCTCCTCTTCATACAATTTGAAACGGTAGTGGCACCTCCGCGCTGGTCGGGATGCAGGATGGAGACATCTAAAACGAAGGTCTAGAGTCGAGAGTCGAGAGTCAAGGTCTCGACTCTAGACTCTCGACTTGCCCCTAAGCCTCCGACCATCGCCTTCCCGGACTGTGATCCCCTTGCCATCGGCCCACTCCAGGAGGGGAATCAGGTACTTCCGGCTGATGCCCAGTCGATCTCGAACCGCCGCCGGGATGATGGTGCCTTGCCGCCCCATGTCGTTCAGCACCGCGGTGAACTGGTCCAGAGCTTCTCGCGCGTAGTAACGATCGCGCTCGACCGCCTCGACCCGTCCGCTCGCTGCGGCAAGACGCAGGAGCGGGTGGAGATCCCGCCGGCCGGTGGACTGTTCCAGCTCGGGAACCGAGGGGGGACTGAGATGCGCGTCCCCCAGGATCTTCACGATGCGATCGATCTCGGCGTCACCACCGGCAACCCGGGCGACGAAGCCCGCGAGCGAGACCAGGCTGTCATGGCGCCGGAGGCGGCCGGCCCGGCCAAAATCATCCAGGGCCGCCTCGATGACCCCCTCCCCGGCACGAAGTGCGTGACGCAGCGTCTCAAGCGGCATCCCCCGCTCGCTAGCGTGCTGCCGATGGAACTCTCGCAAGACCGCCAGCGCGCGGGTGCCGATCTCCTCCACCGCCGAGGTGGTCACCCAGAGGTTGCCGACCAGGCGAGCGCCCGGCTCTCGCCGTGCGACCTCGACGGCCATGTTCTGGGGGATACCGATCAGGATCGGCAGCGACGCCGTTTCGATTCCCCCGGGCCGTCTCTGGAGCAGGCTGCGGAAGCGCTCCCCCGGATCGATGGATGCGAGCTCCTGAGGCCAAAGGCTGCGCCGCCGGGGGGGAAGCGGGTCGATGACCCGACCGCCACCGAGAGTGGTGACGGGGCTATAGCTCCGGAGCACAAAGCGATCTTGAGACCGCGCGACGAGGGGTGCCTCGAGTCTCAGTCGAGCCATGCCTTTCCCTCCGGGCTCGATCGGCATTCGCGGCAGAACTCTGGCCATCACCTCCGCGGTACCCAGGAGTAGACGCACCCGAGTGCGCGAGGTCAGAGGCCGGGGTGCCTTGGCATCCAGGACGATCTCGACGTCCAGCGCCGACGTCGGCGCCCAGGGCAGCTCCTGCGTCACCAGCACATCGCCCCGCGCGAGCGCCGTGCGCTCGATGCCGGCCAGGCCAACGGCCGTCCGGGCCCCCGGCTCACTCCGATTGACCCCGTGTCCGTGACTCTCCAGTGAACGGACTCGACCGCGGAGCCCTGAGGGAAGGGCAAGAGCCCAATCGCCGACGGTGATGCGGCCGGACCAGGCCGTGCCGGTCACGACGGTACCGACGCCGGAGAGGGAGAAGACCCGATCGATCGGCATCCGGAATGCATCCCCAGGATTCCGGCGGGCGACCATTCTGCCGTGTGCCACCAGGCGCTGGCGCAAGGCATCGATCCCTTCACCTGTCCGCGCCGACACGGCTATCGGCGAATCGAAAGCAATCGATGATGACCGGAGGCGCTCGGAAACCTCCAGCATGACGAGCTGAAGCCAGTCAGGCTCCGCAAGATCCGCCTTGCTGATGACCGGAATACCCGCCTGGACACCCAACTGCTCGAGGACGAGAAGGTGCTCTTCGGTCTGCGGCATGATCCCTTCGTCCGCGGCGACAACCAGGAGCGCCAGGTCGATCCCGGATGCGCCGGCCACCATGGTCCGGACAAAGTCCTCATGGCCGGGGACGTCAACCACACCCGCCACGTTCCCGGCACCCAACTCGAGCGGTGCAAAGTTGAGCTCGATGGTGATTTCCCGGCGCCGCTCCTCGGCCAGCCGATCCATCGGCCGCCCCGTGAGCGCGGTGACGAGAGTCGATTTGCCGTGGTCGATATGTCCCGCCGTGCCGATGATCATGCGGCCGCCCAGGGGCGCTGCATCCAGAATTCCAGCGCCGGAAGGTCCGCGCCCTCGGCCAGATGGTAGCGGATGTAGCGTGCGAGCAGGCGGCGATGCGCCACACCATGCCTCGCATCAAGGACGGGGAGCGCCGCAGCCGGATCCAGTAACGCGACGAGATCGGCGCGATCATCCTCGGGAAGTTGGGTGGCTCCGTGCTGGGCGGCGCAGGCCGGGCAAAGCGCGCCGCCATCGCGGGTGCTGAACGGGAGCGGCCCGTTCCGCGGCAGGGGAGTCCCGTCGATGACACAGGCGTCGATCGAAGGAGCAAAGCCGAGCACGCTCACCAACTGCCAGAGGAGCCGAAACCCAAGCGGCTCGACGCTGACAACCGGTGCGGTTTCGAGCGCCGCCAGAGCCTGCTGGAGAAGATCGAAACTTTCCGGATGAGGATCCGGCGGGGCGAAGCGTAGCATGACCTCACTAAGGGCACAGGCGAACGCGTAGCGCTCCAGATCGGCAGCCAATCCCACGTGCAGTCGCCTGAGATCAAACGCGGTAAGGAGGTTCAGCTCACGATGCTCCTTTACCAGCAGCTGGGCCTGGCCCTCGCTCAGGATCTGGAGAGCCCCACCGAAACGGCTCTTGGGACGCAATGCGCCTTTGGCGATGCCGCTCTGGACCCCGAGGTCACGGGTAGCGAGCCGGACGATCTTCGAGGTCTCGCTGTAGCGAACCGACGAGAGCACGATAGCGGAAGTGGAGACCAGCGGCATCGGGCACGCCGCTACAGCGGGGAGTCGTCGGTGATTTCGACCCCAGCCGGCAGGACTCGGGCCAGCAACGCCTGCGTGGCGCACCGGCCCACCTGGACGGTGCGAATCTCCGTGAAATCGGGACGAAGGACGTGTACCAGACCGTTGTCCGAGCATCCGGACTCCAGCGCGTAGACCCTACCCTGCGAGTCCACGGCGACACCGGTATTCGCCGGAATGGGGATCCCGTTCCCCTGGCCGCGGACGACCGTCCGTTCCGCGGTATCGAACTCCATCAGCCCCTCGGTGCGAGAGCTTATCAGGAGCCGGTCGCCCCGGTCAGCCGTCAAGTCTCCGGGACCAAACCCGAAGCCACCGAAGCTCGCCAGCTCCTGGCGCCGCACCGGGTCCACCACTGAGAGGCGCCCCTCGTCGATGCTGGGATCACCGTCCTGTACCACATAGACCAGCCCGTCATCCGCGACCGCGCTGAATTGGGCGTTGCCCGGCCCGATCAGGGGAATCGAATCAATCAATGTCCCGGCGTCGCCGGCCGCCGGATCGATCACGCTGATCCAGCTCTCGCCAGCCGGTTTGCCGAGTGAATCCAGGTTGGCGTTCATCACCAGCAGCCTGCCGCGAGTGAAGATCACCT
>DASXRM010000057.1:0-2561 GCA_036506575.1 Gemmatimonadales bacterium | reverse complement strand
CGATGAGGACTCTGCCCATCAAGTTCCCTCCCCACTACCAGGCCGTACATCGCCCGTACCACCTGTGGCTGGCGGGTGTTGCTACTCGAACACATGTTCGAGCAACCATAGCGGAAACGCAAATTCGGGTCAACGACCGGCGACGGAACCTCATGCAGAACCGCGGGGGCGACTTGAACAACTGAACGGGCTGGCCGTCGGAGCCAGGTTCGACAAGGGGTGGTGATCGAGTGCCCTGAAGACGTTCAGGAGGCGCCGCGTGATCTGCAGGATCGGCGATCCACATCTCCTGACGATTCCTCTCCTTTCTCCCCTTCTAGCGATTCAGGTGATTCACGAAACTTGAGGCGATCACTCGGCGATCCGCGTGATCAGCCGGACGTAACCTCAGGAGGGCTCCCCTGCTCCAGCCAGGCTGACCACCCCCTGCTCCAGCCAGGCTGACCACTGGTCCGATGAGCCGCCAAGGATCATGAGCCGCGCCTGGTAGGTGGCGTGCCCACCCGCTCCGACAAGGTCGGCCATCGCCTTCCGGTCGATCTCGCTCTCCCGGGCCCCGCCGTCGGGGTGCCACCTGCTGCGCGGCGGCAAACAGCTCGCGGGAAACGATCGGCTGGTGGGTTGGCTGCGGCGACCACACCCACGCCTCCGGCGGATTGTGCCGGCCGCCCTTCTTGCTTTGGCCTGATCGACGCCGCAATCCCTTCAACGTCTTGGAGGCCGACGATTTCAGGGTCGAGCAGCCGTGCAAGCACCCGACCGGCCGGGGCGCGGTGCTTGGGGAGATGCCCGAACAGGTACGGCAAGGTTCCCGGCCCAACAAAGGATTACGGGTGTGGTTACGCGCGGTGAGGAGCAAGAGCAGCTCGAACCACCTTGCCGGCCCGGTTGGGACTTCCAACGATCCGAGCGCCGGGCGATACTTGTGAACATCAAACGGGATGAATGGGAATGTGGGTCCTCGATGGAGCGCCCAGCGACTACGCCGGCTCACAAAAGGGACCACCCTGCTAGGTCCCTCGCAGCAGCACGCCGCATACTCGTCGTCGCGGTAGCAGGGTACGCTGTGGTCGGGCTCCTCGCCGTCGTCTACGGCATCGTTCATTTGGGCTGGCCGGATCAAGCCCAGCCTTCCGCGGCGACTATCGCCGCCCTCGCGGCCGCACCTCTGGCCTTGGCCCTACTCTGGGACCGACTGACCGGATTCAAGGCTTTCGGGTTCGAGGTCGCACTTGCCCCGGCGTCCACCCGAATAGAGACCGAGGTGGTTGGGGCCATCACGGAAGCGCAGCACTTCTCCGGCAATGAGGCTATCGTTGAAAAGGTTACCGAGGCGATCGTCCGGCCTGAGCAAGAGCTGCTCGAACTCAACCTGCGCGACGGTAACTACTGGTGGTCCACCCGCCTGTTCCTGTTGGCCGCCCTAGTCGAGGACTACTCGCGGATCCAGCAACTAGTGTTCCTCGAGCGGGGCGGCGATCAGATCTTCGTAGGGTGGCTCCCTCTAGCGACGTTCGGCACGCTCTGGCCACGGTCTGGCCTATCTTGGAGCGGTCCTATCAAGAGATCAGGCAAGAGATTAGGAAGGAGCCGCCGGTCCAGCCGGGCATCTCTGAACTCTCAAGGATAGTCTTTCGCTGGGCTGTGCACGAATACAGACAAGACGACGGCGCTTTCCTGACCGAGCTCGACCTCGTGGTGAAGGTTGATAGGGATTCGCTCCATAGATGGCTGTTCGAAATAAGAAGGCCGCTAACCACTGATTCAGTCGACTGGCAGGGGATAACCAACTCCTACCTCATTCGGTCCCTGCTGTTCGAGTTCGACTCCCCTTACGTCGCCCTTCTCCGGCACGGACGCCTGGACCGGGTAGTGAACCGGCTTGACCTTGCCCTCAGGGTGGCCAGGCGAGCTATGGGATAGCCGGCGCTGTTGCGTTCACGGTGACCGCCTTCGAGTAGCCACACTTTCGGCATGAGAACGCGCCGCCCTCGTCCGGCTTCCAGCGCCCGCTCGGCCTTTGCCGGCTTCCGCTTCCCGTCCGACGTCATCGTGCTCGCCGTCCGCTGGTACCTGCGCTTCGGCCTGTCCTACCGAGATGTCGAGGAGCTGCTCGCCGAGCGTGGTGTCGAGGTCGACCACGTGACGATCTACCGCTGGGTGCAGCGGTTCACGCCGCTGCTGACCGAGGCCGCCCGCCCCTGCCGGCACGCCGTCGGTGACCGCTGGCAGGTGGACGAGACCTATGTGAAGGTCGCCGGTCGGTGGCGGTATATCACGGGGGCAATCAAATGGGGTGATGCCAATTTCGCATTCCGGCAGCTCAGACGCCTGAGCGGCCACACTCTTTGGCCGCCCCCGTAGTATCTACCGTGCGATCGATCAGTTCGGGCAGGTCGTCGACGTATTCGTCTCTCCGCGGCGCGACGCGAAGGAAGCCCACCGATTCTTCGAGCGGGCGATGGGCGCGAGCAAGGTCACGCCCGTCGAGGTCACCACCGACGGCACTGTTGCATTGAGCCCGACGGCGTCGGCTAAGCCCGGCGCAGTGGAGGCTCTCC
>DASXRM010000056.1:0-5650 GCA_036506575.1 Gemmatimonadales bacterium | reverse complement strand
TGTAAATCACCCAGCTGGTTGGCGCCGTCATGGTGGCGGAATCCGATCACCGCTGCCGCCGCGACGTTTCCGATGCCGGCCGATGTGGCGACGTCGGTCGAGGGGTTGGCCGGATCGTAGCCGAGGCTCGCCATCAGGTCGTTGAACGGGGACGTCTGGGTGGGAAAGAGGTCGACCAACGCCCGGTATGCGGCGAAACTCACGGCTTCGCTCTTGTTGACGAGCGTGCGCTCGACCAGGGGGCGTCGCAAGGTGCCGCCCAGGCGGGTGCCAACCGCGTGGTCGTCGTACGCCACCCAGGCGTCGTACATCGCCGTGTGGACGATGGCGAGGGCTCGCGCGACGATCGGGGGACCCGGCTTCGTCACCCGAATCGCATGCAGCGCCGCGTTGTCCCATTGGAGCACGACGTTTTCCGACGCGCTCGCAGCCTGCCGCGATGGGGCGGCGGGGCGGCTCTCTGGCGACGTGACGTCCTGTTCGCACCCGGCGAGGCCGAGCGCGGCTCCGGTCGCCACGAGGCGGAAAAGAAATCGCACGGGGCGCATACGCAGCTACCGTGAGGTGTTGAGCGACTCTTACCGCTATTGAGCCGTGGCCCTGAAAGTCACGGAGCCAGCGCCTGCCGAGGAGGCTACCACCGTTTGAGTGCCTGCCGCGGGGCCGAGCGTCCACAAGCCCGAGATCGCGATACCGTTGGCGTCCGTCGTGGGAGTGGTGGGATCGGCGAGCTGACCCCCGCCGGTCATTACGGTGTAGGACACGGTTGCGCCGATGATCAGGTTTCCGGCTGCATCCTTTACGTTGGTACAGAGAGGATCGCTGAGTTGGGATCCCGCGCGGCCAGATTGACCGTTGCCGGCGTAGATAGTGATGGTCGCAGGAGCGCCCGGAATGACCGTCACCGAGATCTGCCCAGTGCTGGTGCCGGAGGTGGCGTGAATAATCGCGCTGCCTGCCAGAGCTCCGGTGATCAACCCGGTGGAACTAACCGACGCGACTACTGAATTCGAGCTTGACCACGTCACATTAGACGCCGGTGAGCCGCCGATACTCGCCGACGCCTGCACCGAGGTACCAGACGCGATCGGATTCGTGGGAAGGGTTATCGACAGGGGAGGGGAAGGTTCGGTGTTTGAGCCGGATCCCCCCCCGCAGGCAGCAAGGGTGAGGCAGAACGCCGCGCCCATTGCTGAAACGGTTCGCATTTGGCGATCTCCTTCGGTGGGGCCTGCAGCTGTGCCTGTCTACCGCAGAAGGGTAACATGCGGAACCAGATCGAAACACCTGACCGAGTTCCAGCGGCCGTCCGCCAGCGGGGCGTTTTCGCTGCTGCTCCGCCGGCGGACGCGTAATCCGTGAGCCTACTTGAGGATGTGGAAGGCCGTCCGGTTGGCGTTCCCGGGAGGAGCGGGAGGGGCCTCGCGGTTCCAGTAGTCCACATAGCCCTTGGTGGCCGTGATCCCTTCGAACACCGCATCCGATGTCCCTACGAAATGGCAACTGACGATGAGCACCCCGTCGCTGCCATCGGAGTACGAGATCGACAGCACTGCGAGACCGGGTCGGGCATCGGGCCCGATGTCGTCGTTCGGCAGAGGCGGCGTGCCGGTCGCCAGCACGAAGCTCACGAAGCCGGTGACCTTGTACGAGCCGCTCCCGGTCACCGAGCCGCCGGGGGCATAGGTGGTCCAGTCCCCGCCGCCGGTCACGTTCTGTGACTTGCCGGGATTCGAGCGGAACGTCCCCGAGCCGGTGAGGGTGATCTTCGAGTTGTCGTTGGCAAACGCCGATGCCACGCCGCCGGCGGAGGCGGTGCCGGTCGCGAAGTCGGCGTTGATGATGTCCCATCTCATCAACGCGTTCAGTGACCCCGCCTTCGCGGAGACCCCGGTACCGGCGTCCGGCCCTGTCGTCCCTTCCGAGATGGCGGCAGGGTTGCGGTCCTCACAACCGAAGAGCAATGTGCCGAGCAATGCGCTCATGGCGCCAGCTTTCAATACATTCATGATGCCCTCCTTCCTGGGGTGAGGCCGGCGGGCCGACCGAGCCCGTCGTCGCCGGCCTAGTGGACCGTGATCCTCCCGCTCCGCAGCGTCTCTTTCGCGAGGTCGTAGTTCCCGTTCCCGATCACGTCGTCCCCGGCGACCCCATCAAAGACGCCATAGACCGTCATTTTCAACGTGCCGACGCCGGCGCCACCAGGCGCCACCACAACGCTGTAGGGCACGTTCGCGAACATGGACTCCCGGCCGTTGCCGAACGCGTGGAAGACCTTCACCGTCGCCGTGCCGCCGAAGGCCGTCCCATCGGCGCTGCCGAAGGTCACGGGGCCCTGCACGGCCATGAGCTTGAGCCCGAGGATCTCTGCATTCCCTGCCATGAGGCACATGAAATGGCCGTGGGCGGAGCCGTCGCTCGCAATAACGGCCGCGAAGCCAAAGTGCGACAAGTTGATGGCACCGTTCCCGTCGAGATCCTGTCCGAAGGTCGTTGTACCACCCCCCGTAGCCTGCACACTGTGAGGCGCTCCCGCACTTTGGGCCATCGAGGCTCCGGGCGCCGGGCCAGCAACATCTGCTGGGCCACTCACATCGTTCGTCCCCTCACACCCAGCCATGACCAGGAGCAGCCCGAGCCCGCCCAACCGGGTGATCGGAATCCGGACGGCCGTGGCTGGTCGCCGCGTATGGTTGAACATGATTTCGCTACCTCCGTTCGTCGGTGGGGCGACGCCGTGCCAGCGTCGCTGGACACTCGCCGGGGGCGTCCGGGGTGGACTGGCCGCGCCAAGACGCAAATCGCCGAGCGTACCTTTCGGCGGCTCGGCGATCGTGGGTTCTTCGTGACGCCAGCGGCAGCGTCGCGAAGGAAGCGAGGACCCGTGGCTTTGCGGCACCGGCTTTCGCCGGGTGTGCCTTTTCGTGCAAGACCTTACGCCTAGGTACCGAGGTCGTCAAGAAGGCTCGGTGTGACAACCTCCCTGAACTATCGGTCTAACCCGCCGCTCCGTACCTTCGCAGCAGAGGGGGGACGACCGTGGAGATGCGGGTTGACCTGACTGTTGCCACTGGGCTCGCCGTGGCGGGATTGGCGGGGCTGGCGGTGGGTATCGAACGGGAGTGGTCCGGCCATGCCACCGGGCCGGCGGCCAGGTTCGCGGGTGTCCGCACGTTCCTGCTGCTGGGCCTGCTCGGTGGCCTGGCCGGCTGGCTGATCGATGGCGGTCTGCTGCTGCCAGGGGCGCTCCTCCTCGCGAGCGGATCCCTTCTGACTGTGGCCGCCTACGTGATGGCCGCACGCCGCGGCGGGGCCGCCATCGATGGGACCACCGAGGTGGCTGCCCTGGTGGTGCTGGCGCTCGGCGCCATCGCCAGTCTGGGCTTTCCACTGGTCACCAGTGCGGTGGCGTCGGTCATGGTCCTCGCGCTGGTAGAGAAGACCCGGATCCACTCGGCGATCGAACGGCTGGGAGAACGGGAGCTCAAGGCGGCGTTGCAGTTCGCCGTGCTCGCCGTGGTTATCCTCCCGCTCCTGCCGGCCGGGCCATTCGGGCCCTACGACAGCATCCGGCCGCGCGCCATCTGGGCGGTGGTGCTGCTCTTCTCCGGGCTCAACTTCGCCGGATATCTCATCAGCCGCTGGCTGGGGACGAGCCGCGGGTACGGCCTCACCGGCCTGCTGGGCGGCCTGGTCTCCTCCACCGCCGTCACCTTTCAATTCTCCCGCAAGAGCCGGGACACCCCCGCCCTCGGGCGCGCGCTCGCCCTCGGCGTCGTGGGCGCCTGCACCGTGATGGTCCTGCGGGTCGAGATCCTTGCGACCGCGCTGCAGCCTGATGTCGCCCTCGCACTGATTCGCTATTTGGCGCCAGTGCTGCTGCTGGGGACGGCAGTCCTGCTCGGGCTCTATCTCCGCCGCGACAGGAAGCCCGAGCGCGAAACCGCCGAGCCGGCCCGCAATCCGCTGGGCCTCTGGAACGCGATCCGGATGGCGCTTGCGTTCCAGGTCGTGCTGCTGCTCCTGCCGTTGGTGCGGCACCTGTGGGGAGCGAGGGGAGTGCTCGCCTCCGCGGCGGTACTCGGTCTCACCGATGTTGACGCGTTGACCTACTCGATGACGCGGCTGGGGGGAGGCGCCGAGGCCGCCGCGCTCGGGGCGCGGGCGATCGGGATCGGGATTCTCTCGAACACCGTTCTGAAGCTAGTCTTGGTACTCTTCCTGGGCCGGGGAGAGTTCCGCCGGATCGCGGGGTTGGGACTGGCGGCGTTGGGAGCGGCAAGCGGCGTGGGACTGTGGCTGGGGGGGTGAGGGGGCTATGGGCTGTGGGCTATTGCCTGTGGGCCGTTGGCTATTGGCTGCTCCTGGAACTGACGGATTCCTCAACAACCGGCCCTGAGCTTGGAAGCTTCTCTGGAAAACGCCCATAGCCCATAGCGCTTGGAGGCGATGCCGTGAGTCCGGAATTGTCCGTGGTGGTGCCGGTTCACAATGAGATCGATAACCTGGCCGAGCTGGTGGCGGAGATCAGAGGGGCTCTCGATGGCCGGGTCGACTATGAAGTTATCTACGTAGATGACGGGAGCGACGACGGGACCGCCGGGCGCCTGTCGGTGTTGGCGTCGGAATTTTCTCGGTTGCGGATCGTGCGCCACCGGCAGCGGGCGGGCCAGAGCGCGGCAATCGTCAGCGGAGTGCGCGCGGCGCGGGGGGGCTGGGTTGCCACCCTCGATGGGGACGGGCAGAACGACCCGGCAGATATCCTACCGCTGCTCGCCGCGATACGAGATCCTGCCGCGCCGCCGGCGCTCCGGCTGGTCATTGGTGAGCGGCGACGGCGTCGAGACCGGTGGGATAAGCGGGTGGCTGGGCGGATCGCGAACACCGTCCGCGCCGGCGTGCTCGGCGATGCCACGCCGGACACGGGATGTGGAATCAAGCTGTTCAGCCGTGACGCCTTCCTCGCGGTGCCGCAGTTCGATCACATGCACCGTTTTCTTCCTGCCCTGTTCTTGCACAGTGGCTGGCAGGTTGCTTCGGTTCCCGTGAGTCACCGACCGCGCCGATATGGCCGCTCCCATTATGGGGTGGTCGACCGGCTCTGGGTCGGCATCGTCGACCTCGCGGGGGTTCTGTGGCTCCAGCGCCGGCCTATCCATGCGACGATCGTGGAGGAGCCCGATGGACGGTAACGTGCTCTGGCTCGCCCTCGGCTTTCTCGGCCAGGCGCTGTTCGCCCTAAGGTTCCTGATTCAATGGTGGCGGAGTGAGCGCGCCGGTCAAAGTGTGGTTCCGATCGAGTTCTGGTACCTGAGTGTGGGGGGCGCGGTCTTGCTTCTCGCCTACGCGCTTCACCGGCGCGATCCGGTCTTCTTCGTCGGCCAACTCACCGGGATCCTCGTCTACTCCCGCAATCTGCACCTGATTCACAAGCAGCGCCGTGTCGCTCAGTGACCGCTCAGCGCAGGTGCTGGGCCGTTGGAGCTGGGTGATCCTGTGGGGGATCCTGGTCGCGGTCGCCCTGGCGGTCCGCCCCTTACTCCCGGTCGACGAGACCCGCTACCTCTCAGTGGCTTGGGAGATGTGGCGTCGCGGCGACTGGCTGGTACCCTATTTGAACGGAAGCCCCTACACCGATAAGCCGCCGCTC